>NZ_PDZH01000089.1 GCF_002735695.1 Chitinimonas sp. BJB300
TTGAATGCCTGAGCATCAAGACGCAGAAGAACCCATTCGCACTTTGCCGCAAGTTACTGATCAACGCCTCCCGCGCGGCTTATGATCAGTTACAGCTGCTTCTCGCAGCTACTGCGTAACATCAGTTGATAAGGTGTGATGGCTTATCCATGGGCCCGTTCCTTTTGGTAGATACGGGCTTTGAAGGGGTCGAGCCCCACGCGGTCAAATACTTCCAGAAAGCGTTCGTCGCCCCGTCGGTGTTCGACAAAGACATCGATAATCTGCTTCACCACGCCCGGTACATCGTCCTGGGCAAAGCTGGGGCCGATCACCTTGCCAAGGCTGGCGTCATGCCCCTGGCGGCCACCGAGTGAAACCTGGTACCACTCCGAGCCGCTCTTATCAACGCCCAGTATGCCGATATGGCCCACATGGTGATGACCACAGGAATTCATACAGCCCGAAATATTGAGGTCGATGTCGCCCAGGTCGAATAAGTAGTCCTGGTCATCGAACACACGCTGGATGCTCTCCGCAATCGGAATGGACTTGGCATTGGCCAAGTCACAGAAGTCCCCCCCAGGGCAGCAGACGATATCGGTAATCAACCCGATATTGGGTGTGGCAAAACCAAGCTGCTTTGCCGCTTGCCACACTGCCCATAAATCGGCTTGCCTGACATCCGCCAGAATCAGGTTCTGCTCGTGGCTGACGCGTACTTCGCCAAAGGCATAGCGGTCGGCCAGGTCAGCCACCGCATCAAGCTGCGCATCGGTCGCATCGCCTGGGGCAATGCCTGTGGCCTTCAACGACAACGTCACTGCGGCATAGCCCGGTTGCTTGTGCTTGAAGACGTTACGCTCCACCCAACGGGCAAAGGCTTTGCTCTCAGCTTTTTTCTGATTAAAGCCAGCATCTTCCACTGCCAGCGGTTCGTAAGCAGGTTTGGTGAAGAAACCAGCCATACGGTCAATTTCGGCTTGCGTCAGCGTCATGGGGCCATCCTTCAGATGTGCCCATTCAGCTTCGACCTTGGCAGCGAATGCTTCCGGTGTCATGGCCTTGACGAGTATCTTGATGCGCGCTTTGTATTTGTTGTCGCGCCGGCCGTAGCGGTTGTATACCCGCAGCACGGCATCGAGATAGCTCAACAAATGCTCGCGCGGCAAAAAGTCACGAATCACCGCGCCCACCATCGGGGTACGGCCCAGGCCGCCACCGACAATCAACTTGAAACCCACTTCATCCGCGGCATTCTTGACAACGTGTACACCGATATCGTGCACCCAGGTGGCGGCACGGTCTTGCAGCGAGCCGCTGACTGCAATCTTGAACTTACGTGGCAGGTAAGCGAACTCAGGGTGGAAAGTAGACCACTGGCGGATGATCTCGCACCAGGGGCGAGGATCGATCAACTCATCGTAAGCAACGCCGGCGAACTGATCGGTCGTTGTATTACGTATGCAATTACCGCTGGTTTGCACAGCATGCATTTGCACGCGGGCAAGGTCGGCCAGGATATCGGGTACATCTTCAAGCTTGGGCCAGTTGAATTGGATATTCTGCCGGGTGGTGAAATGTCCGTAGCCACGGTCGTACTTACGCGCTATCTGCGCCAACACACGCAGTTGGTCACTGCGTAAATGGCCATAGGGAATAGCAACACGCAGCATCGGCGCATAACGCTGGATGTACAGGCCGTTTTGCAGCCGCAGCGGGCGATATTCCTCGCCACTCAGCTCGCCGGCAAGAAAGCGGCGAGTTTGATCGCGGAACTGGACAACGCGCTGGTCAACCAGTTGTTGGTCGTAATCGTCATAGATATACATGGGAAAGCCGATCGGGAAGCCTGGCTAGTCAGACCAGTCAAGAATAGCAGTGCCCACATATGCGAAAAAAGAAGATCGATGTCTATAAATGGCGACATAAAGGCATATAAAACACGTTATCCGGGCGCTATTCAAACACCTCACACAAGCGACAAAACATGCGTTGTACTACGGCAAGCCGGGCGGCTGGCCACGGTTTATAATCGCCACCACCATCGGCTACTTTCGGCCCCCACAATCCGGCAATAAAAACCAGCAGCATCAAGTCTGCCTGGCCGGTGGAAACAATAACGTTAACTGCAAGTCACAGTGATCCTGCTACCTTGCTAGCTGCCAGAGAAGAGACATGGCCAAACTCGACGCCAATACCCCGCAAGCCATTCAGCTGCATGACTACACACCGCCGGTTTTCATGATCGACAAGGTCGACCTGACGTTTGAACTGGATGAAACCCAAACCCGCGTCACTTCACGCCTTGTGCTACACCGCAACCCCGAGCATCCGGACCCACGCGCAGCACTATGCCTGCAGGGGCGCGAGCTGACGCTGGAATCCGTCAAGCTTGATGGCGAGGCGCTGGAAACGGGCCATTACAGCCTTGATGCCGAATCGCTGACCATCGCGTCCATGCCCGACAATGCGATCCTGGAAATCATCACCCTCATCCACCCAGAAACCAATACCAGCCTCAATGGCTTGTACCGATCCGGCGCGAACTTTTACAGCCAGTGCGAAGCCGAAGGCTTCCGTAAGATCACGTATTACCTCGACCGCCCGGACGTGATGGCACGCTTCTCCACCACCATCGTGGCCGATAAACAAAAGTGGCCCATCTTACTGAGCAACGGCAATAAGGTTGGCGAAGGCCAGCTCGACAAATGCCGTCATTGGGTGAAGTGGGTGGATCCCTTCAAGAAACCGGCCTATCTGTTTGCCCTAGTGGCCGGCAAGCTGGCCAAGCTATCAGATAAATTCCGCACCGCTTCTGGTCGCGAAGTTGCATTGGAAATCTTTGTCGAGCCATCCGACCTCGATAAATGTGATCACGCCATGGCCTCGGTAAAGAAGTCGATGGCGTGGGATGAACAACGCTATGGACTGGAGTATGACCTCGACACCTATATGATCGTTGCCGTAAGCGACTTCAACATGGGCGCGATGGAAAACAAGGGCCTGAATATCTTCAATACCAAGTATGTGCTGGCACGGCCGGATACCGCTACCGACATGGATTTTGACGGTATTGAATCAGTGATCGCCCATGAATACTTTCACAATTGGACCGGCAACCGCGTGACCTGCCGTGACTGGTTCCAGCTATCGCTCAAAGAAGGCCTTACCGTCTTTCGCGACCAGGAATTTTCTGCAGATATGGGCAGTGCCGATGTTTGCCGTATCGATGCAGTGCGCGTCCTGCGCACCCATCAATTTGCTGAAGACGCAGGCCCGATGGCGCATCCAATCCGCCCCGAGAGCTACATCGAAATCAATAATTTCTACACCGTCACCGTGTACGAAAAAGGCGCAGAAGTTGTGCGCATGTACCAAACCCTGTTGGGCCGCGACGGTTTCCGCAAGGGGATGGACCTCTACTTCAAGCGCCACGATGGTCAAGCCGTCACCTGCGATGATTTCCGAACCGCAATGGCCGATGCCAATGACTATGATCTCGAGCAATTCTCCCGCTGGTATTCCCAGGCCGGCACGCCTGAACTGACCGTACGCGGCCAGTACAATGCCGCAGAAAAAACCTATACGTTGGATATCAACCAACGCTGCCCGGCTACGCCCGGCCAGGTAGATAAACTACCGTTTCATATTCCCCTTGCCTTGGGCTTTGTAGGCCGCGATGGCGCAGACCAGCCACTGCAATTGGCGCAAGAGCCCAACGCGACCCCAGGCACGCGCGTGTTGTCAGTGAAGGATGCCAACCAGTCCTTCACCTTCATCAACGTTGCTGAAGAACCTGTCCCTTCACTGCTACGCAATTTCTCGGCCCCAGTGAAGCTGAACTTCCCCTACAGCCGGCCACAGCTGGTGCACCTGCTGGCTCACGACAGCGATGCATTCTGCCGCTGGGAAGCTGGTCAGACACTGATGTTGCAAGACCTGCAGGGTCTGATTGATGCCGCCCGGACAAGCCAGCCTTTAGCGCTGAAGGATGACTTTGTCGCCGCCATGCGCCTGGTGTTGACCAATGAGACGCTCGACCCGGCGTTGGTCGCGCTGATGCTGACACTTCCTGCCGAAACCTACTTGGCAGACCAACAGGCGGAAATTGACCCGGATGCTATCCGCGCAGGACGTGAAGCGATGAAGCTGGGCTTGGCCCGCGCGCTGCGTAACGAACTGCGAACCTGCTACAGCCGCATGCAAAACGACGATGCCTATCAGTTTGAAGCAACAGCGGTAGCCCAACGGTCGTTGAAGAATGTCTGTTTAAGCTATCTCACCGAACTCGATGAACTCGGATTGATCGAACTGGCCAAGCTGCAGTACAACACGGCAAACAACATGACGGATGCGCAGGCGGCATTGGCCGGCCTTGTCAACTGGTCAGAAGGCGATGCAGCGCTCGATAGCTTCGCCGCAAAATGGGCCGACGATGCATTGGTCATGGATAAGTGGTTCACGCTCCAAGCGCTCAGCCGTCGGCTAGGCACGGTAGCCCATGTGAAAAAGCTGATGCAGCATTCGGCATTTGCCATCACCAATCCGAACAAGGTTCGCTCGCTGATTGGGGCGCTGCTTCACAACAATCTGGCAGGCTTTCATACTGCCGATGGTTCGGGCTATACCTTTGCCGCCGATACCATTTTGAGCCTCGACAAACTGAATCCTCAGGTCGCTGCCCGACTCGCCGGCAGCTTCAATCGGTGGAAGAAAATGGAGCCCACACGGCGTACCGCCATGCGGGCTGAGCTGGAAAGATTGGCTGCCCATACTGATTTATCACGCGATGTGTATGAGATCGTGTCAAAGAATCTCCAATAGGTATTAGCTATCGAGACCACCGCCTGCCAAGCACCTTGCCGGCTAGGGCAGGCGTGGTCTAATGTTTGGGAGATTCGAATCGACAGGATGGTGCAAAATGCAGGCCCCAATTTTGCTGGTGGAAGACAATCCGGATGACGAAGCACTAACCCTGCGGGCCTTCGGTAAGAACGGTATTCAGAACCCAATTTTTGTCACCCGGGATGGGCAGGAAGCTGTAGATTATTTGTTTGCGCGCGGCAGCCATGCCAGCCGCAATGCAGAAGACCTGCCGGTGTTGATATTGCTGGATATCAAGCTGCCCAAGCTCAATGGCATTGAGGTATTACGGCAAATACGCGCTAACGAAGCCACCAAGTTGATTCCAGTCGTGGTGCTGACCACGTCCAAGGAAGAAGATGACCTAGTCAAAAGCTACAGTCTTGGTGCTAATAGTTATATTCGCAAACCCGTCGATTTCATGCAGTTCATGGAAGTAGTCAAACAGGTCGGCATTTATTGGCTGATGCTAAACGAACCCGTCAAATCCTAGACGACAAGTGCGACCGATAGATGCTCGATACGCCACCTCTCGTCAAGTCACTCAAGGTGCTGGTCGTCGATGACTCAGAAGACGACGCGCTCCTGAATGTCCTCGCCCTGCGTCGCCAGGGTTTCGAGGTGAGTTACCGTAGGGTGGAAGTCGCCGAGACAATGCGGGAAGCGTTGGAGAACGAGACCTGGGATCTCGTTCTGTCCGACTACTCCATGCCGCAGTTTTCGGCCCAACAAGCCCTTGACGTATTCCGCGAACATACGCTTCTTATCCCTTTTATCGTGGTAACCGGCACCATAGGCGAAGAGTCTGCTGTGGCCATGATGAAGGCCGGTGTCAATGATTTCATCCTGAAAACCCACCTGAAGCGCTTGGCCAGCGTTGTAGAGCGTGAATTGCGCGAAACAGGCAACCGGCGCGCCAAATATGAAGCAGAGGTTGCCCTGCGCGAGAGCCAGGAGCGCTATGAGCTGGCAATCCGAGGGGCCAACGACGGGCTTTGGGACTGGAATATCCGCGAGGACAGCCTGTATGTCTCACCACGCTGGAAAGTACTGCTGGGCTATGCGGAAACCGATGAGCTTGCACCATTGCCATCAACATGGCGTGCGCTCATGCACCCCGATGAAACCGAAAGCATACGTAGCCAGTTGATTCGCCACCTCAAAGGCGAGACCCCGCACTTCGAGGCGGAACAGCGATTACGGCATCGCGATGGGTCTTGGCGTTGGATGCTGACGCGTGGTATGGCGCTGCTCGACCCCGCCACCGGCTTGGCGCATCGAATGGCAGGTTCACTGACTGACATCACCGAACGCAAGCGCGCCGAAGAGCAGATGCTGTACGACGCGCTGCACGACAACCTGACCGGGCTGGCTAATCGTGCCATGTTCACCGACTTCCTCGGTTTTGCCCTGGGCCACGCCGGCCGTTCAAGTGATTATTTATGTGCGGTGCTTTGCCTGAATCTCGAACGCTTTCGCTACATCAACGATAGCTTCGGCCATACCAGTGGCGACCGTATCCTGCGCATTACCGCAGAGCGCTTAAGCCAAGTACAACGCCCAGGCGATGTGGTGGCCCGCTTTGGTGGCGACGAGTTCGCCATCTTGCTCGACGCCATCGATGAACCCAACGATGCCATCCGCTTCACAGAGCAAATGCTGAACGAACTGGCAAAGCCGGTTGATATCGAAGGCAACGAGGTCTACCCCGGCGCACGGGTTGGCATTGCACTTTCTACGGGCGGCTATTCCCACCCCGAAGAGATGATCCGCGATGCCGACACCGCCATGCATCGCGCCAAGCAGCATGGCCGGGGCAAATTCGAAGTGTTCGACCGCGCCATGCAAGGCACCATGCTGCGTGCATTGAAAATGGAACAGGAAATGCGCCGCGCATTGGCGGAGCACGAATTCCTGCCGTTCTACCAACCCATTGTCGACCTGCAGTCCGGCCAAATCGCTGCTTTTGAAGCCCTCGCCCGCTGGCAGCAACCCAATGGGAAGTTGGTCAGCCCGGCGGAATTTATTCCGCTTGCCGAAGAAATCGGCCTGATCAATATGATCGGCCGGCAAATGCTGGAAAGCGCCTCATTACAGGTAGCCGCCTGGCAACTGCAGTTCCCCGATCTGCTACTGCGGGTCAGCGTCAATTTATCGGGTAAGCAGTTTGATCAACCCGATCTCATCGAACAAATCGACCAAGCCATCGCAGATGCCGGCATCCCTCCCGACCGCCTGGAACTGGAGATTACCGAAAGCATCCTGATGGACAATACAGACGCCATCATTGCCATGCTGGAGGCGATTCGCAGTCGTGGCATTCAGATCCTGATGGATGACTTTGGCACCGGCTACTCCTCTTTATCGTACCTGCACCGTTTTCCCTCAAACGTGCTGAAAATAGATGGCTCGTTTGTACGTCAGATCACCGAAGACCATTTCAGTCGTGAAATCGTGCGGGCCATCGTCCTGCTGGCGCGCAATCTGGGCATGAGTGTGATTGCCGAAGGCGTAGAGACAACCGAACAACTGGCAGCCTTGCGGAGTATGTCCTGCGATTTCGCCCAGGGCTATTTCTTCGCCAAGCCGCTCCCCGCCGCCGCTGCAACCACGCTGCTTGCCGAACGCCGACGTTGGTAGACAGCCTTTGTCGAGCACGCGCCTAGTCATTGATTAGTCCGAAGATAGCCAGGAAGTAGTCCTATCGTCATTTCACTCGAATGGCTAAATAAATAGTCAATAACGGGGATGCGGCTATCAATGCTAATCCCCCTATTTATCAATGTTGCGCCATTGTTGCTAATCAGGCCTGTCCCTCGAGACTGGCAGCCAATGCCATCTACCGACAGTGTATTATTCAAACAGCCTATATTGACGCACCCAGACCGAAAACGCGTCGCCCTCGTCACCACAGTGGGCGGTTTGGCGACAAAACTGCGCGACTTGGCCAAAACCAGGGTTACCTCCTAGAGCATGTTTACGACTGTTAATTGTGAAAAAAATAATCAAAAAAATCGCCTATACAGTCCTACTTTCCACCTGTGCGATAGTTACTGTCTTTGTGCTGCTGGTATACATCGGTTTTGCCTACACCGAATACATTGAGGGCGACGATCGTGAAGCCGCCAGACCCAAAACCGGTATGTATGTCCCGACCGCCGACACCAAAATGTTTGTTCAAAAAACCGGCACAGTCACCGCTCCGGCCGTTATCTTCATGCATGGCACGGGTGCATGGCGTGAAATCTGGCGGCCATACATGGATCAGGTAACCGTCTTAGAGCTTGTCTAAAGTCTCGCGAGCTAAGGCAAGATAAGGCGAAAACAGCCGAGTAAGCGGAGTTTACACAGGATAAATGAGCACTCCGAGGGTGTTTTCAACACCATATTGCCGACGCGCAGCAGACTTCAGACAGGTTCTTAGGCTTTCAAGCGATTGATTAATATCCCCCAGTCCGCAATAGCAAGAACTCTTCGCCCCCATAATGAATCACGAAATCGCTCTCGCGCAGCACTGCCTTGATGATGCTTGTAAAGTGGATCAATACTTTATCACCCACAAGATGACCATACTTGGCGTTGACCTGTCTAAAATCATCCAGGTCGATCATCGCTACCGACATGGGTAACTTCGCGCGCCGGGTACGTTTTACCTCCGCGGCCAGCAAATGTTCCAATCCTTGGCGATTCAACGCACCGGTAAGTGGATCTTGTTCCAATGTCTTACGGTTGATCGCCAAGTCAGACTGGATTTTTAGCTACTGCAGCCATCAAATCGTGTAAGTCGCGGTGCGAAGCGCTGACGCTTTGGCAAACCGTGTCGGTCGATTCGATCAGATCATTTAACGTCGCTTCGACAAAAGCTTGGTTACGCTTTACCTTGAGCGTATCCCGTGACCGGCTCATAACCTCACCACCGCGTACCAGGTCTTCCAATAAGGAACCCGATGTCCCGGTCATGCCGTCCAGCACATCCGATACCTTGAACAACACCTGATAGGCGCTCTTTAATTCCTCTTCAGTCTTATCCGTAGGGGACTTGATCGCAGCAATAGCGTTGTAGAATTTGGCGTAATTTTCCGGGATTGGGGCCAAACCCAATTCTGCGAGACGCTTTAAGGCAATACGCGCAATGTCGGCAGGGGTAAGCGTTGGCAAGGGCGAAGCAGTCGTGGGACGCTCGTTCATTGTCATCAACTCCTAATTTGATCAGAGCTTTTTAACCTAGCGCCCACCATGCGGCAGGGTGTAACCGGAACTCTTTACCCTATGCATATCCATATCCTCGGCATTTGCGGCACGTTCATGGGCGGGATAGCCCAGCTTGCCCGTACTGCTGGCCATAAGGTGACGGGCTGTGATGCCAATGTCTACCCGCCCATGAGTACGCAGCTTGAAGCTGCCGGCATACACCTTATTGAAGGCTACGCGCCGGACCAGATCAATCTTCGTGCAGATATTTACCTTATCGGAAATGTGGTCAGCCGCGGCAATCCGCTGATGGAAGCGATCTTGAACGCTGGCTTGCCATATGTGTCCGGCCCGCAATGGCTGGCAGAGCACGTTTTGCGCGACCCAGCCTTTCCAAAGTGGGTGCTGGCAGTCGCTGGGACCCATGGCAAAACCACCACCACCTCCATGCTGGCCTGGATTCTGGAATACGCCGGTTTGGCCCCTGGCTTTCTGGTCGGCGGTGTACCCGAAAACTTCGGCGTATCGGCTCGCGCACCAGGTGAGCCACGCCAGGAAAAAGGAGGGCGATCTCCTTTCTTCGTCATTGAAGCCGACGAATACGACACAGCATTCTTCGACAAACGCTCGAAGTTCGTTCATTACCATCCACGTACGGCCATTCTGAACAATCTGGAATTCGACCACGCCGACATCTTCAATGACTTGGCTGCCATCGAAACCCAATTCCACCACCTGGTGCGTACCGTACCAAGCCAAGGCAAGCTTATTGTCAATGGGCGTGAAGCCAGTCTGCAAAGGGTGCTAACGCGAGGTTGTTGGTCCGAAGTCGAGCATTTTGGCGCTGCCGATTCAGCCAGCGGCTGGCAGATAGGCAGCGCATACGACGATGGTTTTGAAGTGCTGCTCAATGGCCACAGCCAAGGCCGGCTGCAATGGGCACTGTTCGGCGAGCACAATCAGCTCAATGCGCTGGCGGCATTGGCTGCGGCCCGCCACGTAGGTGTAAGCACCGAAATCGGCATTGCCGCCCTAGGCGAATTCAAGAACGTAAAACGACGCATGGAAGTATGCGGTATCGCCCGAGGGGTGACCATCTACGACGACTTCGCCCATCACCCCACAGCCATCGCAACCACCATAGCCGGGCTACGCGGCAAGATGAATAACGCTGGCCGAATATTGGCCGTGCTGGAGCCGCGTTCCAATACCATGAAGCTGGGCACCATGAAGGCAGCGTTGGCGGATAGCCTGCGTGAGGCGGACAAGGTGTTCTGCTATGCCGGACAATTAAACTGGAACCCCGCCGAAGCACTAATACCGCTGGGTGAGCGAGCACAAACTATGATGGATATGGGCCAAATCGTTGCGGCTATCGTGGCTGAAGCGCGCCAGGGCGACCAGATATTGGTTATGAGCAATGGTGGCTTTGGCGGTATACACCAACAATTGCTTGATGCACTGAATGCATGACCCATCCACAAACCGGTGAGTAGCATGCACAACAAGGCCTTGGTCCAGAAACTCGTCAGCTCGGTAAGCCTTTTTCAGGCATTCACTACCGAAGAGGCCAGCAACTTCCTCATCCACTGCCGGATGGAAAGCCACCCAGCAGGTAAACGGTTGATACAGGAAGGTGAAACAGGCCAAGCCTTGTTTGTTCTGCTGTCGGGCACCGTCATCGTCACGCGTCATTCAGGTACGGGTGAACAGGAGTTGGCGCGGCTGGGCCAAGGCGAAACCTTTGGTGAACTCGCCTTGCTGGACCACCACGAACGTTCTGCCAATGTCGACACACTTGGGCCCGTCCGGGTGTTGGTTTACGAGCGCGACAGCACGCTATGGACACCTGCGGAAGCCGCCAAGCTATACCGTAATCTGGCCCTGATATTGGTCAGCAGGCTGCGCCATGCAGATGATAAATTCGCAGAGTTGAGCGAAAAACTAATCAAAAACCAATCTGCACCGACGCTGACAACAGACTGTAAGCCCCAAGCGGCTGCCGGCCCCAAGGTTTCTGGTAAGCGTATCAAACCGACTTAATCTAATTAGACAAACAGACACCAGCGGCGCACCACCATGGCTTGCAGACGCTAGAAATAGCCACTGAACTGATAACGCCCCGCAGGGTGATAAAGCTTGGCCATGCTGGCTACTTGGCTTGCAGAAAAGGTCCGCCGATGCAAAACCAAGCAGGGTTCGTCGCGAATCATCGCCAACTTGGCCCGTGCGGTACGATCAGGCCGGCTGGCCTCGATGCGATACTCAACCCTTGAAAGCGGCGCCACACGTGTCAGGTATTCATTTGGTGTACTGACCGTGAAATCCTGGCTCAAATAATCAGACGCCAAAGCCGGATTCACCCAACGGTCTTCCAACTGGATAGGCACGCCGTTCTCATGATGCAGGATCAGGGAATGGAATAACCGCCCCCCTGTCGCCACCCCCATCTCGGCTGCCAACGCCGCATCTGCCTTCACCGCCTGCAACTTGAGTACCTCGGCGCTATGTACATGACCACGCGCGCGAATTTCGTCCGCGATGCTTTTAATTTCAATGAGGGTGCTCTGATATTTGGTGGCTGCCACAAAAGTACCGGCCCCCTGGCTACGGGTCAGCACCCCTTCTGCCGCCAACTCACGAATGGCGCGGTTCACTGTCATACGTGCTACATGGAAACGCTTTACCAACTCGTTTTCAGATGGCACCAAATCGCCCTCGCGCCATTCACCTGCATGAATGGCGGCAAGCACATAGTTCTTGATCTGCTGATAAGCAGGTGTCGTCATACCTGTGAATCAAATCGTAATGGTGACATGGTAGCGAATACGCCTCGTTTTACCAGCTCGGTTGCTGCCACGATATCCGGCGCGAAATAACGGTCTGCATCGTAATGCTTCACCTGCTGCCGGATCAGGCGCATGGCTGGCTGAAGGTTTGAAGAGGTTTGATGGGGTGCCCGCAAGTCTACACCCTGTGCCGCTGCCAGAATTTCTATCGCCAGAATATGCGCCACGTTGTCGGCAATCTCACCCAATTTCCGCGCTGCGAAGGTCGCCATCGAAACGTGGTCTTCCTGGTTAGCAGAAGTTGGCAGGCTATCTACCGAAGCAGGATGGGCCAGTGTCTTGTTCTCGCTCGCGAGGGCCGCGGCGGTGACATGGGCAATCATAAAGCCCGAATTCACGCCGCCATCGCGCACCAGGAAAGGTGGTAAGCCCGATAGTGTCGCATCAACCAAGAGCGCAATACGCCGCTCAGCCAATGCTCCGATTTCCGACAGCGCAATCGCCAGATTGTCGGCCGCAAACGCCACCGGCTCGGCATGGAAGTTACCGCCTGAAATCACTTCGCCGGTATCGGGGAAGACCAATGGGTTGTCCGATACCGCATCTGCCTCGCGCAGCAGCACCACTGCCGCATGGTGAATCTGGTCCAGCACCGCGCCCATGACCTGGGGCTGGCAGCGCAGGCTATAGGGGTCTTGCACCTTATCGCAGTTCTGGTGGCTTTGATTGATACCCGAACCCGCCAACAAGGTGCGATACGCCGCGGCGGCGGCAATTTGGCCCGGATGGCCGCGTAGTTGGTGAATGCGGTCGTCAAAGGGGGCAACAGAACCCGCTGCGGCATCCACACTGAGCGCACCCGCAACCAATGCCGTTTGATACAAATCCTCAATGGCGAACAGATTCACCAGCGCAATGGCGGTTGATGCCTGGGTGCCATTGAGCAGCGCCAAGCCCTCCTTAGCTTGCAGGGTCATCGGGCTGATGCCCAACCGGGCCAAGCCTTCCGCCGCCGGCATGGTACGGCCATCACATGAAACCTCACCAACACCCAGCAATACCGCGGCCATATGCGCCAATGGTGCCAAGTCACCCGAAGCACCTACCGACCCTTTGGCAGGAATGCACGGCAGAATATCGGCATTGAGCAGCTTGAGCAGCCCTTCAATGACTTCCAGGCGGATACCCGAGAAGCCACGCCCCATGCTGGAAATTTTCAATGTCAGCAACAGCCGCACCATCGGTGCCGCCAAAGGCTCGCCCACCCCTACGGCATGCGACAACACCAGATTCTTTTGCAGAAGCGCCAGCTGATCGGCTGGAATATGGGTTGAAGCCAGTCGGCCAAAACCTGTGTTGATGCCATAAGCTGGCGCACCTTTGGCCACAATGGCCGCTACTGCACGGCTACCTGCTTCAATACCGGGAATGGCCGCCTGGTCCAACGCGATCTGAACACCGCCGGCCATGATTTGGCGCAACTGAGCCAAGGTGAGCTTGCCGGGGGTCAGAGTGATTTTTTGCATGGCCATTCCGTCATCTATTGTGGGATGCCTCGCAGACTACACCGACATATTTGTATAGACAAGCAAGTGAACTAGCGTGGCTTACCGGATGTGGATTTTGGCGCTACGGCAGGCGGTGCCGCCGGGCTGACCAATTTCTCGCGCAAGGCACTGGTATCGATCCGATAGGTTGGTGAAGCCAATGGACCAGACAATTGTATGGGAATCGTCACCCCCCGCAAGGCATCCAGTTCTGGCACACCCGTGCCACCCGCAACCTCCGCATTCATCAAATAATCCACTTCACCGCGCCCCAAGTCGAAATACCCAGCGCCGCCCAGTTTGAAGTACGGTGCACGAACCTGAAGATCACGACTTTCCGCTACGCCATCCTTGAGTACAAATCGAGCTGACAAATCAGAAAACCGTGTCCGGTGTGTGGTATCGACCGGCACGATATCGCCAGTGAGCTTGGCCAGATTACTACGCAAGCCACGCAGCACATCGCCGACATCCAGCCCGGCGATAGCGCCACGCGTCAGGGTCAGATCTACCCGGCCCGACAAACCGCGCCGCATGCCATCAAGGCTTTGTGCCGGTGTAGTGACGTCGAGATTCAGATTGCCGCGTCCTTCCAGTCGGCCTAACCCCACCGTGTCTGACAGCAAGGCAGCGATCTCCATACCTACCAGTGTCTGAGTGAGCTGCAACCGCGGCGATTTAGCGACATCCAGCAGCAGTTTGCCTTTGAGCTGGCCACCGTAGATATCCGCCTCCAATGGTTCAAGCAGCAGTTTCTTCTTGGCGGCTTCAAAATGGGCTTGCAAATTGAATAAGCGAAACCGACCAATATCAAGCTCGCCTAGCCTGATATCCCCACGCGCATTCAGCCTTTCCAACCAACGCCAGTCCAATGGCTGATTTACATCCAGTAAGGGCTCGCTATCGGCAACCGGCAGATAAGGGGTCAGATCCAGCCGAGCCAAATCAAAACCAAACGCATATTTCGGGCTTACAAAGTCTTCGAGCGAGAACTGGGCTGTCACTGGTGCACTATCGAGCTGACCGCGGCTATCCCAGTCAAAACGCTCCCGCCCCAAATCAAGTGAAGCGCGTCCACCCAGTTCCAGCTTGATAGCGCCACGCGGCAACGCTTTATTGCGATACGCACCGGTAAGGTTGAAGCCTTCCAGCACCAGCTTGCGCCAGCCTTCTATACGCAGCGGACTCTCAAAATTCAGTTGGGCATTTTGATGGTCATCCAACAATTGCAAACGTACGCGCGCTGTATCCGCCACCAGGGTGCCCGCGGCTTCGGCAGCCAGTTTTTCCACTTTCAGCTGCCCGGCCAACTCGCGGCTACTGCTCTTGATACCAAACTCGGCCTCGAGCTGGCCGGTAGACATCCCAGCTTCACCCAAACGTAATTCCGGTGTCTTAAAGCCAGCCTGCCACCGCTGCTCGCCATGCTGCATGCTGGTCTGGGCCACCGCATTCGCCAGTACGCCACGCCAGGGCAGCCCTGCCGCGCTTAAATCACCGGTCAATGTAAAGCGGCCGTCATGCCACTCCTGGGTTTCCACATTGATGCTCAGCTTGAAACCCTTCAAACGCGCAGTCAGCTTATGACGGTCCAGGCGTAAGCCGCTATCTATACGCAGCCCCCCACCCCACTCCGTAGCAGCCACATTCCCCAGCACGGTTACCGCACCGGTTTCGCCTTCCGGGTCCAAGGCATGCAAGTCGAGCTTGCTGAAACGGGTGGTCTGCCCATTGCCATCACGCCAATCAAGCGCCGCGCCGACCAAGTCGATGCGCGTCGGATGCCAATCAATCCGACTCTCTTTAGGCCGGGGTGCCAACAAGTCATCGCAATTGAGCCGACCATCAGCCAGTGGGAAGACAGCGAGCCGCAAGCCTTCCACCCGCGCATCAACCAATTCCGCCCGACCACGCAGCAAGCTGCTCCAACTTAAGGAAAAGCGTGCGCTGGAAAACTGGGCAAATAGCGAATGGCCACCTTGCTCGCTCATAGCCACGTCCTCAAGGGTGACATTTGGGCTTGGCAACATGGCAACGCGTAGACTGCCGATTTGGACATGTCGACCCAGTGATTGGCTTGCTTCTGCGGCCAGGTACCGACGTAACATCGCCACATCTACCAGCGGCATCGCTGCAATCAAGGCCAGAATCGTGACAACGGTATAGATAAGGCGGCGCAGGCCGCGTGGAAGTTGGTGCAAAGGCATGGGGGGATTATCCCTCTCAAGTGCCGGATTGGGGAGTTGCGCATACTACCAAGCGCTATTCCTGGTTTATCACAAGCGATTGCCGGGAGGTAGAGCACACGATTGCATTAAGGCTAGCTCAGATATCACCTATCCCGCACCACAAGACAAGCAAACGCCTGATCTGGTTAGCTATTGGAATGGCACGACTGCTACCATGCCGGCTCTGAATAAAGGAGCGACAACATGAGCACCCCTTTCCAGCCTCACCTGACCGATATCAAAGTGCGCGGTTACCACCTCGATCTTTACGGTCATGTGAATAACGCGCGCTATCTGGAATTTCTCGAGGAGGCGCGCTGGGGCTTTACCGAAGACCATGGCTCGTTTGAAGCGTTCACAAAGGCTAGCCTCGCATTTGTCATCGTCAACATCAATATCGACTATCGCCGACCGGCCATGATGGGGGAACAGCTGGTGATCGAAACCGCCATGCAAAAGATAGGTAGCCGATCAGCCATGATTCACCAGGCGGTCAAGCTCAAAGGCACCGACACCCTGGTTGCCGAAGCCGATGTCACCTTCGTTGTCTTCAGCCAGAAAACCGGCAGCGCCGTGGCCATGGAAAACGAAGTCCGCGCGATATTCGAAGCGCTGCCAACTTGGCCGACCAAGTCATAACTTTGAACCGGTTCTTACGCCTTCATCGTCATCACTTCGGCAAAGAAAAAGGCGTGCACCAACAGCACGCCCTCTTCACTTCCTGCCTTGCCACAGCAACATGGCGTTAAACAGACTATTCGGCCGCAGCCTTCAGCAGCTTCTCTACCAAGCTTTGCAGATTCACCAACGAAAACAGGTGTGAATACACCAGCGCCATACGGCCATCCTTCACCCACGTCGCAACGGTATCTGCCGACAGCGCACGCAGCTTTTCTTCGTCAATCACCCACATGCCATCCATGCTGACTTTTTCACCACCGGGCAGCTCAGCAGAGGCCGACACTTGGCGCAGCAAACCTTGCTTGGCAAGCTCGTTGATAAACTCGGTAGTGCGCTTGGCATCATCGCGTGATTGGAACATCAGCTGGGCGAACTGCTTCATTGGCTCGGTGGCTTCACCGTTCTCGAAAGCATTCGCATCAGCATCGCGACGTATACCTGCCAGCGCGCTTTCTTCTACGCACAGCACCGCATCGTTGTTCTCTACTTCCACGGTCACGAACGGGAAACGTCGCACAAAAAACGGGATGTACTGAGCAGACCACCCACCGGCTTCATCGACAAATAGATTCTGTTCCGTCTTCAGGCTCAGCATGGCAGTGGCGGCGTATTCATTTTCACCGGTCTGGGCAAACACGATCGGGTACTCGCGCATCGCATTGGCAAACTCGCCGCCCACCAATGGCACAGCATGCACCTTGGCAGCGAAGGCGTAGTTTTCGGCCAGACTCAATTTCAGGTCGACATGTTTTTTGGCATCGACCGCGACAACATCTTTGTAGAACATGGTTTTCCCTCTTAGGCGAATACGCCTGGCTTTATTCCGGCGGAGTACCGTGCGCCGGCGACTTCGCCAGCAGCAGAACGGCCACGATGATAACCGCACCGCCACCCCACTGCGAGAAGGAAAGTCGTTCGCCCAATAACCAAGCGGCTAACAACACCGTTACCACCGGCTCGAAGGTGGACAGCATGGCGGCTTCCGAAGCACCCAAGCGAGCCAGCCCTGCAAAAAAAGCCAGTGCGGCTAAGACGCTACACAACAACCCCAGCGCCAGAATCGCCAGCCAGCCTAAACCAGTTTGCGGCATGGTCGGCGGCTGAACTACCGCTACCACACCATAGGTAAGCAAACCACCCAACATGACGAGGGTGGTACTGGCCAGCGCGCCTGCCTGCGGTGTCAGCTTGGTGCCCACCACAATGTAAATCGAATAGATCAGCGCAGCCGTCAAACCAAAAGCAATACCGATAGGCGAACCCGACAACGCATCACCCACCGTCAACGCCAAACCAATACTGGCCAATACCAGGGCGACCAGCTTGCGCCGAGTTAGTGGCTCTTTGAGCCAAACCGCGGCGATCAAGGTGACGATGACGGGGTAGGTATAAAGCAGCTGCGCCGTCAATGAAGCGCTGGCGTATTTCAACGCAGAAAAGTAGCTGAATGCCTGCCCAGCGTAACCGACCGTTCCCATACCCAGCAGGCCCAGCACCAACCAACCGCGCGGCCAGATTTCCCGCCGAATCAACATAATGCCAACAAGGCAAATTGAAGCAATAAGGAATCGCGACAGTAAAACCGCTTGCATATCCGCGCCCGAGGCATAAGCCAAACGGGCGAACAAAGGCATCACCCCAAAACAAGCTGCAGAAAGCAGAATCGGCATAGGGGCGACCAGATGTTCTGGCCGACCCCTGCCACACCACCCGGCATGCGGGTCCGCACCGGGCGGTTGGAGCAGTTGAGGTCAATCTGCCTCCAATTGATGCACATCGCCCGGTTTC
>NZ_PDZH01000008.1 GCF_002735695.1 Chitinimonas sp. BJB300
AGTCATGCCCGCTCGCCCTGCTCGGCAGCGCCTTCTATCCGGTTCTTGTCCATCGGCTCGCGGTTTACGATCCACGCTTCCTTCCCACGCTCGGTCGCCCTCACGCAGTTGCGCTTCACTTCGTTCGCTGTGATCAACTTACGGCGGGACTTCCACCCGCAGGAGTGCGCCCATGCTGGGCGCACAAAAGCAAAAAGCCCTGATTTATCAGGGCTTTTGGGGCTGGTGTTGTCGATTAATCAGAACGGAATATCGTCTTCGAAATCGTCAAAGCTCTGGGGTTTTTGCGGCGCAGCTTGGCGTTGAGGGGTGCTGACTGCCGCGCCGCCGCCCATGTTATTGCTGGTGGGGCGTGCTGCGGCGGCTGGGGCGGCTTCGTAGTTGGGTGGGGTCTGGTCGTATTCCGATCCACCACCCGTACGGCCACCCAGCATCTTCATTTCATCAGCGATGATTTCAGTCGTGTAGCGATCCTGGCCCGTGTTCTTGTCCTGCCACTTGCGTGTTTGCAGGCGGCCTTCGATATAGACCGAGCTGCCTTTTTTCAGGTATTGGCCAGCGATTTCAGCCAAGCGGCGGTACATGGTGATGTTGTGCCATTCGGTCTTTTCCTGCTTTTGACCGCTGTTTTTGTCTTTCCAGCTTTCAGTGGTGGCGATGCTGAAATTGCAGATAGCCGAGCCATCAGGCATATAGCGCATTTCTGGGTCACGTCCCAGGTTGCCGATCAGCAGGACTTTGTTGAGTGATGCCATACGATTTTCTCCGTTTGTAGGCCGGGCTTTTCAACCCGAGATGCGATGCGTCGGGTTGAAAAGCCCGACCTACGATGTCTTGTTTGCCAATAGCGCCAAAGCGCCAGCTTCGTCCCAGCCTTCGCGCAGTACTTTAAGGTAGGCTACACCTTCTTCGGCGATCACCACGGCTTCTTTCACGCCGGTCAGTTGGGCGAGTTGACGGGCCAAATTAGTGGCGTTGCCAAGCTGGGAATCGTCGATATGGTACATCAAGGTGCGGACCGGCATGGGTGGCCGCAGCCCGATGGTGACTATCAGCCACACGCCGATCAGTACTGCGCAAAAAATATGCACAGGCAGGGTGCCGCCCTTATGATAAAGCCAGCCGCCCACCACCGAACCGACGAAAAACCCCAGCGATTGGGTGGTGTTATAGACGCCCATGGCCGTACCTTTGGCATCGGCGGGGGCAATTTTCGAAATCAGGCTCGGCTGTGTTGCTTCGAGGATATTAAAGGCGATGAAATAGACCCCCAGCCAGATGACGATGCGGGCCAGCGTATCGAAACCGGTGGTCATGCCCAGCTGCGCCAGCAGCATCAGCGCGACGGCAGCAATGAAGACGGGTTTAAGCTTATTACGGGTTTCGGCCACGATGACAGCCGGCACCATCAGGGCAAAACCAATGGCCATGACGGGCAGATAGACTTTCCAGTGTTCGCTCGAAGCAAGATGTGCGCTTTGAACCAAGGCCAGGGGCAGCGTAACGAACAATGCCATCTGGGCGGCATGCAAGGCAAAAACGCCATAGTTCAGGCGCAGGAGTTGTGGGTCGCGCAGTACAGCACCCAGCCGTTTGGGGTTAGCTTCAGCGTCGGAGTGGAAGCGGCTTTGTGATGGGTCGGGAATGATTTTCCACACGCCGAGCATCGCCGCTACCGCAAGGCCCGCTGTCAGTAAAAAGATGCCGGATAAACCAAACTGAGCCGCGATGGCTGGTGCAGCCACCAGCGATATGGCAAAGGTGATGCCAATCGAGCCGCCTACCATCGCCATAGCTTTGGTGCGGTTTTCCTCACGCGTCAGGTCGGCCAGGAGAGCGGTAATCGCGGCGGAAATGGCACCTGCGCCTTGCAGGGCGCGGCCGATGGTGATCCAGATGAGGTCTTGCGCGGTGGCAGCCACGACGCTGCCGATTGCCAGCAGAATCAGCCCACCATAAATGACCGGTTTGCGGCCGATACGGTCGGACAGCATGCCCAGGGGTAACTGCAGGAGCGCCTGGGTAAGGCCATAAGCGCCGAGTGCCATGCCGACCAGCGTATGGTTATCGCCGCCTGGCAACTTGCTGGCATAAAGGGCAAAGACTGGCAGCACCAGAAACATGCCCAACATACGCAAGGCGTAAAGGCCAGACAGGCCGGCAGAGGCGCGGAATTCAAACGGGGACATGGTTGGACTTGGAGGGACAGCGGCTGCAAAAGACGCAATTCTAACAAAACCCGGCAGTTGGCCGTGGGATTCTCCTGCCATGGCCAACCCTAAGGTGCTGTCAGATCTTGCTCAATGTCTGCTGCACGTCAGCAATACCGCGTTAAAAACAACCTCGGAATGCTCATTTACCACTTGTAAACATCGCTTCCTCGGCTGTTTTCGCCTTGCCTTGCCTTGCCTTGCTCTAGCTCTAGCTCTAGCTCGCGAGACTGTGAACAGGTTCTTAGAACCTGTTTACGATCTTACTGCGCAACTGTGATCAGGGCTTATGTGCTGCTCGAATTCCTCATGTACAAAAGTACATTCCGGTTTTTGCGCGGCTCTGCGCCCTGCTGACAGCTGCTCGCTACAGATCGGGGAACAGGTTTTTAAACCAATTCATGCTCTGTCAGGGACAGCGTAAACCAATTACAACGCTATAGCCTTATCTCGGCGTTCATTTCACCGTCTTCGTCGATGCCCGTTTCGACGAAACCAAAGCTACCGTAGAAATCCTTCGCTATAGGATTTTCAGGAAAGTAACAGGTCGAGATACGCTCTGCATCAATGTTGCTTTGAATCTCGTCGATGGCCAGCTGCAATGCCCTACGACCATAGCCTTTACCTTGATGGCGTGCATCAATCATGAAGCGCCAGATACCGTATTCTCCAGGGCTGCCCTCTTCTTTACGTGACACATACATCAGGAAGCCGACCAGCTCTCCCGCGGCATAGATTGCTCTGGTCTTGTAGTGAGGAAAGAAACTGGCCTGTGCAATCGAATAGGCATTGCTCGCCAAATAGTGCGCTTGATGATCAAGCAGTTGCAGGTCGATGACCGCGTCGAAGTTCTCGCGGGTGATGGGTTTGAGCGTCAGGCTCATCAATCTGATTCCTTTGGTTTGAATCCTATTAAATGGGCACGTGCGTAAAGATTCGGCCTATTCTTTACTCACCTTCTGTTCCACTGTCATCAACCGTTTCTTGTGGGCTCTTTATTCTGAGCAAGTAGGCGATATGAAACACACTGTACAAACACTTCTCGTTGGTTTGATAGCAGTGATGCAACCTATAGCCGCTTCGGCCCTGGAAATCCGTACGGCGGCGCAGGATAGTCAACCAAAATTCATCAAGGATGGCGAAACCATAACCGGGTTGTGCGTGGATGTCTTTAAAGCAATCGAGCGCGTCGACCCGGAGTTGAAGTTCAGTGAACTACGCGACTTTATGCCTCTACCGCGCATTGAGGCATGGCTGGAGGAAGGGAAGCTTGATGCATTTTGCGGTTTGGCGAAGACGGATAAGCGCAAAGCCAAGCTTGATTTCATCGAGACGCCGATCTACGCCACACAAAGCGTATTAGCGGCAAGAATCGACGACAAGGTGGATATCAAGGGTTTTGACGACTTGGCTAAGCTTGGTGATGACGGCGTGGTATTGGTGGTGAATGGCACGGTGCATGTTGATATTCTGGCTGCCCACCCAAGTATTAAGTTTGATGCGGGCGCAAAGGATACGTCGACGAACCTGAATAAGTTGATTGCCGGGCGTGGGCGTTTTGTTTTTCAAAACGATTTTGCGTTAGCCGATGAAATCAAGCGAGATCATTTCGTTGGGAAGATCAAGATCCTTCCAACCCAGTTTGAGTTAGAGGGGACGGAACGATATTTTGTCGTTTCAAAGAAAGCGACGCCCGGCATAAACGATAAGCTCCGTGCTGCGGTGGAAAAATTGAGCAAGAGCGGGGAGTTGGCAAGGATATTCTTGGCATACAAACCCAAATAGCGTTGTCCCAAAGCCTTCGCCCCAGAGTACATCTACTTGGTTTCTGCGCTTCACTTCACCGTGCTGACGGTTGCTCGCGGCAGATCTTGAACTGGTTATACAGCGGCAGCCAGCGCGCCCTCCGGCTTGATCGTGGGCGTAGGCGGGGATGCATTGTGCTTCATGTCGAACAGGTCGATGACCCGATCAGCAGAGCGTATGGTCTCCAGCCGATGGGCGATGATGATGCGGGTGATATTGAGTTGCTTGATGGCCTCGTTGACACGCGCTTCCAGTGCCACATCCAGATGACTGGTGGCTTCGTCCAGAAACAGTATCTTGGGTTGGCGGTACAACGCGCGTGCCAGCAGCACACGCTGTTTTTGGCCGCCGGACAAGCTGGACCCCATGTCACCCACCAGCGTCTGGTAGTTCATCGGCATGGCCATGATTTCTTCATGTACACCCGCGGTATGTGCGCACAGTACAACGCGTTCCAAATCCGGCTGCGGCGTAAAGAAGGCGATGTTGTCCGCTAGCGAACCGGACAATAATTGGTCGTCCTGCAGCACCGCTGCAATTTGGCTGCGGTAATGCCCCAGACCCATCTTGCGTATATCGTGACCATCGGCCCGGACCTCACCCTCCTCTTGCGCCACTAGGCCCATCAACATTTTTACCAGCGTGGTTTTCCCGCAGCCCGAGGGGCCGATGATGGCAACAGATTCCCCGGCATTGACCGTAAAGTTCAAATCGCGGAATACCCAAGGCTCGGATTCCGAATAGCGAAAGCCCAGGCCCTGTACCGCAAGGCTGCCAGCCAAGACGACTTCCACCATTTGGCCATCGATATCAGCCTCAGTTTCGGTTAGTGCAATGTCGGCAAGGCGGGCAAGGTGGAGGTCCAGCATACGCAGGCTGACCCATTGATTGATCAATGCTGCCGCGCGATCGGTGAATTGCGTTTTGTAACTCAGGAAAGCGAACAGCATCCCCACCGAAAAGACGTTTTCCATGGCTAACTTTGCACCAAGGTAAATCACCAGCACGTTTTGCAGGCCGAACAGCACATCATTGGCCGTAGTAAACGCCAAGTTGAATTTGCCCAACTGAATGCCGGCGTTGAAGTGGTCCGCCAACTTATGCTGCCAACCCTGCAACCGTTCGGGTTCGTGGCCAAATACCCGCACCGAAGGCATGGCGCGCACGGTTTCCATGAAGTGGCTGTCCTCCTTTGCCTCCGCTACGATCTGCTGCTCGGCCAAGCGCCGGCTTGCTCCGTAGGTGGCCCAACGGATCAGCCCGTAGAGCAGCACTGACACTAATACGACCCCTGCCAGCTTGGGGGAGTAGACAAACATCATGGCGGCGGTGATCAAGGCCATCAGGCCATCCACTACAGCCCCAACCAAGCCGCTGGTGAGTTGGCGCTGTACCTCCTGCAAGGAACCAAAACGCGATACCACATCACCGATATGGCGTTTCTCAAACCAGCTTAACGGCAACCGGAACAGATGGCGCGCCAGCCGCACCGACATCTGGAAGCTAAAAAGATTACCCAGCCGCAGAATCAACCACGAGCGTAAGAACGTTGTGCCGGCGGAAATCAGCAGCAGCATGCCAAAACCGATCGCCAGTACGATGAGCAGGTCGGCATCGAAGCTGGCCAGCACTTCATCCACCACCAACTGCTGGTAGAACGGGGTGAGTATTGCGAACACCTGCAAAGCGAGCGAAATAAACAGCACTTGCAGCAAGCTGCGTTTAAGCCCGACCACGCCCCGGGTAAAATCCAGCAGCTTCAGTTTCTGTACTTCGGCTTTGTGCTCAAACGCCTCGGTAGGACGTAATTCGAGTGCTACACCGGTGAAGTGCTTGCCGGCTTCCGCAATCGTCAGCTGTCGTTCGCCAAAAGCCGGGTCGTGTATGACCACGTTTTTGGCATTGGCGCTGACCAGTACGACGAAATGGTTCATATCCCAGTGCAGCACACAGGGCGTCTGCAGCTCTACCAGATGGTCCATGTCCAGCTTCAGCGCCCGGCCCGCCATGTTCATCCGGTCTGCTATACGCATCAATGCCGCTAACGTCACCCCCTTGGTCGAGACGGGAAAGCGCCGTCGCAAGCTGTTCAGGTCGGTTTCGAAGCCATAGAAGCTGGCAACCATCGCCAGGCAAGCTAAGCCGCATTCAGCTACCTCGGTTTGCAGGATCAATGGAACGCGTTGGGCGCTGAATAGCTTGAGTGAATTCAGGGGAGAGGAAGACATGGTGGCGAGGATTGCAGGCGCTCGGGGGGAATGGGATTATTTAGACGGGGTGTACGGTTCGTGGTCTATCAACCCACGGCAACAAATTAAAATGAGACGAGGTTTTGAAAGCCAAGATGGTCAATGGTTTGGGTAGATCAGTCGAACATCCGTCCTCTGACGGCAATCAGGGGTTCGAACAGCCACTGCCACACTGGCCGGCGGTCGATCACGATATCGGCCGCAACCGCCATACCCGGCCTTAGGGTGTGTTGCTGCCCAAAGGCCGTGACATGCTGGCGTTGCAACGCAACTTTCACCCGATAGACTGGTTCTTGTGTCGAAATAGGTAGGTTGACTTCACTGGGGGCTAATACCGTTTCCGAGACTGCTCGCACCACGCCGGGCTGTAGGCCGTATCGTTGGTAAGGAAAGGCGGCTACTTGCAACCGTACCGCTTGACCCGCTTGGATAAAACCGATGGCCCGTGAGGGCACCAACAACTCGGCTTCCAACTCCGTTCCTTCAGGCACCAAGGCCAACAGCGGCTGACTGGTATTGGCCATTTGGCCGACCACTGCCTGTAGCGTGGCCACGCGCCCAGCGACAGGGGCCCGGATCAGCGATTCTTGTCGATCGGCCATTTCCAGTGACTTTTGCTTGAGGTCGGACTGGGTCGAGGTAAGCTGGGCATGCTCATCGAGGGCAGCCAAACGAGCACGGGTCAATTCCTGCTTCAGTTGTTCACGGTCGGCCTCGCGGCTTACGCGTTGCCGCTCCAACTCCTTGGCCTGCTGCGCCTGGGTCAGCACGGCTTCTTCGTGGTCACGAAAGCCATTGGCTGAAATAAAGCCGCTGCCAAGCATTTGCTGCATTGACTCGCGTTTTTGCTCGGCGATATGTAACCGCTGCGTTTGTATGGCTTGCAATGAATGTAATTGATCGATTTCACGCCGTAGAGCTGCATCGCGATCAGATAACCGCTGTAATTCCGCTTGCGCCCGGCTGTTGGCCCTTCCCATGCTGCCTTGTAGGGTTTGCTGCTGCCGGGCAAGCTCCCCAAGCAGGCCTTGCTCCAGGCTGCGTTCACTGCGCATGACAGCCAGTATTTGCCCTGCCGCTACGTTTTCACCTTCAGCCACTTTGAGTTCCGCCACGGTGCCGCTACGCAAAGCAAAAACCTTTACGGTGCCCTGAGGCGGTGTGAGCAAGCCCGGTGCGCTGGCCCGGCGTGTGTAATGGGTAAAGAGAGATAAGCCGACAAGGGCGGCCAGAAGGAGAATAACGCCCACCATGATGATGCGCAGGCCTGCATTGTCGAGTACGAGGCTTTGGCCCGCTTCCGCAGGTTTTTCTAGGACTTCTTGGCGAAATAGTGAGCTTTTCATCAGAGCAGAGAACGCATTTAAGTATTCAAAAGCCATTATGTCGCGAGCATATGGCTTGGCTTTCCCTTGGAAATCAACCAAGTAGAACCTGGGACTGTATTGTCAGCAGGATTTGTCGATTGATTCTAATCTACTAGATTGCTCATCTTTTTTTTATTTTGCGTATGCAACCCTAATTAATTCATGTAGTGGGTGGAAAATTCCCCTGCTCGATAGAGGTGGTGATTGTATTTCTATGCTCAGATATCCAGTAATAATGGGATGTATTAGTTGAGTTTTGTTAACGAAGATGCAGCTGACCATTTTGTGGTGCAAGATGAGTTTGGGTAAGTAATAATCGGCTGAAAACAATTTACCGGGCAGTGCATGCTCATCTTGCACCAACGATACTACGAGCGCTGGCTCTTGATCAATGCACCAACAATATAGGCATAAAGCACACCGAATATTGCGACGGCACCAGAGATGCCACCATTTACTGTTTCAGCTTCTTGCTTGTTGAGTTCTTGCATTGTCTTTCTCCTTTTTGGTGTGGTGCTATAAATCTCTGGCACGAGTAGGATGGTAATTTGGCTTTTATTTAGCTGGCCTGCTTTATTATTCACCCTGCCGTGGATTCCACTGTCAGCCTTTTACAGCCTTGCTGATTTCTGTCACGGCAAAGTAAATGCCTAGGAATAAACCAAGGGCAGGAACAACAGGCACAATGGGCGCTATACCACCGCTTACGACCTGAACTTCCTGCACATTGAGTTCTTGCATTGTCTTTCTCCTTTTTAGTCGTGGTGCTGCAAATGACACGCATAAAAATGCGTGTCTATAAACCTAAGAAGTAGTTATTCCCACAAACAAAAGACTCGTTCTTCAGGAAGCGCACATGGCGCAGCGCCACCATTTACTGCTTGCATTTCCTGCATGTTGAGTTCTTGCATGGTTTTCCTTTTTTAAGGATGTTGAGTAACGCCGCGAGTGAGAAAAAAGGAGGCAGAATTTAAAGAGGCACTTTTTGATGCATAGATTTATTCTGACTAGCCCTTTTCGCTACCTTATCTATTATCTAGCCAGTTACAGTTGCTGCGATAGTCACCGAGCCATAAAATAATGTAGCTACGATGCCAGCAATTAATGCCAGCGGAGCAGCTCCGCCATTTACAGCCTCAATTTCTTGTGTTTTGAGTGTTTGCATTGTCTTCTCCATTATTGGTGGTTGTAAAATAGACAGTTCAAATGAGAGGGCTGTTTTTAGTGAATTTTTATGCTGTCGATTAACTGACAGCATGCTCTCGCCCACTGAATTTACAGTTCATTAATAGCGACAATGGTTGTGGTGGCAGTGGCATATAAACCACCGAATAAAATACCGAGAAGCATAAGCGGACCCGCGCCGCCATTTACGGATTCTGTTTCCTGCATATTCAGTTCTTGCATGGTGTTTCCTTCTTGAGGTTCCGGGAATGTCGCTGCCGATTTATATAAATTGGGACGACGAGTTGATTGTAAAGAAACAAAAAATTTTGTGAATAGGTTAACTGTCCTTATATTCATTTCTTGAGTAAAGGACAACCGCTTGTACGCGGTTGCTTACCCCTAATTTGGCATAAATCATGCTCAATTGATTTCGCACGGTTTTATGGCTGCAACCTAATTGCTTGGCCATTTCTGGTGAATTAAGACCCGTTGCACTGAGTTTTAGAATTTCATGCTGTTTTCTGGTCAAGTTATCTAGGCTCATCCGCTGTATCCAATCCAGTTTTGCGTTGCTTGAATATGCGTATTTCTACGCAAGGAAGTGGGAGGTAAGGGAATTTGTGCTTGGCCCATACATCTTTTTTGGGGCTTTTATTAATGTTTGTGTGTCACAACCAGTTGCGCTGTATGTGCGGCTTTCGCATCGTTTTTTGAGGCTGATGAACCCATGCTAGCGACGACGATTGACCCCGGTCAATAACGCAAGTGTCCCGATTTGATTGTGTTTCGGCCTATGGGATATGACATGCGGCATACCGGCCAGATGGTACGGGGCAATATATTTTTCCGTTTCCCGTGTCATGGCGGCGATTCTGCGAAATACCGGCTGTGCCGGATGTCTATTAGGTAATCGTATTTCAGCGGTGTCTGCTCGAATGAACTCCGGTAAACTCACTGGTTGCATTAACGTAACCGAGCCGCCATGAGCTATCGCCCCATAGACCCAAACAATCTGATCCGTATTCGCGGCGCACGCACGCATAATCTGAAGAACATCAGCTTGGATTTGCCGCGCCATCAGCTTGTTGTTATCACGGGCCTGAGCGGCTCGGGCAAGTCGTCGTTGGCGTTTGATACGTTGTATGCAGAAGGCCAGCGTCGCTATGTGGAAAGCCTCTCGGCGTATGCACGTCAGTTTCTGCAGCTGATGGAAAAGCCGGATGTGGATTTGATCGAAGGGCTGTCGCCGGCGATTTCGATTGAACAGAAGGCAACCAGCCATAATCCACGCTCGACCGTGGGTACGGTGACTGAAATCCACGACTATCTACGCCTCTTGTACGCCCGAGTCGGTACGCCATATTGCCCGGACCACCATCAGCCGTTGGAATCCCAGACGGTTAGCCAGATGGTGGACCATGTATTGGCCTTGCCGGAAGAAACCAAGCTGATGATCTTGGCTCCGGTCATCATGGGCAAGAAGGGTGAGAATCTTGATCTCATTGACGAGTTGCGGGCCCAGGGTTTTGTGAGAGTGCGTGTGGATGGCGAGGTTTATGAAATCGATGCGATTCCCAAGCTGGACAAGAATAAGAAACACACGATTGACGTGGTGATCGACCGTTTGAAAGTGCGTGCTGACTTACAGCAGCGTATTGCCGAAAGCTTTGAGACGGCTTTGCGCCATGCCGATGGCCGTGCGATTGCGTTGGAAATGGATACCGGTAAAGAGCACTGGTTCTCGGCCAAGTTCGCCTGCCCGGTATGTTCTTACTCGCTGCCCGAGCTGGAGCCGCGGCTGTTTTCTTTCAATAACCCGATGGGTGCTTGTCCCAAGTGTGATGGCCTTGGGGCTATCCAATTTTTCGATACCAAGCGTGTAGTGGCATTCCCTCACCTGTCTTTGGCCGCGGGCGCTATCAAGGGATGGGACAAACGCAATCAGTTCTACTTCCAGATGCTGCTCAGTCTGGCGGAGCACTACGGTTTCAGCGTCGATACGGTTTTTGATGAACTGACCGAGGAAGTGCAGCAAGTCGTGCTGCAAGGATCAGGCAAGGAAGAAATTGCGTTTACTTATCTGAATGAGCGCGGCACCAAGTTTGAACGGGTGCATGCCTTTGAAGGCATCATCCAGAATCTGGAGCGGCGCTACCGTGAGACCGATTCGACGGCGGTGCGTGAGGAGCTATCGAAATACCTGAATAACCAACCTTGCCCAACCTGCCACGGTGCACGTTTGCGCCTGGAAGCCCGCCACGTGCTGATTGCGGAAAAGAATATCTATGAGATCAGCCAGCTTGCCTTGCGCGATTCGAGCAAATTTTTTGCGGAGCTGACGCTGGCTGGGAACCGGGCGCAGATCGCTGAGAAGATCGTCAAGGAAATTGGTGACCGACTGGGTTTTTTGGTGAATGTGGGGCTCGACTACCTGAGCCTGGATCGCTCCGCCGATACGTTGTCGGGTGGTGAAGCACAGCGGATTCGGCTGGCATCTCAGATTGGATCGGGACTGACCGGGGTGATGTACGTACTGGACGAGCCCTCCATCGGTCTGCATCAGCGCGATAACGACCGCTTGCTGAGTACGTTGATGCGCTTGCGTGACCTAGGTAACAGCGTGATTGTGGTGGAGCACGATGAGGACGCTATACGCGCTGCGGATTTCGTGGTGGATATGGGGCCGGGTGCGGGTGAACACGGTGGTGAGATATTAGCCATGGGTACACCCGGCGAAGTCATGGCCAATCCGGCTTCGGTGACGGGCCAGTTTCTATCCGGTATACGCAAGATTGAAGTGCCGAAGGTGCGCCGCCAACCGGAACCTGACCGCTGGTTGAGTGTAAAGGGTGCGCGTGGGAATAACTTGAAGGGCGTGAATCTGGCGCTGCCGCTGGGGATGCTCGTCTGTGTGACCGGTGTATCGGGTTCCGGTAAGTCGACGTTGATCAACGACACCCTCTACGCTGCCGCAGCACGTTCGATTTATGGCAGCAACACCGAGCCGGCGCAGCACGACGAGATCATTGGTTTGGAGCAGTTTGACAAGGTAATCAACGTAGACCAAAGCCCAATCGGCCGTACGCCGCGTTCGAATCCTGCTACCTATACCGGTTTGTTTACGCCGATTCGTGATTTGTATGCTGGCGTGCCGATGGCGCGGGAACGCGGTTATGGCCCAGGACGGTTCTCTTTTAATGTAAAGGGTGGCCGGTGTGAGGCTTGTCAGGGTGATGGCGTCATCAAGGTAGAAATGCACTTCCTGCCAGATGTATATGTGCCTTGTGATGTATGCCATGGTAAGCGCTACAACCGTGAAACGCTTGAGGTGCAGTACAAGGGCAAAAATATCACCGAAGTGCTGGAAATGACGGTGGAACACGCACGCGAATTCTTCGATGCGGTGCCCAGTATTGCCCGCAAGCTGCAAACCCTTATGGATGTGGGACTAAGCTATATTCGTCTGGGGCAAAGCGCCACGACCTTGTCGGGTGGTGAAGCACAGCGGGTTAAGCTCGCGTTGGAGCTTTCCAAGCGCGATACGGGTCGAACACTCTATATTCTGGATGAGCCGACGACAGGCTTGCATTTCCATGACATCGACCTGTTGCTGAAAGTGCTGCACCGCCTGCGAGAGCATGGCAATACCGTGGTGGTGATTGAACATAATCTTGATGTAATCAAGACCGCCGACTGGTGCGTGGATCTGGGCCCAGAAGGCGGAGCCGGTGGTGGCCAGATTCTGGCGACCGGTACGCCGGAGGACATTGCGGCTAACCCGGCCAGCCACACTGGGGGGTATTTGAAGAAATTGTTGGACGTGGCTTGAGCTTAAATGCCGCAAGTCGCTTGTGAACGCAGCACATTGAGTCAAAAACGTTAGAGGAACTTCATGCAAAACCCGTTAGCCAAGATTCGCTGGGGGCGCTGGTTGTTGGGCTCCTTGCTTCTGATTGTGTTGATTTGCGCGGCCTACCTATGGGCGGTGCTGAACTGGAACTACGCGGAAGGCGAGCGGGCAGGGTATGTGCAAAAATTGTCCAAAAAGGGCTGGCTATGCAAAACCTGGGAAGGAGAGCTGGCCATGATTAATATTCCTGGCACGCTCTCAGAAAAATTCCCGTTCACTGTGCATGATGACAAGGTTGTGGAAGCCATCAATGCCAGCCTGGGCAAGAAGGTATCACTGACCTACAACCAGCACATTGGTGTGCCGACCGATTGCTTTGGTGAGACCTTGTACTACGTGACTGCCGTGAAAGTGGTCGAGTAGACGGGTGAGGTTGCCGATCAACCTGGTGTTATCAGCATTAGAAAGGAGGTAAAAATGGAAGTTTGGATGATGTGCATCAATTGGATGACACTCATGTTCAGCATAGCGGACGGCGCTTACCCACGTTTCATCGCGCTGCGATAAATGGGTTCGAGCAAAGTTTGTTTCACCAACCGAGTTTTACTCGATCAATTCATTGTCGTCAGCGTGCCCGTTGATGTGGATGCTTGCATCCCAAAATATTGGTAAGCGCTATGACAACCCTTATTTCTACCCAGTCGTTACAACTTGAAACACCTAGCGGACTGTTATTTGACGACCTGAGTTTTACCCTGAAGCTGGGTGACCGAATTGGCCTGATCGGCCACAATGGCTGTGGAAAAAGTACCTTGCTGGGTCTGCTGTCTGGCCGACAGGAAGCCACACGTGGCAGCATTCAGATCGCGCGGCAATGTAGCCTACAGCATGTTGAACAACATCTGCCAGCCAGTTTGGCGTCGCAGACATTGTACGATGCTTTGCACATGGCGATTGATGCCGACCCGGGGCAGCAATGGCGAGTTGATTGTCTCATTGCAGAGTTGGGGTTTGATCCCGAGACTGCCCATGTACCGGTCAATGCGTTGAGCGGGGGCCAACATACCCGCCTCTTGCTTGGCCGAGCGCTATTACACAATCCCAACCTGTTGTTGCTGGATGAGCCTAGCAACCACCTCGATCTTCCTTCGCTTTTATGGTTGGAGCAGTTTCTGCAGGGCTGGAAGGGGGCGTTCGTCTTGGTATCACATGATCAGCGGTTGCTGGACACGGTGACCCAACACAGTTGGATACTACGCGACAAGCAGTTGTACTGCTTCGACCAGCCATGCAGTCCTGCAATGGTTGCATTGGAGGAAGCCGACGGTGCTGCCGTCGCGCGTTTTGCGGCCGAGCAAAAAGAGATTGATCGCCTCGCCGCCAGTAGTCATCGCCTCGCCATTTGGGGGAGGACGTATGACAACGAAGGGTTGGCGCGCAAAGCCCAGTCGATGCAGAAGCGTGTTGAAAAGCTCAAGGCAACGCAGTCGTTTGTATCCGATGGCTCGCCGTGGCAATTGTCACTGCAAGGGCAGATATTACCTGCCAAATTGCTATTGGGGATCGAGGCGTTGGCTGTGCGTGCCACACCCGATTTGCCCGTGCTATTCAATGCCAAGGAGGTATGGCTAAAGCCAGGCGACCATGTTGCATTGCTGGGTGCCAATGGCAGTGGTAAATCGTCTTTGCTACGCCAGTGCTGGCAAGATCTGCTGCATGACCGCGACCATGATGGACGTTATTATCATCCGGCAGTGGTGGCCGGTTACTACGATCAGTCATTGCAGCAGCTGCATGATGAAGATGACCTGATGGCCGCGTTGTATGCATTTAGCCCGCAAGTCGATGTATTGCGGCGGCAAGCGCTTATCTCCGCCGGTTTTCCATATCAACGACATGGTCAGTTGGTGGCCACGTTGAGCGGTGGTGAGCGAGCACGCCTCTTGTTCCTGGGGTTATCGCTGGCGCGTTATCACCTACTGCTGCTGGACGAACCGACCAACCACCTCGACATGGCGGGTAAGCAACAGCTGGCCGATGCATTGGCCGGGTTTGATGGTGGCTTTATTTTGGTATCGCACGACCGTGCCTTTATCGAGCAATGTTGTAGCAGCTTCTGGGTGGTCAGCGATGGCAATCTGCAGCGGTATCTTGATGCGGATAATGCATACCAGCAGTTATTGGGACCACCCTTGGGTCATCAAGGTAGCTCAGGTTCTGCAATCGTTGGTCAGGCCTTGCCTGAAAATAGGGATGGGGCGGTCTTGCAGGATGACGAACAACTTCTGGCGCGTTTGATTTCGCTGGAGGACGCATTGGCGGCCGACCTGGCACGAAAGCCCCGGCAGCAGCGCCCTCATGTGCAGCAACAATGGCGAGCGGAAATTCAGCAGTTGAGTCAGCAGTTGGGAATGGTGTCCTGCTGACCTTGGAAGCTGCAGCAACATCGCTGCACGGCCCCGGCCCGGGGTTGTGCAGTACCTGAACGCGCTCATCAGTGGTAGGGAGGCGATTGCTATGGTGCCTTGCACCCAGCAGTCCGCCCCGTCATGGCCAGTTGATACGTCGTGTGCTGTCCAGCCACCCAATATGGTTGATTGACGCCATATCAGGTGTCGATAACCGATTAACGCTTGGCTGAGGACGGGCTGACCATGGTGATCAAGTGGATATCAAAGTCGCGCGTCAGATAATCCATGCGTTGCTCGATAAAGCGCTGCATATGCGGTAAAGCCAAGTGCCGATCCAGATCGGCTTGTGACTTCCAGACTTCATAAAAGAGGAACAGCGTCGGGTCTTGCTGGTCACGCAACATGTGGTACTCGATACAGCCTGCTTCAGCTCGGCTGGGGGCTACATACCCTTTGAACAGTGCTTCGAATTCGTCCGATTTTTCCGGTTTTGTATGGGCATGCAAAATAAACGCGCACAAATTACTCATCTCAACATCCTCGATTGGGTCGAGTCCCCTGGGAGTCTGGTTTCTACCGTTAGTTCAACTCCCCTGGCGCTTGGTCGGGCAGTGGCAATATCAAACTGGCCTGTAGCCCGCCTTCCGTACGATTCTTCAATTGAAGCTGGCCACCGTGTAAGCGGGAAATCCGCTCGACGATCGCCAGACCCAAACCACTTCCCCCATCGGCACGCCGGGCTTTGTCGAGTCGATGGAATGGCTTGAGTGCATCGACCAATTGATCGGCAGGAATGCCCTGACCGCTGTCGGTGACTTCGAAACACAGTGCATTTTCTTGAAAGTACACCGACAAGCCCAGGGGCGATAAGCCATAGCGGTGGGCGTTATCCAATAGATTGGCCAGTGCACGGGTAAGCGCTAAGGGATGCAAGTTCGCCAGGGGTAGGTGGTCGGACAATTGTAGTTCGACCTCTACGCCCGTACGGGCGAAGCGCGTGGCGACGCCGCGGGCAATTTCGGCAGGGTCGCAAACCTGTGCCTGTTCGTTGCCCAGGCCGCGCGCGAAGTCGATGAACTGGCTGAGAATACGTTCTATATCATCCACATCTTCACGCATGCCGTCCTGCAGGCTGGCGTCCTTCATCATTTCCACGCCCAACTTCAAACGGGCCAACGGCGTGCGCAGGTCATGCGATATACCAGCCAGCATGACTGCCCTTTCCCCCTCGGCGGTGTCCAGGTCGGCCAGCATCCGATTAAAGCTGGCAGAGAGTTCCTGCACTTCTAGCGGGCCGGTTTCCGGTAAGGGTTTCGGGCGTTCTCCCCGGCCCAGTTTGGCCGCGGCGATGCCCAGTTCGCGCAGTGGTTGGTTCAGCCGCCAAGCAAACAGGGCGGCGACGCTGAGCGCCAGTACAGCGAACATGGCGGCGGCGCCAGCCAAGGTCCATGTGGGGTCGGACTGGAAGCGACCAAACGGGATTACCAGCCAGTAGGCTTGGCCCAGCATATTCACCTGTACCCAAAGCTGCTTTTTGGGTTGACGGATTTCGCGCACCTCGCCCACGCGCGCCAACTTCTTTTGCAGGGCTTCGGCAATGGCGACGATTTGGGCGCGGCGGGAGGCGGTGGCGGGGGGGGCCTCGGGGCTATAAATCGCAACCAGATGGGGTGCATAGGGCTGGCTGTTGAGGCGAATCCAGTCGGCTTGTTCCTTTGGGTTCAGGCCATCAAGCTGATCCTCCAGGTCGGCCAGCAGCTCGACAATCTGTTCGCCCATTTGCCGCGCTATCATCTGCTGGCGGTTGTAATCCGATAAGGCCACGACAAATGCCAGGCTGATAATCAGCGCACTGGCAGTCAACCAAGTCAGACGCCAAAAAATGGTGCGCGGAATCAGTCTACTTAACCGCATGGGCGGGGTCAGCGTTCGCCGCCGTCGGGGACGAACACATAGCCAAAGCCCCAGACTGTCTGCAGATAGCGCTGCTCAGTGCTGTGGCTCTCGATCAACTTGCGCAGGCGCGAGACCTGTACGTCGATGCTGCGATCAAATGCTTCATGCTCACGGCCGCGCGCCAGTTCCATCAATCGTTCGCGGCTTAGGGGTTGCCGTGGGTGGCTGGCAAATACGCGCAACAAGGCGAATTCGGCATTGGTCAGCGGGATGGGTTCGTTATCACGCATCAACTTTCGATTACTGATTTCCAACCGAAATGGGCCAAAGTCGAAATGTTCGCCTTCTGTGAGGGGGGCTGCCAGCGCAGAGGGCTCTTTATGGCGGCGCAGTACGGCATTGATGCGGGCTAGGAGTTCACGTGGATTGAAGGGTTTGGGCAGGTAGTCATCGGCGCCCATTTCCAGGCCGATGATACGATCGATATCGTCGCCACGTGCCGTCAGCATAATGATGGGAATATTGTCCCCAAGCGCTCGCAAGCGCCGGCAAACCGACAAGCCATCTTCACCCGGCATCATCAGGTCGAGCAACAGAAGCTGGGGACGATTGCGCTGTAAGCGGCCTTCCAACTTGCTTGCGTCGGCAAAGGCCTCTACCGAAAGGCCCTGTTCATTCAGGTAGCGCTGAACCAGCTCGCGTAAACGCGGGTCATCATCGATTAGCAGGATCTTCTTAGATGGCGTGGCGGCAGTATTCATGACGAAGAGTTTAGCGGCTTGTCTTGACTGAGGGCATGGGAACTGTAAATAAGCATTGCGGACAGGCCTTGCTGGCAAGGGGGTTTACAATTACGCGCGTTAGAGTTTCGTCACCGCGCGTATGCTGAAATTGTCCTGGCTTTGTTGCTGCCTATTATGAACCGCTTGTTTGTTCCACTTGCCTTGCTGTTTGCCTTGCCGATGGGGTGGGCTGCGGAGCCTGAGCCGCAGCAGCCGACACCGGTGAAAGAGATCGAGCTGCGCTTTCAGCATCGAGAGGCGCGCATACGGGAAGCCTTGGCACATGGTGATTTGACAGAGGCGGAAGCGGAATATCTGCGCCACCGGCTGGAACGAAAGCGTAATCAGCTCAAGCATAGCGCCTTGGAGCCAAACTCGCGGCCAAAGCCGCCTCACCCGGCGCATCCAAAGCCCCCCAACCCCCCACTGCTTGAAGATACCCAGCCGGTCCCGCCTAAATCCGATTGATACCCATTGGCTGTCGTGAGCATTGGCGTCCGGGTTTTTCCGCTCTGTGTTCAATGCTCCGCTGGTAAAAAGCCGTTTCGACCTAGCCAGAAAATGCCCTCTCTACGTATTGCTACTGTGCCGATTACAGCGGTTTTTGTTGATCGTGGTGGGTATGGCGGGGGGAGGGGCAGGCTGTATCTTATTGATTACTGCTTGATAAAGCCGCCTGGCAGCCTTTCATTGGCCTGCACTACAATGAAGTGAACTGTCTAGATAAGGTTTGTGCTATGGCCGCTGCAGATAGCAAGAAAACCATCCTAATCGTTGATGACTCTCCGAGCCTGCGCCAAGTAGTCAGCTTGGCCCTGACGCATGCCGGCTATGATGTTGTCGAGGCTGGGGACGGCCGTGAAGGACTGGCCAAGCTCGATGGCCGCCGAATTCATCTGATCATCTCCGACGTGAACATGCCGAATATGGATGGCATTGCTTTCGTACGTGCGGTAAAGCAGCTGCAGGAGTATCGCTTTACCCCCATCATCATGCTCACTACCGAGGCGCAGGAGGACAAGAAGATCGAAGGTCAGATGGCGGGCGCCAAAGCCTGGGTGGTCAAACCGTTCCGTCCGGATCAGATGTTGCGTGCGGTCGCCAAGCTGATCCAGCCCTGAGTGTGATGTATGTCTATTTCCTCCGACTTCCATGATGAGCGCCGCACATTGAGTTTGGAGGGGCCTTTCACCATCTACGAAGCAGGTGCGAGCAAAGCACGCCTCTTAGCTGCCCTGAGTGAAGCGAGTGGCTTGGACATCGATTTGTCTGGCGTGGTGGAGTTTGATACAGCCGGCATCCAGATTTTGCTGTTGTTGAAGCGTGAAGCGGCACGGCAGGAGAAACCGTTGGTTTTCCTGGGGCATTCCAGGTCGGTGTTGGCGGTGCTAGATCTTTACAATATGGGCGGCGTATTTGGCGACCCAGTTGTGCTGTCCGGGGAAGGGCGCTCATGAACCTGGATGCTGTCCGGCTGATTTTCTTTGAAGAATCCGAAGAGCTTCTGGCTGCTATGGAGGCCGCGTTGTTGGCAGTGGAAGCCGCGACCGGCCCAGAGCAGGAGGAGCATCTGAATGCCATGTTTCGTGCAGCCCACACCATCAAAGGGTCGGCTGGGTTGTTTGAAATGAATGGAATTGTTGCCTTCACCCATCGTTGTGAAAGCCTGCTTGACCGAATGCGTTCGGGTGAACTCGAAATTACGTCTGAGTTGGTTGAGCTACTGTTTTCCTGCCGTGATCATATGTCTAGCATGATTGAAGCGGAACGCTTGGGACATCCCGTGCCTTCAGCGCTTTCGCTCGATGCCCAGCTGGAAGAGTTTTTACAGCAAACACAGCAGCCATCGCCACCGTTGCCGGTTGTTCCGCCAGAGGAGACCGTAAAGGTTGAATCAGATGGTGAGCACGTGGTGGCATCGGACTACTGGCATATTTCACTGCGCTTTGGTGTGGATGTGCTGCGCAATGGCATGGACCCCATCTCCTTCCTACGCTATCTCTCGGACTTGGGGCGTATCGTCTATATCACCACCCTCTATGACGGGCTGCCTGATCCGGACGATATGGACCCGGAGAGTTGCTATCTGGGTTTTGAGATCCAGTTTTCGGCCGGGCCGGGTGTGGACAAGGTGGCGATTGAAAATGTCTTCGAATTTGTCCGGGACGACAGCAAGGTCCGTATATTGCCGCCGCATTCGCATCTCGCCGAATTTGTCCGTTTGATCAAGGACATGCCCGAAGGGGCCTCACTGCTGGGCGAAACATTGGTGCGTGGTGGCGCGTTGACGGCAAAGGAATTGGAGGAAGTGCTCGCTATTCAACGTGAGCAAACTGAAATTGGCGAGCACAGGCAATTGGGTGAGTTATTGGTAGAGGAGCGTCTGGCACATCCGACTGCCGTAGAGGCTGCCCTGGATAAGCAGCGTGAACAGGTGGCGCACAAAACGCGAGAGCACCGTGTGGTGCGGGTTGATGCTACCCGGCTCGATGCGTTGATCGACCTGGTGGGAGAGTTGGTGATTGCCGGCGCGGCTTCGCTGCTATCAGCCAAGCAAGCAGGTAATCCTATCTTGCTGGAAAGTTTGGGCTCATTGGGTGAGCTGGTTGAGCGTATTCGTGATGAAGCTTTGAGCCTGCGCATGGTGCCGGTTGGTGAAATCTTTGGCCGTTTTCCCCGTGTGGTGCGCGATACGGCGCGGGAGCTGGGTAAAGAGATTCAGCTTGAGCTGGCGGGAGAAGAGACAGAGCTTGATAAGTCGATGGTCGACAAGCTTAGCGACCCATTGGTACACCTCGTGCGCAATGCCATGGACCACGGCATTGAGACGGCCGAGCTACGGCGTAAAAGAGGCAAGTCGGATAGCGGTACGGTCTGGCTCAATGCCTACCATGAGTCGGGCAGTGTAGTGATTGAAGTCGGTGACGATGGTGGCGGCATGAATCGGGACCGCATTCGCGCCCGTGGCATCGAACGCGGCTTGATTGGCGCTGATGAAATCTTGGGTGATCAGGCGTTGCTGCAACTGATTTTCGCACCAGGGTTTTCCACCGCAGAAGCCGTAACAAGCCTGTCTGGCCGAGGAGTCGGCATGGATGTGGTCAAACGCAATATTGAAGCGTTGAAGGGTACGATCGAGATGGAGTCCGTGGTCGGCGAAGGCACCATTATTCGGCTGCGTATGCCCCTCACGCTTGCCATTATCGATGGTTTCCAGGTGGCGGTGGGCACCAGTACTTTTGTGATTCCGCTGGATATGGTGCTGGAGTGCCTGGATCTACCAGTCGAGGTCATGGCAGCCAACCGGAATTTTCTGAGCTTGCGCGGAGAAGTGTTGCCCTTTCTGCCCCTACGGCGGTTATTCGAAGTCGAAGGCCGGGCGCCCGGCCGCCAGGCCATTGTGGTGGTGCAATACGGTAATCAGCGGGCGGGCTTGGTAGTGGACCGATTGGAGGGTGAGCTGCAGGCAGTGATCAAGCCACTCGGCCATCTGTTTCGAGGCGTCAAGGGGTTGGCAGGGTCGACCATATTGGGGAGTGGCGCAGTAGCGTTGATACTGGACGTACCGGACCTGATTCTGCGCGCATCGAGTGATGAGCGGCGGCGTATGGTGAGCAGCAGCTTGCAGGAAGGAAAACGCCTTGGCGTTTGGGAGGGGAATGCACCATGAAGCTGCTGACGCGATTGTCCCTGTTTAAGAAGCTGCTGCTGGCATTCAGCTTGATGGCATTGCTTTTGTTATTGATTGGCCAGAGTACGGTAGGAGGTTTGAATCGTGTAACGGCACGCTTTCAGGAGGGCAATGTTCACTACGTTGCAACAGCGGTTGCCCTGACGCAGATACACACCAATATGTTACAGCACCGGCTGGCCGTATGGGACCTGACCAATACGGTGGATAGCGGGATGCGTGTGGCGGCTCAGCGCAGAATGCAGGCTGCCCGTGAAAAGGTCGACAACCTGCTTGCCGATTACCAATCGGCCACAGTCAGTGGTGCAGAGGCCGAATTACGCGATGATATATCGCGCCGTTGGCCAAATTATCTGAAGGTAAGTGAAGAATTACAAAAACAGACCCAATTTGGGTCAGACGCGATGGTGCAATTGCGTAGCCAGATGGACAAGGAATTTGCCCCCCTTGTTGCGGTACTGAGCCAGGACATTGTGCTGAATCAACGTGCGGTGCAAACCAATATGCAAAGTGCCCTTGCCTTGTCTGCTGGTATTAGCCGGTACAGCCACATGCTTACAGCGGCGGCATTCGTGTTGGCGGTGCTATTGGGATATGTCGTCGCCCGTTATATCACGCGGTTGATCGGCGGCGAGCCGGAAGAGGCGGTGCGTATTGCCAGGCAGGTGGCGGATGGTGATTTACGTGGCGATATCGTAGTGCAGGCCGGGGATGATAAAAGTTTGATGGCGGCATTGGCGGGCATGCGTCATCAGTTGGCCGATATCATTCGTGAGGTGCGTGAGTTTGCCGAGGTGAATGTGCGAATTTCAGCGCAAGTGGAGTCGGCAGCGGCGGCGCTGTCGCGTACGGCCAGTGAACAGGCCTCGAACGTGGATCAAACCGGGACGTCGCTTGAAGAAATCAGCGCTTCAGTGGCGAATAGCGCCCAGCACGCATTGGAAACCGATGGTTTGGCAGGCCGCGCAGCGGCGGTGGCCAGTGAAGGTGGGCAGGCAGTTGCGGCATCGGTGCATGCTATGCGCCAGATTGCCCGCAAGATAGGGGTGATCGACGATATCGCCTACCAGACCAATCTGCTGGCGTTAAATGCGGCGATTGAAGCCGCTCGGGCCGGACAGCACGGCAAGGGCTTTGCCGTCGTGGCGCAGGAGGTGCGCAAGCTGGCCGAGCGAAGCCAGTCGGCCGCCGGCGAGATTGGCGCTCTTGCCGCGGAGTCGGATGCGCTTGCCGCCCGGGCCGGCAGTTTGCTGGACGGGGTGTTGCCCGAGATTCGTCGTACTGCCGAATTGGTGGGTGAAATCAGTGCGTCGGGGCTGGAGCAAAGCGAAGGCATTGTCCAGGTGAATAACGCCATTATCCAATTAGGGCATGCCACCCAGTCCAATGCCGCTTCAGCAGAGGAGCTGTCTTCTTCTGCTGAAGAGCTTCATAACAACGCCCGGCGACTACAGGCGATCCTGGTGGGTCTGCAACTCAATGAAATGACGGCCCCACCGGTAATGGTGGCACCGGTAAAGCGGGTAAAACTGAATGCGCCGGAGAGTAAGTCGAACGTGGAGTTGTCCAAATCCTTGCAATCCACCCCCTCGATATTGAGCCAACGGGCCACCCCGGTTGACGAATCCCAGTTTGTTCGCTTCTGAGCCAAAGGTTGCCATGAGCCAGACTATGATGTCCTTACGTCGCAGCAGCACGGTACAAGCCGAGCCTGTTGAGCAACCGCAGTACCTCACCTTCCGTGTTGGCGGTGAGATTTACGCGCTGGAAATCATCCACATCAAGGAGATCATCGAATACGGCGGGCTCACTGAAGTACCGATGATGCCGCGCTTTTTACGTGGGGTTATCAACTTGCGGGGTGCGGTGGTGCCGGTTATCGACCTGGCGGTACGCTTTGGTCGGGCAACCACGGAAATCGGCAAGCGTAGTTGCATTGTGATTGTTGAAGCGGAGTATGGGGACGATTGGCATGACTTGGGTGTGATCGTGGACTCGGTCGAGGAAGTACTTGAGCTGCGCCCAGAGGATATTGAACCGCCCCCTGCTTTTGGGGCCCAGTTGCGATCGGAGTTTATTCGCGGCATGGGTAAGATCGAAGGGCGTTTTGTGATCGTACTGGCATTGGAACATGTGCTGTCGATCGATGAAATGGCCGAATTGGCCAGCGCTCAAAAGCAGATAGACCCGGATTTGGAGAGCTGAATTGGCCACTGCTGCGTCCAGCCGCGATTTGCAGACTTTGCCTGGCGGTTTGACGCAAATGAGTGACGCCGAGTTCTCTCTTTATCAAGCGTTGATTGATCGTTTGATCGGCATCCATCTTGTACCCATCAAGAAGGCAATGCTGTCCGGCCGTTTGGCCAAGCGTCTGCGTGAGCGGAAACTGGCCAATTTTGGCGAGTATTTTCGGCTTATCGACGATGGGGGGGAGGTTCAAGAGCGGCAGATCGCCATTGACCTCATTACTACCAACGAAACCTATTTTTTTCGTGAGCCCAAGCATTTCGACGCGCTGCGCGATCGCTTGCTACCACCCCTCAAGGGTACACCGGTACGTGCGTGGAGCGCCGCTTGTTCCAGTGGAGAAGAAACCTACACGCTTGCGATGGTGCTGGCAGATGCATTAGGAGAGCATGCGTCGTGGGAGATTCTGGGTACGGATATTTCTAGCCGGATGCTGGCCACTGCCCAGCGAGGGCTTTATCCCCTGGAGCGTGGCCGATTGATACCCCATCACCTGCTCAAGCGTTTTTGTATGCGCGGCACGGGGGAGTATGCGGGTACTTTCCTGGTGAACAAGACCTTGCGCAAACATGTGAGTTTCGGGTCGATCAATTTGGTCCAGGCGATGCCTGATATTGGATATTTTGACGTGGTCTTTCTGCGTAACGTCATTATCTATTTTGATGCGGCTACAAAGCGTCAAGTAGTCGATGCCATGGTGGAACGGGTTAAACCTGGAGGGTGGCTGGTGGTGGGGCATTCGGAGACGTTGGTCGGGTTGCCGGCCGGTTTGGTGCCAATCTTACCGGCGATCTATCTTAAAAAATGACTCTCCAGATTGATATCTTCCTTCAGCCGGGAGAGGTCTATTTTGGTGACCGGGAAACGCGTATCCGTACCCTGTTGGGGTCTTGCATAGCGGTGACGTGGTGGCATCCCACCCGACAGGTGGGTGGCATGTGTCACTATCTGCTGCCACAACGATCGCAAAGCCAGCAGCTGAATATGTCGAACCTGGATGGGCGCTATGCCGAGGAGGCTTTCCTCCTGGCCATGCACTATATTCAGACTACCGGCACGTTGCCGGCCGACTATCAGGTCAAGATGTTCGGCGGGGGGCACGTGCTGATTGCCGACGTAGGCAAGACGTTGGCTGTTGGAGAGAGAAATATTGAATTCGGTAAGAAGTGGCTTGCGGGCCACGGGTTCCGGGTGAGTCGTGAGCACGTGGCCGGTCATGGCCACCGGCATATCGTATTTGATGTGGCAACGGGTGATGTATGGGTTCGCTTCAGCCCTCAGCATGAGGGTGTACCGTCGTCCAAACCATGATCACAAGCACATGTGGGTTCTATTCATGTGGGAAATTTCATGACTATAAATGTGCTGATCGTCGATGACTCTGCCGTAGTTCGCCAGGTGCTGACCGAGGAACTCAGGCGGGACCCGGAGATTACCGTGATTGGCACGGCCGCCGACCCGATTTTTGCCCGTGAGAAGATGAAGACCCAATGGCCTGATGTGATCATTCTCGACATCGAAATGCCACGGATGGACGGGCTGACTTTCCTGCGCCAGCTGATGACAGAGCGCCCGACACCGGTAGTGATCTGTTCAACCCTGACAGAGCGGGGCGCCAAGGTAACCATGGAGGCGTTGTCGCTCGGCGCCTTGGGTATCATCACCAAGCCTTCAATTGGTGTACGTAATTTTCTGCAGGATAGTTCAGCTGATTTATTGGTTGCTGTCCGTTCTGCTTACGCAGCTGCAGGCAAGCTGAGGCATGTGCGTCCGATTTCGTCAGATAAATCGGTATCGCCTTTTGCCAGTGGTGCGCCTTCGATTACCAGTGTTGCACCTACCCGTCCGCCTATAAGCGGCACACCCTCGTTCGTTGCTGAAAAAATCCAGTCTCCCAAGCTCACTGCGGATGCAATCCTCCCCCCGCCCTTGCCTGGTACGGTTTTGGCTGTGACCGAGCGTATTGTGGTGCTGGGCGTATCTACCGGGGGAGTGCAGGCGCTTGAACAGTTGCTGCCGAGTTTGACGGCGGGTTGCCCGCCGCTGGCGATTGTTCAGCATATGCCTGAAAAATTCACGGCGACTTTTGCCCAGCGACTGAATAACTTATCGAAGATCGAAGTCAAGGAGGCGGAAAATAATGACCGCATGATGCGTGGCAGGGCATTGATTGCCCCCGGCGGCAAGCATCTGATGGTTAAACGCGCGCCCACCCATTATTACGTGGAAGTCATTGATGGCCCGTTGGTCAGCCGGCATCGGCCTTCTGTGGATGTATTGTTTCGATCGGCTGCCAAATGTGCAGGACGTAATGCACTGGGTGTCATCATGACCGGCATGGGAGACGATGGTGCGCGTGGCCTGAAGGAAATGCATGATCTGGGGGCTTCGACGATTGCCCAGGACGAAGCAAGCTGCATTGTTTTTGGTATGCCAAAGGAGGCGATACGTATGGGTGGGGTTGGCAGTGTGGCCAGCCTTGATGAGATCCCGGGTTTGATCGAGCGTAGCGGCAACCGGCTGACGTAAGCCGGGTTTGACCGTGCAAGCGGGGCGGCCAGTTGGTGGCTTTGCCTATTTGTGTCTATGGCTGGGGTGGCTATGGCTGTCAATTCAGAACTCAGCGTCATGGTGGTCGAGGACAGCGCCGTACAGCGCATCCATGCTATCGATCTACTCGCAAACCTGGGAATAACACGTGTATTTGAGGCAGAGAATGGATGCCAAGCGCTTGAGGTGCTCAAGGGCTGTGGGAAGCTGGACATTCTTATGACGGATCTGGAAATGCCGGACATGGATGGCGTAGAGCTCATCCGGCATATCGCTGAAAGCCAGCAAGTCCATTCCTTGATCGTGGTTTCCAGTCGTGAAACCAGCATCCTTTCCACTGTCGAAACCATGGCGCACGAGCATGGCCTGCTGGTGCTGGGTATCGCGCAAAAACCGCTTTCCTACGACAACTTGGTTAATCTACTAGACAAGTTTCAACCAGCCGCCCTGGCTGAAAAGGAGGGCGCTGGGGAGCAAGCTTATCGGTTCAGTGCCGATGAACTTAATCAAGCGATCCGTAATAAGCAGTTGCTCCTGCACTATCAGCCGAAGGTGACGACCCATTCCGGTGTGATGCGCGGGGTCGAAGCGCTGGTGCGCTGGCAGCACCCTGAATTAGGCTTGTTGGCGCCAGCACGCTTTATTGCGTTTGCTGAAGATAATGGGTTGATCAGTGAACTGACCGACTGGGTATTGGAAAATGCACTTAAACAGTTGCGTGATTGGCATGCCAGAGGGATGACGATCAGCGCGGCGGTTAATTTGTCCGCCCTGTCTTTGTCGACGCCCGACCTGGCTGACAGGATTGCTGTGGTGACCAATCGTATCGGCATTGAGCCTAAATACCTGGTGCTGGAAATTACCGAGACTGCGGTGATGTCTGACTTGGCATTGGCGTTAGGAACGCTTGCTCGGTTGCGCCTGAAGGGTTTTGGATTGTCGATTGATGACTTTGGCACCGGTTTTTCGTCTATGCAGCAGCTATCGCGCATCCCGTTTACCGAGCTGAAAATAGACCGCTCGCTCGTGCACGGTGCGTCAGAAAAACCCCATCTGCATGTGATGCTGCAAAGCACGATAGAGATGGGAAAGAAATTGCACCTGACGACGGTAGCGGAGGGGGTGGAGAACCCTTCGGATTGGCAATTGATTCGCTTGCTGGGTTGTGATGTGGCGCAAGGATTTTATGTGTCCAAACCCATGCCGGGGGATGGACTGGCAAATTGGCTTAAACAGGGCACCCAACACTTGCGGCCGGCACGTCCACATAGCAATTGATCCGTTAGCTATTGTCTGGGCATGCCGTGAGGTGTCAGAACCCATCTAAAGACAGGTTCTCAGTCGTTACACTCACTTTCCGGTGCTGCACGCCAGTGCCCGGATTTCCCGCCCCGTTTTTCCACTAGTCGCACCATCTCAATGCACATGCCTTTGTCTGCCGCCTTGAGCATGTCATAAATAGTTAGCAGCGCCACGCTCACTGCCGTCATTGCTTCCATTTCCACCCCGGTCCTACCCACGGTTTCGGTACTGGCGATGCAGGTGACGATGGGTTCATTGGGGCTGAGGTTGAAGTCCAGACTCACGTGAGTAAGCGGCAAGGGGTGGCAAAGCGGAATCAATTCGCCCGTGCGTTTGGCCGCCATGATGCCGGCTAACCGTGCAACGCCCAACACATCTCCCTTTTTTGTGTTTCCCTGGCCGAGCAAGGCAAAGGTAGCCGGCAGCATACGGATGCTGCCTTGGGCAATGGCGAGCCGGTGGGTTTCCGCTTTGGCTGCGATATCGACCATATGGGCGTGGCCAGTTGCATTGAAGTGGGTGAGTGAGCTGCTCATGATCTGGGTTTGGTGGCTATCTTGTGGATGATGTTGTTTGGAACCTTGTTCGAGGTTGGCTACGCACTGGCGAAACGGCGTGGAAACAAGTTTGGAATATCCCAAAACGCTGCGGGTGCTTGGTTACCTAATCGTGGTCGTCATTGCCATAACGTTCGCTCACTATTTGATGCCAGCGTGCGGCAGCGGAGGCGTCATTTTCGCGTGCGGCAACCCAGCGCGGTCCTTCAGGAGTCCATTCCTTCTTCCAAAACGGCGCGCGGGTTTTCAGGTAATCCATGATAAAGGTATTGGCTTCATAGGCAGCGTGCCGATGTGCGCCGGCAGTCAAGACCATGACAATACGTTCGCCAGGTCGTAGGTTGCCTATGCGATGGATAATGCGCACCCCCTTCAATGACCAGCGCAGGGTAGCTTCTTGGGCTATGTATTGCAGTGCTTTTTCGGTCATGCCTGGATAGTGTTCCAACTCCAGGGAGACGACATCAGCCGCCAGGTTAAGGTCACGCACCAAGCCCACAAAGCTGACCAAAGCGCCAATGCTGTGATCGCTCTGGCTTAACGTATCGACTTCCTGGCCCAGGTCGAAATCGGCGGTTTGTACTGATATAGAGATGGGTTGTAGAGACAGCGTATCCATTCAGCCCCCAGTGACAGGCGGAAAGATGGCGACTTCGGCCCCTTCATGCAGCGGAGTTGAAAAATCGGCCAAGTCCTGGTCGACAGCCACGCGAAACACTTGGTTGGCAGCCAGCTCATTGGCCCAAATGCCGCCGCGGGCGCTCAGATGGGCGACCAGGTCGGCTACGTTTTGTATGCTGTCAGGTAGCGTGAGCGTTTCCTGTCCGGTTTGGAATGCTTCGCGTAAGCGGGCGAAATAGAGCAAGTTGATTTGCATGGTCTTGTAAGTAAGAGAATGCTTTTTCGTGCTTGGCCTTGTTGATTAGGCAGGCTCAAGCACGATGGGTGGCGAAAAGTCATGGTAGCAAGGGGTATGACGGGATACTCCAGGTATCAGTTCTGTCCGATTTTTGTTTGTTAAGGTTTTGTCTGATTTCAGTCTTGAAAGTTGCTTGTCTAACCATGTTGTGCAGATTCTTTAACCTGCGCTGGGCAAATTTGCAGGAAGGTATTTGGTTAACTTCCCTATCTCTATACCCTAGTTTAGTAGGCTATCGAGTGATAAGTAGCATATGGATTGTCCGGCGTGCACTACGGTATCGGATGGTAAGTCCACCAAACCATCAGCCCATGCCAAACCACTCATCACAGCGGAACCCTGTTGGGGGTAGAGCGCGACAGCCAGCGTACCGTCGGCTTGCTGGGCCAAGCGGGCACGCAGGAATTCACGGCGTTTATCTGCCCGGGGCCAGGTAAATGCGGCAGGCAAGGTGATGGCTTGCAAGGGGAGGGCATGCGTACCCATGCGCTTCTGCAAGAAAGGCCGCGCCAGTAAGACGAAGGTCAGGAAAGCGCTGACGGGATTACCCGGAAGGCCTATGAAGTCGGCATTACCCACTTTGCCAAATGCCAGTGGTTTACCGGGCTTGATGGCAATGCGCCATAAATCTAGGTGTCCTAGCTCATTGACGGCAGCTTTGACGTGGTCTTCTTCTCCTACCGATACCCCACCACAGCTGATGACGACATCGCATTCGCTTGCTGCCTGCTGTAGGGCTGCCAAGGTTGCCGCATGGGTATCCGCTACCTGCCCAAAGTCATGCACGCTGCAACCGAGGCGGCCAAGCAAGGTGGTGATGGCGAATTGGTTGGAGTTATAGATAGCACCGGGTGGTAATGGTTGGCCCGGTTGTATCAATTCATCGCCGGTACACAGCAGGCCGACACGCAGTGGTCTGAATACTGAAAGCGATGCAATGCCCAATGAGGCGGCCAAGGACAAATGTTGCGGTGCGAGGCGTTGGCCAGCTTGTAACACCTGACTGCCTTGGGCAATGTCTTCCCCCCGGCGGCGAATATGTTGGTGGGGGTTGATGGTAGCTTTTATCTGTACCCTGCCGTCGTACGCCTCGGCTTCCTCCTGCGGCACTACTGCATTGCAGCCGGGTGGTATCGGCGCGCCGGTGAAGATACGCGCTGCCGTGTCGGCTGGCAGCGGGTGGCCGTTTTGGCCCGCCGTAATACGTTGTACTACCGGTAAATCGAAGGGTACGGCATCGAAGTGAGAGAGATGTAATGCAAAGCCGTCCATCGCACTGTTGTCGAACCCCGGGACGTCGATCGGGGCGTCGATGGCAGTCGCAAGTACTCTCCCATCACAGTTGAGCAGTGGTAGAAGTTCGTAGTGGTTATGCGGCTGGGCGGCATCCAGCAAGGCTTGCCGGGCGGCGTCGAAAGTCATGAGGGACATGATGGACACGTATAAGGAAGTCGACGGGACCCTACGCCTTGGGCGTCTGCAAAGGGAGTACCTGATTGCACGGGTAGCATAAAGATTTTGATTTTGTTATGGTTCAGGCGTGCTGCGTTGTACCAACAGTGGGGATTCCGCTGGCAGCCTGCAAGAACTGCCTGCAATTGTCAGGCTCAGTCAGCCGCCGGAAAGGTGGTTTTTACATGGAAGGAACTCCCATGTCCAAGCGTGTCGTTACGCTGGCGCACTATTACACCGCGCCAGAAATCCAACGAATGGCCGATAAAGTCGGCGATTCTCTCGAACTCTCTTTGTTTGCCCGTGATGCCCAGGCGGACGTTATCGTCTTTGCCGGCGTGCGCTTCATGGCCGAAACCGCCAAGATTCTCAACCCGCAAGCTGAAGTGATCCTGCCTGATGCGGGCTCCACCTGTTCGTTGGTTACCCAAACCGATGTCAAGCGCTTGAAAGCTTGGCGTGAAAAGCATGCTGATTATGTGCATGTCTCCTACATCAACAGTTCGGCTGAGCATAAAGCCCTGAGCGACTGGATTGTGACCAGCCGCAATGTGGACGACATTATTGCCCACTTGTACGCCGAAGGTAAGAAAGTCATCTTCTCGCCTGATCGCAATATGGGTGCCTATCTGAATTACCAATATGGCTACGACATGCCGCTTTGGTCGGCAGTGTGCGAAGTGCACGACAAGTTCAATGAAACTGCGCTGAATGAAGGTATGGTCGCTGTCGATGGCCCCAAGTACCTGATTGCCCACCCGGAAAGCCCACTACCGGTGCTAAAGCGTGCTGATTATGTCGGCTCGACCAGTGGCATGCTGAATTGGGTGAAGGCGTTTGACCGAGAGCCCGATGCCACCATTTTTGTTGCTACCGAAGACGGTATTCTCTACAACATGGGTTTGGCGCGGCCTGATCTAAAAATAAAGCAGGCGCCGATTTATGCGGGCTGCCAGTGTAACCAATGCCCCTACATGAAGATGAATAACGTAGAGCGGGTGCAACGTGCCCAGGCTGGCGAAGGTACGCGTATCGATTACCTGACCGCCGAACAAATGAATGCCGCCCGCCTGCCCATCGAAAGAATGCTCGCGTTTAGCGAGGCGCAAATGCAAAAGACAGCAATGCCGGAACGGGTGGCTGTTGTAGCCTGTTCGATAACTGCGTTAGTTTAAAAGCGTAGAAAGGGCAGGTTGATCTGCCCTTTTTTCATTCCGTTAATGATGGAAAAGCCATGCATGAGTTCGATTACCTGATCTTTATCGGCCGCTTTCAGCCGTTCCACCAGGGGCATTTGTGGACCTTGCAGCATGCTTTGGCACGCTCGGAAAAGGTTGTAGTGCTATGTGGTTCGGCACGTCAGGCGCGTAACCCAATGCATCCTTTCACGGTGGAAGACCGCGAGAAGATGATACGGCTCGCGTTGCCCGACGAGGTTCAGTCGCGCGTATTCGTGGTAGGTATTTCCGATCGCATGTACAACGACCAGCAGTGGCTGACCGAGGTGCAGAATCTGGTTGATCGGGTGATCGCCGTGGATAACTCGGACGTGGGTAGCAGGCAGGCTCAATTTCGCATCGGTATTGTTGGCCCGCCACGCGGTGGCAAGAAGGGGAGTGCCGAGTATCTGGAGTTGTTCCCCCAATGGCAACGGCTGGAAGCACCGGAGCTGCCGGATGTGCATGCGTCGCGTGTTCGGCATGTGCTTTTTGATCCGGAACGCCAAGGGGATTGGCCCGCTTGCGCCGCTTTGCTGCCACCGCCGGTATTTGACTGGCTAAATGCATTTCGCGTCACCGAAACCTTTGCCAATCTGCAAAGCGAATATCTGTTCCTGAAGCGTTATCGGCAGAGCTGGGCCGCTTCACCCTATCCCCCCACCTTCGTGATGGTGGATGCGGTGGTGATTCACTCTGGCCATGTGCTGTTGGTACGCCGCCGTTCTCAACCGGGTAAAGGCTTGTGGGCGTTACCCGGTGGTTTTGTCCACCCTGATGAGCGTATCAAGGACTCCGTGATTCGTGAGTTGCGTGAAGAGGCCCGCTTAAGAGTACCTGCGCCGGTGTTGGGTGGGTCTATCCGCGCCAGTCGTGTTTTCGATCACCCGCAGCGTTCTTTGCGTGGTCGCACCATCACCCATGCGTTTCTGATTGAGCTGGCGCCGACCAGCGAAGGGTTGCCCAAAGTGCGTGGCGATGACGACGCCGATCGCGCTAAATGGGTGCCGCTGTTTGAGTTCAACCGTATGGAAGAACAGTTGTTTGAAGACCACTTTTATATTGTTAACTGGTTTTTAGGGCAGGTTTAGTTTCACAATCACGGGAAACGTTGATATCGCTCGGGGGAGCCGTCATGCGCACAATCGATCAACTATTCGACCGTTATGGCGAAAGCCACCAGCATCCTTTCAATAAGCGGGTGCACTGGTTGTGCGTGCCGCTTATTACCTTTAGCTTGCTTGGTATGCTTTGGGCTGTGTCACCTTGGTTGGCAATCGGCCTCGTTATCCTTGCCTTAGGGTATTACCTTGGGCTGAGCTGGGTTATTGCCACGGGTATGTTGGTGCTGGTGGGTTTGATGTTGTTGGTGCTGAGCCAGCTCGACCAAGTCTTCTACATCAGCTTGCTTATTTTTGTGTTGGCCTGGGTGGGTCAGTTCATCGGCCACAAGGTTGAGGGCAAGAAGCCTTCCTTCTTTGAAGATATCAAATTCCTGCTGATTGGCCCTGCATGGTTGTTGGGCTTTGTCTACCGTCGCTGGCGTATTGCTTATTGATGGGGCTAAGGTTTTCTATACCAGCCCATTCAAAAAGTGACGACATGGTGGTCGCAATCCAATTGAATGTGGTGCATTGGATAAAAAGTGTCTTGCAATGATTCATGTGGATGAATCATTGCAAGACAGGACATTGCAACATTTTAGCGGCACTTTGAGGGGCTAATTGTTTTGCCATATTCGCATATGGAAAATAAAGCTAACTAAACCGAATGGCGAAATATTGCATGGCGATTCAAATTTTCCCCGCATGTGTTCAACAGTTATTTAGGGCGTGCAACCTAACGCAAGGTCGGGAATTTTTACTGCGGCATCGTTAATTACAGTAAGTCCAGGCCCTTCGCACTGTTTAACAGAGCCACCAGCGGTTGTGCCAGCAAAGGTGTGCATGCCTTTTATATGACCAGCGGAAAGTGCGGCTGCCGTTGCATCTACTTTCCATTTTAAAATCACATTGGCTGAAGTATTTAACTTAAAATCTTCTAATACATAAGGATTGTCTTCAGCTTTAATCTCTGTAGATTGGGCTTTTCCTCCGCCCTTTGACCCGTCTATCGTGCCTTCAGTTTCTGCTTTGGCGTATATTGACGAGAAAGCTAATGCGCTAGACAGCATGAATGGGGTGATTTTTTTAACGTTCATAAACGATTGTCCTTATTCGAGTCAGGCCGAATATATTTATTGATTATTGATTATTGATTATTGATTATTGATTATTGATTATTGATTATTGATTAGACGAGGCGGAGTTGACGAAGGCGGTCAAGCCATTCTTGACATCCGACTGCGCCGCCTTGTCACTGCCCTTTTTCTGGTATTCAGCGAACTGCGGAATGGCGATAGCGGCCAGGATGCCGATGATGGCAACGACAATCATCAGCTCAATCAGGGTGAAACCTTTTTGGATTTTTTTCATGCGAATGCTCTTAATTCATTGAAAACAGTGGTTTACGCAATATTGCAGCCCCCAAAAATGGCAACGTCAATACAAACGGGTAGCTTGTAACGAGCGCATATGGGAATAATGCCGTTGACATTGCTAATGACATGAATACCAGCCGTTTTGGGGGGGCGCAGTAGAACACTACTTTCTAATAAAAACAAGTGCTACTGGAAAAACCAATATAAAACAATCACTTAGCAAGTATGACAAAGTAATAATATAGTGGTATTGAACGTGCGTTTTCTGCATCTTTGCCAGGGGCCTTGCTCTTTTGTCCCATTGAAACACTGGCGAAGTGTGCGTCTACTTGCCATTATCCGGGCACTTGTTTCGGAGTTTTCTTGTGTCCTTGCTATCGCAATCAGTTGTCTTGTTGGCTTCGGCGGTGATTGCCGTACCTTTATTGAAGCATTTTGGTCTGGCGTCAGTGTTGGGATATCTGGCTGCTGGGGTTGCGATCGGCCCTTGGGGATTGGGTTTGATTGGTGACCCGAGTGCTATCTTGCATGCCACCGAATTCGGCGTGGTGTTGCTGCTGTTCATTATTGGTTTGGAACTACAGCCATCGAGGCTATGGGTGCTGCGTCGGGCAGTGTTTGGGTTGGGTGGTGCACAGGTGTTGCTGACCAGTACGGCGCTTGCTTTGATCGGCTGGCTATTGGGGCTCGATACCACGGCCGCGATCGTGGCTGGCCTTGCCTTGTCGCTTTCGTCCACTGCTTTTGTCCTGCAGATGTTGGCCGAGAAGAACCAGTTAACCAGCCGGCATGGCCGAGATGGTTTTGCGGTGTTGTTGTTCCAGGACTTGGCGGTGATTCCACTGCTTGCCATTTTGCCGCTGTTGTCGCCGGCGACTTCAGCAGTTAGCCGGCCTTCCGCCTGGGTGTCGATTGGTGCGGTGTTGGCGGTTGTGGTTGGCGGGCGCTATTTGTTGCGGCCAGCTTTTGCGTTGGTAGCGCGGGCGAAGAGTCATGAAATCTTTGTCATGGCCACGCTATTGCTGGTAATGGCGATGGCGTGGGGTATGGAAGCCGCGGGACTAAGCATGTCGCTGGGCGCTTTTCTCGCTGGTGTGCTGTTGGCAGATTCGGAATATCGCCACGAGTTGGAAGCCAATATCGAGCCCTTCAAGGGGGTATTGTTAGGTTTGTTCTTCGTTGCCGTGGGGATGGCGGCGAACCTGGGTTTGCTACGCGCTCAACCGTTGGTGGTATTGGGCTTGGCTTTGGGTTTGATGCTGCTCAAAGCACTGCTGTTGTATTTGATTGGTCGAGTGGTAGGGCTGGATGGCCCGGCTGGGCGTAGGTTGGCAATTTACCTGGCACAGGGAGGGGAATTCGCCTTCGTGCTGCTAGCGGTAGCGGTAAGTCAGCAGCTGCTTGATACGCCAACGGCAGAGTTGCTGACCATGACGGTAACGTTATCGATGGCGCTGACGCCGCTTTTCGTTTCGGTACATGAGCGCTGGATTGCACCCAAGCTTGAACGCAAGCCGCCAAGGGAGTTCGACCAAATCGAGGCGGAACAGCATCGCGTGATCATTGCCGGTTTTGGCCGGTTTGGTCAGATCGTTGCCCGGGTGCTTCGAACACGCAAAATTGCCGTCACGGTGCTGGAGGCCAATCCTGAGCAAGTCGATTTTGTCCGCCGCTTTGGGAGCCGTGTCTATTATGGTGATGCTTCTCGGGTAGAGCTGCTGCGTGCGGCGGGTGCCGATAAAGCGGAAGTGCTGGTATTGGCTATCGACGAGGTGGAGGCCTCCATTAAGGCGGCAGAGACGGCGCGGCGGCATTTTCCTCAGCTGAAAATATATGCGCGCGCCCGTAATCGCTTTCACTACTACCGTCTACGTGATCTCGGTGTGGATGTCGTAACGCGTGAGACCTTTGCCGCCAGCCTGGAGTTGGCAGGTGATGTGCTGGCCGGCCTGGGTAGCTCGCGTGCGATTGTGGACGAGACCCTAACGGCTTTCCGTCAGCATGATGAAGCGCTGCTGGAACGTCAGTACGCGGTACACCACGATGAAACCCAATTGCTGCAGACCGCTCGCGACGCTATGGCCGAGTTGGAGGCGCTGTTTGAATCGGATAGTCATAGTGAGGTAAAGACTCAACCGACAAGCCCACCAAACTAGCGTGACGGTTTCCTTACAACCTGTCTAAAGGCTCGCGAGCTAAGGCAAGACAAGGCGAAAACAGCCGAGGTAGCGGCGTTTACGCGTGGTAAATGAGCATTCCGAGGGTGTTTTCAATGCCGTAAGGCCCACGCGCAGCAGACTTTAGACAGGTTCTTAGGTTGGTGGAGCGATTGGCCTTCTCAGCCAAGCTGCCAGCTTGCAGGCTGATTATTCCCCGGCATGCTCCGTTGCTGCCAATACCCAAGGTTCGGCCTCGGCTGTAGCATACCAATCGCGTACGGCAGGCTGGCTCAGGATATGGTCTACCCATGCTTGGGTATGTGCTGGAAGAGGAAAACTATAGGTGCGGCATCGTGTTGCCACCGGGGCGTACATGGCATCGAGGATGCTGAATTCGCCCATGAGAAAAGGTCCTTGATCGGCAAAGCGTGTCCGCAAGCCTTCGACAATGGCAATAAAGCGCGCCAGATCACGCTCCACTTCTGGTTGGCGTGGTTTCGCGGGCTTTATTTTGCGGACGTTCATGGGATGGTGGGTGCGCAGCGCTGAAAAGCCAGCATGCATTTCCGCGGCCAGGGCCCGTGCTTCGGCGCGGCGAGCCCGGTCCTCAGGCCACATCTTGTGCTGTGGATATTCTTCAGCCAAGTATTCGCAGATGGCAATGGACTCCCAGACGGTGATCGGTCCATCGATAAGGCAGGGCACCTTGCCCGTCGGCGTATAACGCCCAATCTTTTCGGCGGTACCTGCCTCATAAAGCGGAATCACGATTTCTTCGAAAGCAATGCCGAATTGCTTGAGCAGAATCCAGGGACGTAGCGACCAGGAGGAGTAAGCTTTGTTGCCAATCACGAGTTGCAGCATAGGTGGGCGCCTTTTAGCTGAGTTGATTAAGAACCTGTCTAAAGTCTGCTGTGCGTCAGCAATACGGCGTTGAAAACACCCTCGAAATGCTCATTTACCACTCGTAAACTCCGCTTCCTCGGCTGTTTCCGCCTTGTCTTGCCTTAGCTCGCGAGACTTTAGACAGGTTCTAAGAGTAATCGATAGAAATTGGGCGTGCGTTATCTGTGCCGGGCAGCGCCAAATGCGGTTTGGTTAAATGTGGCGATGTCGCTTACGCAGTGCGAGATAACGATCGCGAGCCCGGCCGTTGGCGAGAATCATCGGCGCAATGGCTTCCAGAGCGGTTGGTCGCCAGCCTAGCAAGGGGGCGAATCCTGCCGGGTCCACGCTATCGACTTTCAGCGAATTCAGGTTATCGCTGCTCAACGGCGGGTTGGGCAGGATAGACAGGGCTGCGGCCTGTAATCGGCCTGCCCAATCAGGAATGGCGATGACTGGCCGAGGTGTGCCGGCAGTCTGGCCCACGTATTGCATAAGTTCCTGCAGGGTGTAGACGGTTGGCCCCACCAGGCTCAGGGACTGTTTGCGCAGGCTGTCGTCTTCCAGTGCGCGGACAAAAGCCCGGCTGACATCTTCAACCCACACTGGTTGCATACGGGCTGAAGCGCCAGCCAGTGGGATGAGCGGTGCCATTTTGACCAAGCTGGCGAATTTGCTGAGAAAGCATATGCCGGAGCCGAACACGACGGCGGGACGGAATATTGTCCAGTCCAAGTCGCTATTGCGTACCTTGGCTTCGGCTTCACCTTTTGTTTGCAGATAATGCGACGGCCCCGTGGTATTTGCCCCCAGCGAACTCATATGCAGATAGCGCCGTACACCTGCTTGTTGCATGGCGGCCATGATCTTCTCCGTCAGTTCAACGTGGGCGCGGTGAAATTGCGCCCGGCTGCCGTGCAAGATGCCCACCAGATTGATGACCACTGCGTGTCCAACCATCAATTCGGCCAGTATTTTGGGATTGTGTACATCGGCATCAAGTACGGTAACACCCGGTAAGGGGATCAGGTCCTCCCTGACCTTTTCACGATTCCGGCAGGGTAGGGTAACGGTATGACCACGCGCCGCCAATCGCTCAACCAAACTGCAGCCGATGAAGCCAGTGCCACCAATGACCAGAATGCGGGTGTTGCTAGGTATAGGCATTGCATTTCCTTGGAACGGGGTGTTGTTGTGCAGGGTAGGGCTGTAAATATAATGAGCCCTGATCACGGCTGTGCAGTAAAACTCGTAAATAGGTTCTAATAACCTGTCTAAAATCTGCTGCGCGTCGGCAATATGATGTTGAAAACGTCCTCGGAATGCTCATTTACCACTTTTGAACGCCGCTTCTTCGGCTGTTTTCGCCCTATCTTGCCCTAGCTCGCGAGACTTTAGACAGGCTCAAGGTGTGTCATCCAGGGGGGCTTCTGTACCGCTACGGCCAGGCACGGTACCCAAGCGTTTCTTGAGTGAGGTTTCGCCTTGACCGAATGCTTGCGAATAGTAGATGGCATTGGCCATGACCTTTTTCACGTAATCGCGTGTCTCGGCGAAGGGGATACTCTCGGCGTAGATTGCGCCTTCCATCGACCGGGACGATCGCCAGACCCTTGCTCGGCCCGGGCCTGCGTTGTAGGCCGCTGTCGCCAGTACGGGTTGGTCGCCCAGGCTTTCCAGCACGTGCTTTAGATAGTAGGTACCAAGTTGCACGTTGGTGCCAATCTCATTGACTGCGGCCGGGTTGTAATTGCGCATGCCGATTTTCTTGGCTACCCAGGTGGCTGTTGCCGGCATCAGCTGCATCAGGCCTTGGGCGCCAACGCCAGATTTTGCCACGCTGATAAAACGACTTTCCTGGCGAATTAAACCGTAGATCCAGGCCTCATCCAGGTCGATCTGGCGGGCATAAACCTGAGTGACTTCACGATAGGGAGCCAGGAAACGCAGGCTGAAGTCATGTAGATCCTTTGTGCGCTCCGCCGAGTAGATTGCACGGTCGTACCAACGGGTCTGGCGGGCGACTTCTGCGGCGGCTAGCAGTTGATTGTCGGTCAGCCCGCGCATGCCCCAGTTCCATTCACGGATTGCTTCAGTGCGCCATTCCAGGTTATTGAGCGCCAGCGCGCGTTCGACAGAGGACAGTTGGCGAATCGCTTGCAGCTCGGCGGTACTGGGTTTGTAGGTTGCGCGGCTTGGCTCCACCATAGGGCCGATTTCTTCACGGGCCAACAGGCCGTAGAAATGATGCTCACCGGCCAGTTCAGCGTAACGGCGATTTGCTTCTGGCACCTGGCCTGCCTGGGCGAAGGCACGTGCGCGCCAGTATCGCCAGGCGGCGTCTTTCTGCTTTTCGGCAGGCATGGCATCAATACCATTGGCTACCAGATTCCAATTGCCTGCCCGCAGTGCTGCACGTACAAACCAGTCGCGTGACTCATCATCCAGTTGTTGAAGGTTTAACCCACGTTGGTAGTATTCCAATGCTTCATCGCGTAGTTGGCGGGCAGCGTGATAGCCTAGTCGGCTCCATGCGTAGCGTCGGTCTGCTTCAGGTAGGTGACTGACTATCTTCTCCAGCAGATTTCTGCCATTGTCGGCGTCGGCCCGGCCTGCCCGGTTGATGGCGAAGAGCGCCGCTTCCCGGCCGCCACGGCTATTGAAGGCGAGGTTGTTGATCGCTTTGGCGGGGTTGTTTGCGACGGCTTGCAAGCGTTTACGGTCTATGCCGGCAGGATTGCCGATACGTGGTAGCAATTGGGCAGCAAAATCAGGATTATTGGCTTCCAGAACGAGACGAATGCGCTTCCACACGTCATCCTGTTGCAGACTGCCATTGGCAAACAATGCATCGAAGACAGGGGCGCAGGCTTCATTAAGGCCGCGCGCGCTGAACCAGAGCGGACGACCATCACGGACTACTTCGCGCGTGTCATTGCGCTGCAATGCAAATTGCAGGCGATAGCAGTGTAATTCGCTGCCGGCCTCCCAGCTTGCGAGCTTGGGCCATTCCCTTTCAAACAAGGTCCATTGGCCACGCTTGCCTAAGCTTTTCAGCCATTCACCCCGTAGGCGCTCGGCAAGGTAACTGCCGGCATAGCGCTCCAGGAAGAAATTCAACTCCGATTCGGGCATCTGGTCGATCTGCGACGAGATGATCCAATACCGTGGGTACATTTCTAGCGCCGTGCCATCGGTACGTGCAGTGAGTTCGGCAACCTTGTCCAACTGGCCCAGCCGGGTGTAGTCGCGGGCTTTGAGCATATCGTCGATAAGGGCGGCACGGGGCGCCAGCGCCATCAGGCTGAGCAATAGTGGTGAAAGTAGGGTGAAAAGCGGTTTCATAAGTTGGGAATGGCTTGCCTGATACGGTTTCCAGCGAGCTTAGCACACGGTGTTCCCTGCTTTTACGCATAAACAGCGGCTTATATGAAATCTGTTCAGGCGACTTGGCAAAGCCTAGGTGGTACAGCTGCGCTTTGACTTTTCGGGCGCAGTAAAATTAAAGCTAGCAGAGCCCAGCCCTACTGCAACAACTTGCCTCTGAACAACCGGAAGAATCATGTCAACGGAGCTTAAACATCATGCCGGAAATGCCTGAAACGAAATTGATATTGCAAGGAGGTGGGATGGGGGAGCCACTTCAATTCACTACTCCTAGTAGTGGGTTATTGATCGACGTGGTGCGTGAATTGGCCGGCGATGGGCAATTACCGCTGTATTGGCGTTGCGGCCAGGGTACTTGTGGTGCTTGTCTGGTTTATTTGCAGCATGCAGACCAGCCGGGTGAACTGGTAATGGGCGGCAAGGAGAGGAATGTCTTGGTGCGCATGCGCTTGCTTAATGAAGCGCAGCGGGTTGCGGCGTATTTGCCCGACACGCCGGCACTGCCCCGCCTTGCTTGCCATGTCCATCTACTCCCCGGCGAATTACAAGTGCACTGGTAGTGTCTTTTGCTTGGCGCACAGGCATCGTCCAGCAGATGGTGCAAAGCCGGAGATGAAACAAATGGGACGCTTCATGCTGGATGTTATATCCATATTCTAGTGTGTATATGAAGCCTTTGGGTCTGTGTTGATGTAAAAAAATAATTAAAACAAAGACTTGTATGATGTCGGCTTTAAATGTTGTTATTGCGCACGTCTTAATGTTGTAACTAAGTTACAGTCGAATAACAATATATTGTGACTGCTTCTGAATACGCATACATTGATCTTACATACAGATCGGCGCTAGACCGGTCTTCCCGGCAGCGTGATTGCTCATCACAATGCGGGATGATCCCTCGACATATTGCTGCTTTAAGTCGTCGTACCTTTTTGTACGACAAACCGATTTTGTCTTGACCGCCAAGAGCTGGTGCTCTGGCGTCTGTCGGAGGGTTGCGCATGTATTCGTCGTATTTATCCGCTTTACCAGATACCTCGACTCATAGAGGTATTCACTACCACTCGCATAGCAGTTTTTCGGTTTCTTTTCCGCCCAGTTAATTGGCGCCGGCTGGTTTATACCAGTCTCTCCGACACCCCCTCCAGGCTCTCCTGTTGTAGTCCATTCGTGGACTGCTGCGGGTGGATCACATCCAGCGCCGGCAGAGCCCCGGTGCGAAGCAACAATATAAAATGGAGCAATGTGATGAAATACTGCAATCAGTGGGCACCGCTTTTTCTTCGTAGCCGCTTGGCGATTGCGCTGGGAATGGCACTGAGTACGGCATTCGCTGCACAGGATGTTGCCGTGAATGGCAAGCCTATCAATACCGATCGAATCATTGTTAAGTACCGTGCCGATGCGATCAGTTCCAGTGTCCTGGCCAGCCCAAATTCTGCAACTGCAGTTGCCACCTTGCAATCTGAAAGGCAAGGTCGCATGCAAGCTGCAGGCAGCCAGCTTGGTGTATCGGTAAAGTTTGTGCGTGGGACGGGGCTGGGTGCCCAGGTTTGGAAGTTGGACCGCGCACGGCCGCTGACTGAAGTTGCCGCCATGGCCAGCAGGATCGCCAAGAGCGACCCTACCGTTGAATACGCAGAGCCGGATCGCTTGTTACATCATATGGCTGCAGCGCCCAATGACAGTCACTGGTTCGAGCAGTGGGATCTGCAAAATACATCAGTAGGCATCAATGTGCTGGGGGCTTGGGATCACTCTACTGGCACCGGGGTAAACGTGGCGGTTATCGATACAGGCTACCGGCCGCATGCAGACTTGGCCGCCAATGTGGTCGGTGGTTACGACATGGTGAATGATGTAGTGATGTCCAACGATGGTGACGGCCGCGATGCAGATGCTAGCGATCCGGGTGATGCGACCAATGAGGGTGAGTGTGGTGTTGGCGAACCTGCTACTCACTCCAGTTGGCATGGTACCCATGTAGCCGGCACCATTGCTGCCATCGCAAACAATGGTATTGGCGTGGCGGGGATTGCCCCTGGGGCCAAGATTGTGCCGATGCGAGTTCTGGGCAGGTGCGGCGGTTACACTGCTGATATTGCTGATGCCATGATCTGGGCATCGGGTGGCGAGGTAACGGGTTTACCACACAATACCCATCCAGCCCGTGTGTTAAACCTATCACTTGGTGGTGGTGGCGCATGTGATGTCACCAGCCAGAACGCGATAGATGCAGCACGTGCCAATGGTGCCGTGGTAGTAGTGGCGGCGGGTAATGAGACGCGCGATGTAAGCCGTTCCAGCCCGGCTAACTGTTCAGGTGTGATTGCGGTTGCTGCCTATGGCAAGACGGGTACCCGCGCTTATTACTCCAACTTCGGCAATCTGGTCGATATTTCAGGACCAGGGGGCGACCAAAGTACGGGCGATAGTGATGGCACGCTTTCGATATTGAATAATGGATTGTCTGCGCCGGGTGCAGACAGCTATGCCTACTATCAGGGCACATCAATGGCGGCTCCGCACGTCTCAGCAGTTGCGGCATTGATGATATCCGCCAAGCCTTCACTTACGCCGGACGAAGTGGAAAGCTTGCTAAAGTCGTCTGCCAAGCCTTTTGTGGCGAGCTGTCGTGGTTGTGGTGCTGGTATGCTCGATGCGTATGCAGCAGTACAAGCAGCCATTGGCGGTACCAGGCCGCCAGCAGGCAGTAATGAAGTCGAGCCAAACAACTCGATGGAAACGGCCAATGAAGTACTTGCGCCAGCGACCATGAGTGGCACTATTGCGCTCGCTTTGGATAAGGACTACTTCAAGGTGACGGTGCCGGCTCGTCATACCCTGGTTGGAAAACTGACCAGCCCCAAAAAGGCCGACTATGATCTTTACCTGTACGACGCGGAAGGCAACCAAGTGGCAAAGAGTATCTTGGGCGAGGGTCGGGTCGATGTCGCTTCCGTCAAGAATTATACGTCTACCAGTGCCGTCTATTACGCTCGCGTAGTTTATGAGTCGGGCCTTACCGGCAGTACCAATGGTATGTACACACTCAACCTCTCTTGGTAAGACTGTAAGTTTGATGTAAATACAACAAAGGCCGATGCATTTGCATCGGTCTTTCTGTATCTAGGTGGGTTAATAGTGCTTGAGGTGCTCATTGTTAGGGATTTGTGTGGTGCTTGGTGTTACAGCGGCGCGATGGGATGTTCAAAAGAAATCATCCTTATAGATCAAGCGCATGCTAGGTAAGGATTGGGTATTTGCGCACACACTAAGATTGATTGTGTAGCCTTTTCATGGATATATACGTCAGCAGACCGGATTCCACCATTTTGTAAATTAGATATTTACTGTGTTGTAACGTTAATATGTCCCAGCCTAGAGTAAATGCACAGCCAGAAGCACCCTGCTTGCTTGATTAATAAGTCGCTTTTATTACAGCTCGGACTTTCCCTAGCAAGGCTAAGCCAATCTATCGGTGTGGTATTGATACCAAATATTTGAATTCAGTATTTTTATAAATTAGTAAAATCTGATTTTTAGCTGAATGCTAAAGCTAACTACCACCGATTAAAGTGCTCGTTGACCTTGCGTTGCTTATGATTGGATGTGCCAATCTTTTCTGAATAGGTATCCAGATTTGAAACACAGACGAAGAATATTTTCTTTGTGTGTCGGTTTGTTGAAATCAGGAGGCTTTTTAAGCCGTATTTGAAGTCTTTAGCTAACCATCGTTGCGAGGTTTCACTGTAAGGCAATAAAGCTGAGAGCAGGGGCTTGCAAGCCCAAAAGGTGATATTGGCCACTTGGTGGTCAAGGGATTTTTTTGTTTTCTAATAAATGCACTTTATTAGCGTTTGTTTTCACTGTTGCAGTACGCTTTGTTTTGACCTTTGAGATTGTTGCCTACATAAAGTCGTGAACAGGTTCGAAGACCTACCCTTAGTAACCCACTAAAGAATTTAATGATGCAAAAAACCGTTCTAGCTTTCGTAATCAGCGCGCTCATACCCTCTGTTCAAGCAGCTCAGTTGGGGGATGATCCTGCGACCTTGATCGAAAAAAATAATGTGTACTACCGTATCGAAGCCGATGGCAGTTATCTAGCCAGCAATGAAGTGCAACTGCTGCTACGTGAAGAACGCGCCCTTCAGCAAGAAGGCCAGCAATACATCTATCTGAACAAACAGCTTGATCAGTTGGTTTCGCTGGAAGCCTACACGCTCAAAGCGGATGGCAGGAAGGTGCCCGTCACGCCGGAGCAAATCAAGACACAGGCTGATCCGGTGTCCAGCAATGCACCTATGTTCAATGATGGTGAGTACAAGGTGATTGTCTTCCCCGACCTCGCGGTAGGAGATCGCGCTTATTTCAAGTACTCACGCAAGCGCCAGCCGGTCTTTCCGGGTTATTTCACCAGTACCACGCTACCTGAATTTAATCCCCATAAGGAATCCACAGCGATATTTGACGTGCCCGATAGCCTTGCGTTGAAGGTGGAGGCGCACGGTTATGTGGCGGTTCCCGCCCTGGCTGCCAAGGGGCGCAAAGTCTATGAGTGGCGCTATGGGTTGAAGCCTAAGGATCGTATCGAAGCGGGTTCTGTTGCCTATATCGATTATGGCGATCGTTTGCAGGTCAGCACCTTCAAGGACTATGCCGAATTGGCAAAGGCCTATGAGCAAGGTGTCGCCGAGAAAGCCAAGCCGACACCTAAACTTACCGCGTTGGCAAAGGAGTTGACCCAAGGCGTATCGGATGCGCGTAGTAAAGCCATGATTTTGTCGGACTGGGTACGCCAAAACATTCGCTATGTGGCGATTTACCTGGGCCGTGGGGGGGTGGTTCCTCATGCGGCAGAAGATGTGCTGAGTAATCGTTATGGTGACTGCAAAGACCATACGACTCTGCTGGAAGCTCTGTTGGCAGCAGTGGATATCGACAGCACCACAGCATTGATCAATAACAACAATAGCTATCGACTGCCCGAGGTGCCGGTTGTAGGTGCATTCAATCATGCGATTACCTACATCCCCTCGTTGGATCTTTATACCGATTCAACCGCTGCGGCACTGGGCGCTGGTTTTCTTGGGCCGGGTGAGCGAGGCAAATCTGTGCTGTTGACAAAAAGTGGCCATTTGGCAAGAACGCCTGCTCTGCAAAAAAGTGAAGCGCAGTCACAGATGCAATTCGTTCTTCAGGAAAGTGGTGCGGCCCAACTGATGGGCACGCAAAAGTTACTGGGCTGGGGGGCGGAGTTGAATCGTTATGTATTCCGTAATATGCCGGAAACTGAACAAGCCAATATGGTTAAGAATCTATTGCTGCGCAGTGGCTTGAAAGGGGAGGGGACCTTGGTTCTGGATGCAGATCGTACCCAACGTGACCAGCAGGGATTAACGTTTAAAGCACAAATTGAAAGCTATGCTGCATTTCCTGGTCCTGTAGGTATGCCCACACTAAGCAGCTTATCCGGCGGTGTGGCTGATGCAATCACCAGTTATTTGCCGGAACCTGTCCGAACCCAACCATTCCCCTGCTCTTCTGGTAAAGCAACCGAGGAAGCCAGCTATGTATTGCCGAATAATGTGAAAGTCGTGTCCATGCCCAAGCCGGTTAAATTGGAGGACCGTTACTTCCTATATAACGCCAGTTACAAATTGGAAGGGCAGAAAGTATCGGTAAAGCGTGAGCTAGAGGTGAAGTCTATCGGGCAGGTGGTGTGTATGCCGGCTGATTTCGAGGCAATGCTGCCTTCGTTAAAGACCATGCTGCGTGATGCCAAAAGCCAGATTATTGTCGAAGGAATATGAGTCCGACTAATTCAACATGCTTTGGTAGAGCGTGGATCTTCCACGCTCTACCAAGCCCGTATTTTCACTGAAGAAGCTCTGGCTTGGTTTATGAGGGCGCTAAAGGGGGACAATGATGGAAATGTCTGAAGCGGTGATAAGGCGTGAACATTTCATGCCTGGGCTGCAATTACTATCCCAAGCCGAGCGAAAGGTGCTGGATTTGTTGGTAATGGGTAAAACCGTTAAAGAAGTGGCTTTGATTCTAAATAAAAGCGTGAATACAGTGCGTGTTCAGAAATCGGCCATTTATGAGAAATTACAGGTTCGAAATCAAGCGCAGGCTGCTGTCAGATATGTATATTCTCAGTAATCAATCTGAATCTTCATGTAGCTGCTACTCTTTCTATTAAAAATAAGTTGTAGCCGTTCACCCGCTATTGCCGGTTAAGCAAAGGTGATTTAATTCATTGCACAAAAAATCCACCCATTTCTAAGAACCTGTCTACTGTCTGCTGCACGTCGGCAATATGGCGTTGAAAACACCCTCGTAATGCTCATTTACCCTGTGTAAACTCCGCTTCCTCGGCTGTTTTCGCCTTATCTTGCCCTAGCACGCGAGACTTTAGACAGGTTCAAGCTGTCTTGGGTGACTTGCGCGTAAAGCGTTCCTGTAATCCATCAAAGAACAGGTAGAGCACAGGGGTAATAAAAAGTGTGATCAGCTGCGAGAAGATCAACCCCCCTACCACGGCAAGGCCCAATGGTTGGCGTAACTCTGCGCCGGCGCCATGGCCCAGTGCGATGGGGAGTGCGCCCATCATGGCGGCCAGCGTTGTCATCATGATGGGGCGAAAGCGCAGCAGGCAGGCATTGCGGATGGCTTTTACCGGGTCGATCTCGCCGCGGTGGCGGGCTTCGACCGCAAAGTCGATCATCATGATCGCGTTCTTTTTGACGATGCCGACCAATAACAGGATGCCGATAACGGCGATCAGGCTCAGATCTTTGTCGAATAACCGCAGGGTGACCAGTGCACCAACCGCGGCTGAGGGCAAACCGGCCAAGATGGTGATGGGGTGGATATAGCTTTCATATAGCACACCCAGCAGTACGTAGATAACCGCCAAGGCGATGAGGATGAGCGCGACCTGGCTGGTCTGGCTGGAGGCAAAAGTTGCGGCATCACCACCAAGGCTGGTCAGGATGCTATTGGGCATCTGGATTTCGCGTTTGATTTCGTCCACACGTTTGAGTGCATCGCCCAGCGTAACGCCCGCGGTTAGATTGAACGACAAGGTTACAGCCTGTAGCTGGCCGCGATGGCTGATTGAAGTCGGCCCGATGGTTCGCGTTACGGTGGCGAAGCTGCTTAGAGGCACCAACTGGCCGCTATTGGAACGTACTCTTACTTTTTCCAACGCTGTCTCGTCAGTACGGAATGGGTCGTCGAAACGCATCATCACGGCATAATCGTCGACCGCGGTGTAGATGGTGGCTACTTGACGGTCGCCAAACGCGGCATACAAGGCATCGCGCATGGCTGCCATGGTGACGCCCAATCGGGCGGCTTGCTCGCGGTCTACCTTCAAGCTGGCCTGCAAGCCTTTACGCTGGGCATTGCTGCTGATATCGGTCAGCAGTTTTTCTTCGCGCAGCGCCTTTTCCAGCTTTTCCGACCAATCGTAGAGCGCATCGGACTGCACTGCTTGCAGCACATACTGGTATTTGCTATTGGTCTGCACCGAGCCGATTTGCAGGTTCTGGTCAGGTGTCATGAACACGCGCAAGCCTGGAATATTGCCGGTGGCCTTGCGTAGCTCACTAATCACCGCCTGAATCGGCGGGCGCTCGGCTTTGGGCTTTAGCGTAATGAACATCCGCCCACCGTTGTTGCTGTTCATACCGCCACCCACAATCGAAACGACCTGCGTCACACTCGGGTGCTGCCGAACCTTTTGTGCGACCTGGTCCTGCAGATTCATCATGGTGGGATAGGCGGTATCGAGCGAGGCTTCGGTGCGCAGGGTGATCTGGCTGATGTCCTCCTCGGGGAAAAATCCCTTGGGGATGGTGTAGAAGAACCAGGCTGTGAGCCCGAAAGTAGCCAGCGCCACGCACATGACGATGCGGCGGTGTTTGAGCGCCAGGTCGAGCGTGTCCTGGTATGCGCTGAGCAGGGCATTGAAACCGCGCTCGAACACCCGGCTGATGGGGTTGCTTGGTTGATCGTGGTCCTCATGCTTGAGAAAACGCGCGCATAGCAGCGGGATAAGCGTCAGCGAGGCGAGGCCGGATACCACAATGGCGAGACTTACCACCACTGCGAATTCGTGAAAGAGCTTGCCGATGACGCCGGGCATGTAAAAGATGGGGATAAACACGGCCACCAGCGACAGCGAAATCGACACGATGGTGAAGCCCACTTCACGCGCGCCCTTGATGGCGGCTTCCAGCGGCTGCATGCCCTCTTCGATGTAGCGAACGATGTTTTCCAACACGACGATGGCGTCATCCACCACGAGGCCAACCGCCAAGGTGATGCCCAAAAGTGAGATATTGTTCAGCGAATGGCCTAGCCACGCCATAAGCGCAAAGGTGGAGATCAGTGACACCGGCAGGGTGACGGTTGGGATGAGCGTGGCGGTAGCGCGGCGCAAGAAGAGGAAGATCACCAATACCACCAGGGCAATGGTGAGAAACAGGGTGAAGTTCACATCCGCAATCGCGTCGCGGATCGACGAGGAGCGGTCATTGCGAAATTCCAACTTGACCGAGCTGGGCATCTGTTCAACCAAGCCCGGCACGACAGCACGGATGCGATCAATCACTGCGACAGTATTGGCACTGGGTTGGCGTTGCACGCCCATGACCACACCCAATTCGCCATTGATGAGCGCTGACGAGGTAACGGATTGAATGCTGTCTTCAACATGGGCAATGTCGCCAAGTCGCACCGGTCGGTCATTCTTCAGGGCGATGATCAGATTGCGAAATTGGTCTGCGTTGTTGAGTTGTTTGTTGGCTTCGATGATCAGCTGTTGGCGCTGTCCATCCAGCACGCCAACAGGCGTATTGGCATTGGCGGCGCGCAAGGCGGTGGCAACTTCGCCCATGGTGAGGTCGCGCGCAGTGAGTTTGTCCGGGTCCACGCTCACACGGACAGCAAATTTGCGCTGCCCGAACACATTCACCTGGGCGACACCGGCAATGGTGGCCAGGCTGGGCGAGATCAGGTTTTCCGCATAATTGTTCAGTTCCGACAACGGCATTGATGGCGAAGTCAGGCTGATCAGGATGATCGGCGCATCAGCCGGGTTGACCTTGCGGTAGGAAGGGAGGTCGGTCATGTCCTCCGGCAAGCTACGCTGCGCTTGCAGCAAGGCGGCTTGTACATCGACGGCGGCTTTGTCGATGTCGCGATCGTCATCAAACTCCAGTGTCAGCGAGGTCGAGCCCTGCCGCGAGCTGGAGGTGATCAACTTAAGGCCGGCAATTGTTGAAAACTGTTTTTCCAGCGGTGTCGCGACAGATGCAGCCATGGTCTCCGGCGATGCGCCGGACAGGTTGGCCGAGACATTGATGGTGGGCGTGTCGTAGGACGGTAGCGCGGCAATCGGTAGCTTTTGGTAGGCGAACAAACCCAGCACGACCACGCTGATTGACAACAGCGAGGTCATGACGGGGCGGCGGATACAGAGTTCGGATAAATGCATGTCGACAGAACCAGGGTGGAACGGGGCGTATGGGCCGGCCGGCAATTGCCTGGCTGGCGGCGATCAGTCGGGCGCTACTCAATACCACATCGTTGTCGCGCTAACTTGTGGCTTGAAAACTGTGGGTCTTGGGGGGATTCTGTTGGTTAACTTTTGGCCAGCTTTTCATTTGAGCCTTCGCTAACCTTCGCGCCAGGGCGCAGGTTCTGGCCACCTTCGGCCACGACTTTTCTGCCACCGGGCAGACCATCAATCACGGCAAACTGCTTACCCTCACGCGTAATCACACGTTTTAGCTGTACCGGCAGCATCTTCACCGTCTGATCCGGTTCCACCACGTAGACAAACTGGCCCTTAGGCCCAGTTTGCAGGGCGCTGCTGGGTAGGATGACGGCGTTTTTTTCCACACCGAGGTTGAGGGTGATGCGGACAAATGCACCCGGCCAAAGCAGGTGCTTGGTGTTGGGGAATTCGGCTTTGAGCCGCACAGTGCCGCTTTCGCTATTGACGGTGTTGTCGATAAAGCTGAGTTTGCCAACGATGCGTTCGTTGCCGAGTTGGACAGCCGCCTCGGCAGGGCCGGCGGCCTGGAGGGCGAGCAGCCGATTCAGTTCGCGTTCGGGCAGGGTGAAGGCGACGGCAATGGGGTCGGTTTGCGTCAAGGTAACCAAAGGCGCCGCCATGCTGGGTTGCACCAGCGAGCCAGGGTGGATATCAATCGCGCCGGTACGGCCACTCAATGGCGCAGTTAGGGTTTGGTAAGCCAAACCCACACGGGTGGCTTCGAGCGATGCTTGTTTTGCCGCTACGCTGGCGCGGCTGCTGTCCAGTGTGGTTTGGGCTGTATCCAGCGCACTTTGTGATACGAAGCCCTGGCCCATCAGTTCACGAGTGCGTTTCAGGCTGCGTTCGGCATCAGCCAGCTTGGCTTTTTCCTGCGTGAGTTCTGCCGCTGTCTGTGCCACTTTGGCGGCGTCGGCCCGTGTATCCAGGCTGAACAACAACTGGCCCGCGCGTACTTCCTGGCCTTCTTTGATATGTACTTCGCGTACCGTGCTGGATACCTGGGGTCGTAGTTCCACGGTATTCAGCGCCGTCACAGTACCTTGGGCTTCCACCTGGAGCGTTACGTCATCTGCTTGGCTTAATACACTGCTGATCTGGCTGGGGCGGTCGCCTGCGCCGCTATTTTTATCGCCAGAGACTGCTGGCTTGAAGGCCGCGTAGGCAATCAAGGCGGCGAGACTGACACCAACTAGATAAAAGACAGGACGACGGGACATGCAAAGCCTCGAAGGGACAGGATTTACCAAGCAGGATGGCCATGAAGAATGTGCTTCTTTAAAAAAGTGGCACAGGCTCGAATACTGAAACTGAGTCTAGCACCCGCATATGCAACGAAATATTTCCACTTTGTGTATATCTGTTATAGCGGGGTGTTTAAAAAACAATCCGTCGTAGCGGTGGTGAGCGGATAAAACCAATCTATTGGCTGATGAGCTGAATGGCAAAAAGCTGTATGTATTCGGGGCTTGCCTTGCGGACAAAAAGAGTTGGGTAATGTAAGTAAGAACGCCGGCTTTGGGCCGGCGTTCTTTTAAAACAATGCGGATTTGGAACGGTGAGCGCGTACGTTACTTGGCGACAATAGGTTCCAGATACAACTCGACTCGGCGGTTTTGCGCCCGGCCCGTTTCGTTGGCATTGCTGGCAATCGGCTCCATCTTGCCGCGGCCTTGCGAATCAAGCCGCGCGTCAATCACCGCACGTGAGCGGAACTGGTCGGCTACTGCGGCAGCACGCCTTTCCGACAGATCTTGATTGAGCTTATCGCTACCTTGGCTATCGGTATGCCCGATGATGCTGATGGTGGTTTTGCCGTACACATTTACCACCTTGGCGATCTTGTCCATGGTGCCATTAAAGCCAGGCTTTACTGATGCCGAGTTGGTATCAAAGGCAGTGGCGGCCGTCATGGTGATCTTGATGACATTGTTACCGGCCTGCGCGATGTTGATGTTGCCTGCCTGCACTTCGGGCGCCAGTGCTTTTTGCAGATCCTGGCGCTGCTTATCCATATAGGCGCCGACACCGGTACCCACCAAGCCGCCGCCCACTGCGCCAATCAGTGCGCCCCGGCCACGGTTTTTATGGCTGATTGCTGCGCCGAGCACGGCGCCACTCAGTGCACCAATGACTGCACCCTGGCCTGTTTTGTTCATGCCGCTACCGTCGCTGGCACAGCCCGCAGCGAATAGGGTGGCGATAAGTGCCAAGCTGATGCCTTGTTTGGCATTAAGAACTTGCATGGGTATTCCTTAGGCGGTTTTCTAAAACGAGGCGTGATTGTGCCTTTAGCGGCATCAGACTGTCATGGCAACTTTTCGGTTCGTTTATTCCTTGGTTGGTAATCGGGTGCTACCTAAATCCGCAACATCATCTGTAAATTTGTACAGTTTATTTATTAACGTTCATAAATATTGATTTTTATATAGTGGTGATAGTTCTAATTATTTTAATCATTAAGTAGCAGGACCATTGTTGAGGTAATGACATAATATATTGATTTATTAGATTATTTTAATCTAATTTTCTTGGCGATGGGTCGTGTTTGAAAAACACACCCTTGTAGGGGTTTTTCCGAGAGCGTCGGGTTATTAAAAAGTTGTTAAGGAAATTTGTTCGTTTGTAGGCTCGATATTTTTCTGCAGTACCTCTTTTGACTTTCTCTATAAAAGAAAGTCTGCCGATTTACCGTAACTGATTGATTCAACTAGATTGTTGGCCCGATGTCTTCTTTTTCCCGCTCGTTATTGCCGATTTCCTCCCGCCAGGCGCTGTTTTTTTGTTTACTGCTTGCCACGTTTGAACTTTTGACCTACGTCGGCAGCGATATTGTGATGCCCGCCATGTTGTATGTGGTTGCAGACCTCAGCGCACCGGTCAGTCATGTGCCTGTGGCGTTGAACGCCTATTTGTTGGGCGGCGTCGCTTTCCAATGGCTCATCGGCCCGTTGTCGGACCGATTTGGTCGTCGCCCCTTGTTGTTGATTGGCGCAACGCTGTTTGCTGTGGCTTGTCTGGTCACGCCCCTGGTAGGTGGCATACATATATTTAATGTATTGCGCTTTGTTCAGGGTATCGCGCTGGGCTTTGTGGTGGTGGTGAGCTATCCCGCACTGCAAGAGTCCTTTCAGGAAACCGATGCGGTTCGCCTCATGGCGCTTTTGGCCAATATCGCCTTGCTGTCCCCCCTCTTGGGCCCATTGCTGGGCAGTATGCTGTTGGAGGTCTTGACGTGGCGCACGCTGTTTGTGGGCGTGGGGTTGTGTGGCGTCTTGGCATTGATCGGGCTGTGGTTTTTCATGCCGGAAACCATAGGCGTTACCCGTACAGATGGCAGCAGGCTTGAGTCGGCACCGCTTAATCTTGCAAGCATTTTGGCGAGCTACCGTGAATTGCTGGGCAATGCACGCTTCATGCAGGGTAGTTTGGCGTTGGGGCTGATCAGCATTCCGCTGATTGGCTGGATTGGCCTTGCGCCGTTGCTGCTGATGAATAACCTGGGGTTGAGTTCCATTGCTTATGGTTTGTGGCAGTTGCCGATTTTTGGTGGGTTGATTGCGGGCAATCTGGCACTGAATTATGTCGTTTCCCGCTTTGAACTTGATGCGCTGATTCGTTTATCGCTGCTGCCTATTTTTGGTGGCTTGCTATTGATGCTGGGGGTAACCCTAGCTACGGGCCACTTATTGGCGCTGGTGTTGGGCTTGACGATCTACGCCTTCGGCATGGGTATTTGCAACGCAACGCTCTATCGGCTGACCCTGTTTGCCAGCGAGAGCGGCAAGGGTACGGTTGCAGCCATGTTGGGGATGATTTCCGTCGCCACCATCGGTCTGGGTAGTTCGGCACTCGCGGCGCTGGGTGCTGGTGCCAGCCTGGCTGCCTTCGCCATTGCAGCCAGCATTGGTGCGGGTTTGGCGCTCTGGCCACTATGGTGCTTGCTCAAGCGTTCGCCTATGACTGCCGCAACAGTCTGATTTTCATCGTCTTCCCTTCGCTTCAGCTTATTTATCTTCCTTAGGAGATCATTTGTGGCTTCACTCGCCCATGTCGATGCGCTATGCGCCATCGAGTCCCCCTATCGTGCCGATGCCGCGTGCGATCAGTTGTTTAACGCCGCGATGTGCGAACTCACTGAATATCACTGTGACGAATCGCCGGGCTATGCCCAGTGGTTGGCGTCCAATGGATGGGATAAGGCGAAGCTGGAAAATGTAAACGACTGGTCGAACCTACCGCCGCTGTTTGCCAATTACTTCAAGCGTCGCCTGCTGCTGAGCAAAGCGGGTGAAGAAGCTTTGGAGTTGACCTCATCGGGTACCACCGGCCAGAAAAGCCGCATGCGCTACGACGGGCGCAGTCTGGATGCTGCCCAGGCGATGGTTGACCGTATCTTCAATCTGTATGGCTGGAATACGCCCGATACGCCATGCAATTACCTGCTGTTGAGTTACGAGCCTGCTGGCACGATCACGCTCGGTACGGCCTATACCGACCAGTTCCTGTGCAAATACGCGCCAATCAACCGGGCAGTATATGCCTTGCGGCATAACGGCCATGGTAACGAGTTCGACCCGTTTGGCGTGATTCGTGCCTTGCAGGAGTTTGCTGAGGAAGGCTTGCCGGTACGTATCTTCGGCTTTCCTGCATTTTTATGGTTCGCGCTCGAACGTATGCGGGAAATGGGCTATCCAGCTTTGAAGCTGCACCCCGATTCATTGGTGTTTCTGGGAGGCGGCTGGAAGACCCATGCTGACCAAGCCATTCCTAAAGCCATGTTGTATCGGCGCTTGGGCGAGCAACTGGGCATCCCCGATATCCGCTGCCGGGATGGCTATGGTGCGGTGGAACACCCGGTTCCCTATATCGAATGCCCGAATCATCGCTTTCATATTCCCAGCTATTCGCGCGCCTATATCCGCCATCCGGCGACCTTGGCCACGCAATCGTACGGCGCAAGGGGCTTTCTGCATTTCGTATCACCCTACATCACCTCCAGCCCTGCTCACAGCGTGGTGATGAGTGATTTGGCCATCTTGCACCCGGGCCATGACTGTGGCTGTGGTATCGAAACCGACTGGTTTGAACTGCTGGGACGCGCCGGCACCAGTAAAAGCCGCAGCTGTGCGCTGGCGGCATCTGAATTGATCAAGGAGTCCTAAGCATGTACCTCGCACATGGCACCCTCATGGCCCAGACCGGAGCCGACAACGTATTGGCGTCACTGCAGACACGGTTGCCAACGACGCTGGCGCAGCGGCTGGATAGCGACACCGTATTGGCTTGTGCTGAAAGCTTTGCCCAATGGGTATTGAACGATCCCGATGCGTTGGAGCTGGATGCGGAAAGCCGCACTGCGCTGCATAGCTTTTGCCGGCGTGATGCACTGATGACCAAGCTGGCCCGCGAGTTGGGTGAAACGCCGTTTTCGCTGCGCCGCATTGATTACCGCAGCCCGCATTTTGAAAGTTGGCGGCCGCTTGGTTTAGTGGTGCATATCACACCCGCCAATTCGGCGTTGCTGCCTTTCTTCGCCATGTTGGAAAGCCTGTTGGTAGGCAACATCAACTGGCTACGCCCCAGTAGCAGCGATAACGGACGTACGGCTGCGTTGTTGGCGGCTTTCCTCCGCCATGACAGCACTGGTACGCTGGCAGATTATCTCGCTGTGTTACCTTGGCCTAATGCTGATCTGACCCGCCTGTTCAGCCTCGCCGATGCGGTTTCCGCCTGGGGTGGTGATACGGCATTGACTGCTATCCGCAGGCAGTTGCCAGCTGGTTGCCGCTGGATCGATTGGGGGCACCGCATCAGCTTTGCTTATGTGGTGCCAAACGCTGCGAGCGAGGCGCAACTTGATGCCGTAGCGGATGAGGTTTGTCGTCTTGACCAGCAGGCTTGTTCCAGCCCGCAATGTGTGTTGGTGGACAGCGAGGACCCAGCCGTACTGCGTAAAGTGGGCGACCAGTTGGCCGAAGCACTCGCACGCCGCGCCCGGCAATGGCCCGGGCTGACCCCTAGCGAGCAAGAGTCTGCTGAAATTAGCACTCAGCTTGCTTTCGCACGGCTTGATCAGAGTTTCTCCGATGTGCCGGGGCATGTCTGGCAGGGCGTGGGTTGGCGCATTATCTGGGCGCAAGCCGCCGCCTTGGTGGCCTCGCCATTATTTCGCACCGTACAGCTACGGCCAGTGCCGCGGGCGCAGCTGGTAGGGACGCTGCAACCCTGGCGTACACGGCTGCAAACCTGTGGTTTGGTGGCGCACGACAATGATTTGGCGCAATTAGGCCAGATGTTGCTGGCCGCCGGTGTCAGCCGCGTGACGTCAGCGGGCGCGATGCACGATGGATACGAAGGTGAACCGCACGATGGCGTGTATGCCCTGGCACGGCTGACGCGTCGGGTATCGGTGAGTCTGGCGGCAGACACCTTGCCAAACCATGTCACGCTCGATCAGCCCCCGGCGGAACCAGAAGATTTGGTTGCCCATCCGATTATGGATAAGGTCGCTTTCCAGCAAACACCGATGACGGCTGATGCGCAGTTGTTCTTCCGCAGCGGTGGTAGCAGTGGCAAGCCCAAGCTTGCGGGCTTCAGCTATCGCGACTATCACCGGCAAATGCAAGCTGCGGCAGATGGCTTGTTTGCGGCGGGGCTTGATCCAGCAAATGACCGGGTAATGAATTTGCTGTATGGCGGCAACCTGTATGGCGGCTTATTAAGCTTCTTCACCATTCTGGACAAGCTTTCGGCCGTGCATTTCCCCATGGGTGGCCCGAGTGACGATGACTACAGCGAAATTGCCCAGCTGATTGTCAACCAGCGGATAAATACGCTGATTGGTATGCCCGGCACGATTCATCGCTTGTTTGTGCGGGAAGAGACTCGGTTGCGGACTTACGGTGGCGTCCAAAAGATCATGCTGGGCGGCGAGCATCTGAACCCCCAGCAACGCGAGTTCCTGGCCGGTTTCGGCGTATCGATGATCCGCTCGGCCATTTATGGCTCGGTTGATGCGGGCCCGTTAGGCCACGCCTGTGGTGACTCGCCCGATGGCGTGTTTCATCTGTTGGCGGATACCCAATGGCTGGAGATTGTTGATGCCGAGCAAGATCAACCCGCAGAGCCCGGTGTGGCCGGCCGCTTGTTGTTTACCTCCCGCGCGCGCGAAGGGCAGGCGGTAACCCGTTATGACCTTGGCGATTTGGGCCGTTGGGTGACCGGCCCGTGTGAATGTGGGCTGCCTGCGCCGCGCTTCGAACTATGCGGCAGGCACGGCCAGCTGCTGCGAGTAGGTACGGTTTTTTTCAACCCTGCGCTCAATGCCGAGGCATTTGGCGTCCCGGTGCAGTTCTTGATTGACAACACCGCCAGTGGCAAGGAGCGCCTTGTGGTACAGGCGGAAGGCGATGTTGAACATGTCCGCCAGCATCTGAGCCAGTGCAGTGAGTTGGTAGAGGCGCTGAAGACCCAGCTGCTGGAATTGGAGGTGATCCATAAGTTGTCGACGGATTTCCAACGCCACCCGCAAAGCGGCAAGACACCGTTGGTGCTGGATATGCGGCGGCTAGTATCAACCAACACTGCCGAACCCGCGGGGGCAGCTTAATCCGCCTGTAATTTGCGATGCATAGGCTGCTTGATGGGTCCTGATTTGTTAGATCCTCGATCCGGGACCCATTCAGTGCCACTGCATTGTGATACTGCGATTTGCCCCTCCCCTAGGCAGCAATGTCCGGAGGGGGAGCAGATCAGCTTAAACCCGCGCTACCTTGGCCGTACAAACCCTTTAGAACAGACGCATCACAACAGGCCGGTATGCCGGCTTGTGTAAATGAGCGCAACAACGAGCAGCCATTTCGTCACCCTGTCGACTGATGCATGGGTACCGCGGAGAGGTTGCTTGCAGGAAGCAATACCTATGACCCTTCCCATTGAGCATCTCGTGCAATACGCACGCCAAAATTCGCCTTTCTATGCGGCGCTGTACCGTGATATTCCTCATTCCGGTTGGCATCTACACGAATTGCCGCTAATCGACCCTGCACAGTACTGGCTGCAGTCGCAAACCTTGTCGTCCTGGCCGGTACTGACCGGGCCGGTGATTGAAGGCCATGTTTTTAAAACCGGTGGTTCAACCGGCGATGGCAAGTTGTCGGTGTATTCCCGTGAAGAATGGTGTGATTTTGTACATGCTTTTGGCCAAGGCGTGGGTACGCGACTGAATCCGGGCGACCGGGTGGCAAATTTGTTTTTTGCGGGTGATTTGTACACCAGCTTCCTGTTTATCCATGGGGCGCTGGCGCACTCACCCGTGCCTGTCTGTGAGTACCCGTTCACTGGCGGTGTCGAGACAAACGCGCTGGCGCAAGCGATTGAAGCGCATCAAATCAACGTGCTGGCTTGTGTGCCGGCCCAACTGCTGCGCTTTGCCAGCCAGTTGCTCGAACGCGGGCAGGTGCTCACCAGCGTAACGCTTGTTCTGTATGGCGGCGAAAGCCTGTTTGAAGAACAGCTGCCTATGTTGGCGCTTGTCTTGCCGAATGCCCGTTACGCCTCGGTGGGCTGTGCCAGCGTCGATGCCGGCTTGATTGGCGCCAGTACACCGGACTGCCTGTTGGGAGAGCATCGCGTATTCGATGGTGATGCCCTTGTGGAAATTATTGATGAAATCACGGGTGAACCCATCCAGGCAGTAGGCCAGACGGGGGTATTGGTCGTGACCAACCTGCAACGGCGGTTGATGCCGCTGATTCGTTATCCAACCGGCGACCTCGCAATCTGGTGTGAAGCGGACGGAACCGAGAAGCGCAAGTTCGCACTACGGGGCCGCGCTAGTCAGGGGCATCGTGTCCGGCTGGGCACGCTCTCTTTATTCCCCGAGGAGATTGGCGGTATCGTGAAGGCGCATTTAGGCCCAGTGCCCTGGCAGTTGTTGATCGACCGTGTTGACGGTATGGACAGGCTGACCCTGCGGATTGCCCCGGACGGTGGTGTGCGGAGGGTGGTGGAAGAGGGGCTCTATGCTGCGTTATTGGAGAAGTATCCGACGATCAGCACTTTGTCGCAAAGGAACCTGCTGCGCTTTGGCATTGCTTGCCACACGGCCGACAGTCTGACGTTTCATCCGCGGTCCGGTAAGTTGTTGCGGGTGGTGGACGAGCGTTCCTATGTGGTGCAAGCGGAGCTGCCAGCATGAGTAAATGGAACAAATCCGCAGTCTCGGTCCGAAGTTTCGTACCTGAAGATGCTGACAACGTGAGCGCCCTGTTTCGCACGGTGTATGGCGACTGTTATGTTTATCCGGACGTGTATCTGCCATCGGTGATTTGCCGCAATAACGAACAACAGCGGTGGCATTCGGTGGTGGCCTGTGTGGAAGACCAGATTGTCGGCCATGCCGTGCTGTGGATGCATGCCGATTGTCCAGACAGCGCCGAGCTGGCGCTCAATATTGTTCACCCTGGCGCACGCGGCATGGGGATCGCCACCACGTTGGGGGCCTATCTGCGTGACTATGCGCGTGAGCGTGGTTTGCATACGTTGACGATCAAGCAGGTGTCGTCTCACACGCAAAGCCAGCGTCTGGCGCAGACACTGGGTTTCCAAACCACGGGCTTGCTCTTGGACTATGTGGCGTCCCCATTCGGCAACGAGTGGCGTGAAAGCGTGGTGTTGGGTTGTCTGCCTTTACAGCCCTATCCTTTGCCCTCCTTGTCTTGGCCAGCATCCTGCCGAGACTGGCTCGACCCTATCGAGCAATGTTTCGGCACGCATTCTCGAATAGATTCTCCGTTTGCTACTACCCCGATGGCGGTGGCGAGCCATGAGCATCGTATTGAGGTAACGCTGACGGACTTGCACCCCGACAACGTGGATGAAGTGGCGCAAATGCCCAAGGAACGCCTGATCTACCTCCGATTGCGCCTGGACCAACATACGCCCGCTGCAATGCAACAGCTACGTCGCGCCGGTTTTGCGTACGCCGGTTTTATGCCTGGCCCCGCCCAGGGCTGGTATGGCTTGATGCAACGCGGCTACAAGGCGCATGAGTTGGAACTATGCTGTCCGATTGCCCGTAAGCTGTATCAAGGTAGCCTGAAGCAGTATGCCGAACCGCTGGTGAGCGCTTTTTAAGAACCTGTTCACGATCCCACTACGCGGCCGTGAGGAAAGCGTTGAAAGTGTTTTAATAACTGATGTTACGCAGTGCATACGATAACCTGTCGCCATGAAGAACAAAGAACTCGATTTGTACACCGACTATTTGCTGAGCACGTTTGGTGCGGCGACAGCAACGGGCTTGTCGGCGATGGTA
>NZ_PDZH01000090.1 GCF_002735695.1 Chitinimonas sp. BJB300
TTGCCGAATTGTTCCAGCAGTTCGGCGGAAATCGAGGGCAAGGCTATGGGCTGGGTTTTCTGTTTGCGAGGCATACACTCTCCTTGGGAGCATGATATGCCCTGAACACGAAATTACTGACAGGCCCCTCGATAGCTTGGTTGTCGCGACTTACAATCTAACAGTTCAACGCATCACTTGATCAAATGGTATATCTCACCAGTTTCGTGCAAGCCATATGTATCATGCCGGCATCTATCGCAGTCGCCAGGCGCATGGCATGGCATGGCCGGGTGGTGGTCTCTCCTCTCAAAGGCGGCATGAGTTCTGGGTATAGCCAAGTCAGGCTGGTGGCATTACCTACTGCCGTCGACCAAATGAAAGTCTCTCATCCATGCTCAGGCACAGCCACAAGATGATGGGGGCAGGTTTGGTGCGAGCCCACCGGCCGCTTCGCCGTTGACAAGCGGATGGCCGTCGCGCAGCCAGAAATCCACCCCGCCCAGCATTTCCTTTACCTTGAAACCCAGCGCCGCCAACTTGTAAGCGCGCTGGGTCGAACCGTTGCAGCCTATGCCGTCACAATAAGTCACGTAGGTCTTTTTGCGATCCAGTCCAGCAGTACTTTGTGCATCTATGGTGCGATGGGGAAAACTGATGGCGCCGGGAATATGTCCAGCCAGGTAATGACCATGCGCCCGCGTATCAACCACGACGATCTCGTCCACACCGGCCTTGAGATCCTCTGCCACATCCCAGGCATCGGTGTGAAAGGCCAGCTTGGCTTGCATATAGGCTGCGCTATCGGAAGGGAGGGGGGCGGGTGTCTGTAGTACAGAGGAAGTTGTTGGCTGCATGGTTAGGTCCTTGTTCAATCGAGTGGGTGTAGTCTGCCCGCTATTTGGTAGTATCAGTAATGCCAATTTATCGCTATTGACCAGACCAATGTCCCCCAATGGCACACACCCGGGTTTGTGGCTGAATCTTTTCCAGGCAGCTCAAAGCAACCAGCTCCCCTTGCGCTCGCAATTGTGCGTCGCCTTGCGTGAAGCGATTCGTTCCGGCGCAGTGATGTATCCAGAACGATTGCCCGCCACCCGCACGCTGCGGCTGATCTGGGCATTTCACGCGTCACGGTGGAAGCCGCTTATGGCCAATTGGAAGCAGAGGGCTATCTTGCCCGGCGGGTCGGCCAGGGCAGCTTCGTGGCGGCACGGTTTGCCCGGCCGCCGACCGAAACAGTGCCACCCTTGCGCACCACTGCGCTGGCTGCATTGTCGCAACGCGGCCATCAATTGGTGCGCGGTGGTGGCTGCAGTGATCCACTGACGCCGTTTGCGTTTGCCGCCGGCAGTCCCGATCTGCGCGTATTCCCGCACGACACTTGGCGCCAGCTATGCAACCAGCGCCTGCGTCATGAGGCCGCTACACTGGCAGGCTATGGCGATCCACAGGGCTATGCCCCGCTGCGGATGGCCATCGCTGCCTATCTGCATCAGGCATGCGATGTTCGTGGCAGCGCCGACCAGGTGCTGGTGCTGACAAGCTCGCAGCAAGCCCTACATCTATTGGGTAGCCTGTTACTGGACGAAGGCGATGTGGTCTGGATGGAAGAACCTGCCTATCGGGGTGCCCGCACTGCTTTGGCCGCCACTGGCGCGAGGTTGGTACCTGTCCCGGTCGATGGCGAAGGCATGTGCCCCAGCGATGATCTGCCACTGCCTCGTTTGATCTACCTTACCCCCTCGCACCAGTATCCCACTGGCTGTGCACTCAGTCTGTCACGTCGGCAGGCCTTGCTGGAGATCGCCCGCAAGCAAGGTTGCTGGATTATCGAAGATGACTATGACAGCGAATTCCATTTTGACGGTCGTCCACATCCTGCCATGCAGGGGCTGGACCGGCATGACCGGGTAATCTACCTGGGTACTTTCTCCAAAGCCCTATTTCCATCGCTGCGACTCGCCTATGCCATGCTGCCAGCCGCCTTGTTGGAACCGGCCATTACCGTTCGCACCCTTTATGACGGCCACAGCAACCAACTAATGCAGGCGGTAACGGCGGACTTTATCAACCGCGGCCACTTCGCCACCCACTTGCGCTATATGCGCCAGCTTTATCGGAGTCGCCGCGATCTATTGCTGGATGAAATCACAGCCAAGCTATCCCATTTGCTACGCATTCATCCCAGTCCTGGTGGCTTACAAGTCCTGGTGGAGCTGCCACCAGGCAGCGAGACCCGTTTGACCCGCCAAGCCCAAGCTGTCGGCGTTGCCACACCCGGTTTGCAGTCGCTCTATCTCACGCCCCCCGGTCGCGATGGCTGGCTATTAGGCTTCGCCGCCCTAAGCATGGATAAAATAAGGGCAGGCGTACATCGCCTGCAAGTGTTGCGCGCAGACTTGCCCTTTACGGACTGATTGCGCCATAAGGCAGGTTAGCTGTAGAAAATTGACCGTAAATTACTTCGGGCAGCTGGCGGTCGGTGAACCTGCATGTGACTTGGCAACTGCCGGGACACTCTTATTGATAAACGTCGGGATACTTTTTGCACGATGCTGCCGTTTAAGCCAAGAATTTGGACCCGTGTTTGGATCCTATGGCGTTGCCTGAGCGTAGCGGCAGACTACATTAACTGGAACACTGCTGAGGTTACACAACCTACGTATTATCGACAAAGTGCTTGCAGATCATAATACAAGTCCTGAATTACGAACCCTAAGCTGTCCGCTTTGAATTGTCTGCTGCCAGCCAAAAGGAGACAGTCACCACTTGGCAAAGTCTGCCCTGATTTCATATCGGCAAACTCAACGAATTCGAACAAATCAGGCATTTCGCCACTATTACAATAGCTTAGTGCACGTTATCTTCCGGATTTAGCATCACCCTTTTGAGTAGATAACGTGAAGAAAAAACTATTAAACGCACTGCTAGCATTTTCGCTTGTACTGATTGGCAGTGTGGGCTCTTCAGCTTATGCCGACACCGCCGAGTTGAAAGCGCTCAACGACCAGGCTGAAACGCTTTACAAACAAGGCAATTATGATGGTGCCATTGCGGTGGCCAACAAGTCACTCACGGTTGCCGAAAAGTCATTCAGCTCCGATCACCCGGAGGTGGCCACCAGCCTGAATAACCTAGCAGCGCTGTACGACACCCAAGGCCAATATGCCAAAGCCGAGCCCTTATACCAGCGATCATTGGCGATAAGGGAGCAGGCCCTGGGGTCCGATCACCCTGCTGTGGCCACCAGCCTGAACAACCTGGCATGGTTGTACGCCACCCAAGGCCAGTACGCCAAAGCTGAACCGCTGTACCAGCGATCCTTAGCGATCAGGGAGCGGGCTCTGGGCTCCGATCATCCTAATGTGGCCACCAGCCTGAACAACCTGGGAGGGCTGTACGACACCCAAGGCCAATACGCCAAAGCTGAACCCTTATACCAGCGATCATTGGCGATCTGGGAGCAGGCCCTGGGTTCCGATCACCCTGCTGTGGCCACTAGCTTGAACAACCTGGCATTGCTGTACGCTAACCAAGGCCAATATGCTAAAGCTGAACCCTTCTACCAGCGATCATTGGCGATCAGGGAAAAGGCTCTGGGGCCCGATCACCCTAATGTGGCCATCAGCCTGAACAACCTGGGAGGGCTGTACGACACTCAAGGCCAATATGCCAAGGCCGAGCCCTTATACCAGCGATCATTGGAGATCAGTGAGAAGGCTCTGGGGTCCGATCACCCTGATGTGGCCCAAAGTCTGAACAACCTGGCATTGCTGTACGCTAACCAAGGCCAATACGCTAAAGCTGAACCCTTATACCAGCGATCATTGGCGATCTGGGAGCAGGCCCTGGGGTTCGATCACCCTGATGTGGCCACTAGCTTGAACAACCTGGCATTGCTGTACGCTAACCAAGGCCAATACGCTAAAGCTGAACCCTTATACCAGCGATCATTGGCGATCAGGGAAAAGGCTCTGGGGCCCGATCACCCTAATGTGGCCATCAGCCTGAACAACCTGGGAGGGCTGTACGACACTCAAGGCCAATATGCCAAGGCCGAGCCCTTATACCAGCGATCATTGGCAATTTGGCAGAATGCCCTGGGGCCTGATCATCCTCATGTGGCCACCAGCCTGAACAGCCTGGTGAAGTTGTATCGAGCAACGAATCGCAACAAAGATGCGGATCGCCTGCAATTGCGAGCAAAAGCCATTCTGGACATCAAACGCTAAAAGTCGATTTGTAATTAAAATGGGTCGGGCCAGATTTATCTGCCGTTTCCGGTTGCGTGAGAGCCTGAGGGTGAAATTCCCTTAGGCTACTCGACCAATTAGTGTCCAAAGCGCAGGTGAGAGTGAGCCCTTAATTCTTGATTTGGTATGTCCACTTTTTGCTGTCAGTTGCCACTCAAAAGCAGGTAGTTGCAACCTTTATCACCAATAGCGTTTCCACTTCCAAAGTTAGGTCAACAGCGACTAGTCTGCTGGTTCGACATGAATAGTTACTTGGCATCGTGCCAGTTGCTGCTGGATATGGGCTTCCAGCTGGTCGCATAACGCATGGCTCTTGGCGACGGTCATGTTACCGGGCACATTCAGTTTGAATTCTACGAATCGCTTATTACCTGACTTACGCGTGCGCAGCGCATGGTGCCGGGCGTTGTTAGGCAAAGCTTGTTGAATGGCGGATTCAATCTGAGTCAGCTCGGTATCGGGCAGCGCGCTGTCCATCAGGCCGTCTGCGGAGCGGCGCAGCAAGTGGGTTCCGATACGCAAGATATTGATGGCAACCAAGATGGCGATGAGTGGGTCCAGGAAAGCCCAGCTGGGGGGCAGTAGCATCAGCAAGCCTAAGGCGATAGCCACCCCTAGTGACGTCCAGACATCTGACAAGAGGTGATGGGCATCGGCTTCCAATGTGATGCTGTCGTGGCGCTTGGCGTAGCGCAACAGTGCTATGGCTGTACCTGCATTGACAGCGGTTGCCAACATCGAAATCACTATGCCCCAACCAATGCTTTCCATAGGCGTGGGGTGCATTAGCTTATGCAGGCTCTCGTAAACAATGCTGATGGCGGCAATGATGATGAGGGCGCCTTCGAAACCGCTAGAGAAATATTCGGCTTTTTCATGCCCCCAAGGGTGTTCCCGGTCGGCTGGCTTGGCGGCAATGCTAAGTGCAACCAGACCAGCAATGGCAGCGGCCAGGTTGACAAAGGATTCCAACGCATCGGAATACAGGCTGACTGAGCCGGTAAGGTGGTAGGCGAGGAATTTCAATCCCAATGTGATGCACGCAGCTGCGATGGAGAGCATCGCCATATGGCGAGGAGTAATTTGAATTCGGGTGTGCATGGCGTGTTTCTGCGTAACCACTATAAAGGGTACCTTTTAAAATCTATTCAAAATCCATCGTGAGTAGGCCATAAAAATACGGCACTTTTGAGGGCACTCTCATACCTTGTTGCTACCTAGATGAGCCAGCGGCAGGGCGGTGGTTTGTTTGATGGCTTGCAATACAAAGCTCGATTTCACGTCGAGGACGCCGGGGTGTTGCAGCAGCGTATCCATCACAAAACGGGAAAAGTGCGCCAGGTCTTCGAATACCACCCGCAATAGATAGTCCATTTCGCCTGCCATGGCGTGGCAGGCCACTACTTCGGGCCATGCTTGTACCGCCACCGCGAAGGTGGCGAATTGTCGCTCTCGTTTGTCGAGCATCACGCGTACGAAGGCTTCCAACCCCAGGCCTACCTTTGCCGGTTCCAGCAAGGCGACATAGCGGGCGATGACGCCTTCCTGCTCCAAACGTTTGAGTCGGCGCAACGTGGGTGAGGGCGACAGGTTGATTGCGTCGGCAAGTTCGAGATTGCTTAATCGACCGTCTTTTTGCAGAGCGTCGAGGATTTTTATATCGACTTTATCCAGATCAGTCATTTTTGCGCTATAGGCCTATTTTTTTAGCATTTTATGCCAATGCTGCGCTGCTTTCGCGACTATTTGGCAAGCACATTGCGCGCGGGCTTTCGTATCCTTGCTTCATTAAAAATTGCACAATTAAGCTTTGTGCGGTCGCTTTAGGTGTCCGATGTAGTGATGCACCGGGGAATGCAGCGATGCAGAAATAAGCAGCAAGACAATTGTCATGGAGACGACAGTCATGGAAACCGAATTCGTGCCGCGTGGCATGCAGGAATGCATACCCGATTACCGCGATATTCATCAGGTCGAGGTGCCCGCCTATACCGATATCGAGCACCACACCTGGGCACAGTTGTATGCAAATCAGCAGCGTGTGTTGCCTGGGCGAGCATGCAGCGAGTTTATGGAGGGCTTGGCGCAGGTAGAATTTCCCAGCGAGAAAATTCCTGCGCTTGCCCAGATAAGCGACCGCATCAAGGCGAATACTGGCTGGACGTTGACGCGGGTTGATGGGCTCGTCCCCAACTACGAGTTCTTCAAGCTGTTGTCGGAACGCATTTTCCCTTCGACGGATTTTATCCGCCGCCCTGACGAGATCGAATACACCCCAAGCCCGGACATGTTCCATGACCTGCTGGGCCATGCACCACTGTTGCTTAATCCACGCTTTTGCGCCTTTTTTGAGGATTTCGGCAAGGCAGGGGTAGCGGCGTTTGAAAATCCGGCAGTTAATCCGGCTGCGCGGGATTGGCTGCCGCGTATCTACTGGTTCACCGTTGAATATGGCCTTATCCAAAATCTGGACGGCCTGCGTATCTATGGTGCGGGCATTCTCTCCTCGCCCAAGGAAGTGCTGTACAGCTTGTCGGACGGCCCGAAGAAGCTGCCTTTCGACCTTGATGAGATTGCCAACAAGACCTACGACATCTGGCACATGCAGGAAGAGCTGTTCGTGATCGAAAGCTTCGATCAATTGGAAGACAGTTTCTACGCCTGGGCTCACAACCATGGCTTGCTTGCCGATCGCCGTTCAGAAAACCGGAGTTAAAACACCATGACCGACCAAATCAATCCAATGGGCACCGATGGTTTCGAATTCGTTGAATTTACGGGGCCGGACACCAAAGCGCTGGGTGCGTTGTTTGAGCTGATGGGCTTTAGCGCCATCGCTCGCCATCGTTCCAAAGATTGCGTGCTATATCGCCAAGGCGATATCAACTTGATTGTGAACGCCGAGCCGCATAGCTTCGCATCGCGATTTGCTTCGCAGCACGGGGCTTCGGCTTGCGCTATGGCTTTCCGCGTCAAGGATGCCGCCAAGGCCTATGAGCGCGCCTTGTCGCTGGGCGCATGGGGTGTAGAAAGCCGGCCCAACGCCATGGAAATCAATATTCCTGCCATCAAGGGCATCGGCGATTCGCTGCTATATCTCGTCGACCGCTACGAGGGGAATAGCAAGGCTTCGATCTACGATATGGATTTTGTCCCTATCGAAGGTGCCGATGCTGCATTGGCCAAGAATGATTGCGGCCTGAAGGTGATCGACCATCTCACCCATAACGTCCACCGTGGCGCGATGGATAAGTGGGCGGCCTTTTATGAAGACCTGTTCAACTTCCGTGAGATTCGTTACTTTGATATCGAAGGCAAGCTCACTGGTTTGAAGAGCCGTGCGCTGACCAGCCCCTGTGCCAAGATCCGTATTCCGATCAACGAGTCGTCCGATGACAAGAGCCAGATCGAAGAATACCTGCGCCAGTACAAAGGCGAGGGCATTCAGCATATCGCGCTGACGACCGAGAATATCTACGAGACGATCGAGAAGCTGAAAGCGCGCGGGGTGAAGTTCCTCAGCACGCCGGATACCTATTACGAGTTGCTTGACAAGCGCCTACCGGGCCACGGTGAAGATGTTGCACGCCTTAAAGCCAACAATATTCTGCTTGATGGTGCACCGGGTGATGGTGGTGGTTTACTGCTGCAAATCTTCACCGAAACCTGCATTGGGCCGATCTTCTTCGAAATCATCCAGCGCAAGGGCGATGAAGGCTTTGGCGAAGGCAACTTCCGTGCACTGTTCGAGTCGATTGAGTTGGATCAGGTACGGCGTGGTGTGATTTCGGCGGAGAAGGCGACGGCATAGGCACGGGCGTTAGCGCTTATTGGTGCAAGCGAATGATTGGAGACATGAATGCGCAAATGGATCAGCTTCCCCCACAAGGAAGGCACGGTATCGCGTCAGGCGCATGCCGATTTCCCCAAAGAGGGAATTTACGAGCGGGAAGTAGGCCGCAGCGGCTTTTTTGGCCCGGCGACCCACCTGCATCATACGCATGCCCCAACCGGCTGGAGTAACTGGGAAGGCCCCTTAAGGCCGCGTGCATTTGATTTGAACGAGTTGGATAAGGCAACTGCATTGCCTTGGGATGCACCCAATGTGCTCAACAACCCGCATTGTCAGTTCCGCATCTGGTCGCTAAACGAGAAGATGAACTATCTGGCGCGTAACGGCGACGGTGATGAGCTGATGTTCATCCACGCCGGGGCAGGGGGGTTCTTCTGCGATTATGGCCACCTCAGCATTCGCGATGGCGACTATGTGCTGATTCCACGTTCGACCAGTTGGCGTATCGAACCCTCGGCCCCAATAACCATGTTGCTGATCGAAGCCACTAACGGCAGTTATCAGTTGCCGGACAAAGGTCTGGTTGGCCCGCACGCGATTTTTGATGAAGCCATGTTGGATGTGCCGGCCATCGATGACGCGTTTCGCGCCCAGCAGGGCGAGGTTGATACCCGTGTGGTCATCAAACGCCGTGGCGCGGTGTCTACTGTCACCTACCCGTTCAATCCACTCGATGCGATTGGCTGGCATGGCAACCTGAGTGTCGCCCGCATCAACTGGCGTGATATTCGCCCTTTGATGAGCCATCGGTATCATTTGCCACCGTCCGCGCACAGCACCTTTGTGGCCGAGCGTTTCGTGGTCTGCACCTTTGTGCCGCGGCCGATTGAAAGCGACCCTGGTGCGCTGAAGGTGCCGTTCTACCACAACAACGATGACTACGATGAAGCCATCTTCTACCACGCGGGTGATTTCTTCTCGCGCGACAATATCAAGCCCGGCATGATCACCTTCCACCCTTGCGGCTTCACTCATGGCCCGCATCCGAAAGCCTTTGCGGCGGCGCAAGTGGGCGCGAAGAAGTTTGCCGATGAAGTGGCGGTGATGATCGATGCCCGTGATGCGCTTGATGTGGGTGCCGGACTCGCCAAGGTGGAATGGGCTGGCTATGTGGATAGCTGGAAGCCAAAGACATAAGGTCAGGGTTGGGCGGGTCAATCCGCCTTCTTCGCCTTCTTTTTGTGTTTGATCGGCCCCATCGGCACGACGCCCCAGGTCTGATGCCCCTCTCTACCCAGGAATACCCATAATGAAACTTGCCAGCCTTAAGCATGGTCGCGATGGCCGTTTGGTCGTCGTCAGCCGAGATCTGACCCACTACGTTGCTGTCCCGGATATTGCCGCTACGATGCAGGCTGCGCTGGATGACTGGGCCAATGCCGCCCCATCTTTGCGCGATGTGAGCGATGCGCTCAATGCCGGCCAGCGTCCCGATGCGCACCCCTTCAAACCCGAAGAGTGCGCCGCGCCGCTACCGCGTGCGTATCAGTGGGTGGATGGCTCGGCCTACCTGAACCATGTTGAATTGGTGCGCAAAGCCCGTAATGCTGAAATGCCGCCGTCGTTCTATACCGACCCCCTGATGTACCAAGGTGGCTCGGACGATATGCTGGGCGCACGCGATCCGATCACGATTCGTGACGAGTCATGGGGCACAGATCTGGAAGCTGAGGTTGCCGTCATCACCGATGATGTGGCGATTGGCGTTACGGCGGAAGAGGCTGCGAAGCACGTGCGCCTGGTCATGCTCGTCAACGATGTAAGTCTGCGCAATCTGATTCCGAACGAGTTGGGTAAGGGCTTTGGCTTTGTGCTGTCCAAGCCGGCCAGCGCATTTTCACCGGTGGCCGTTACGCCAGATGAACTGGAAGGCCATTGGCACGACAATCGATTACACCTGCCATTGCGGGTGTGGCTGAATGGTGAGTGGTTTGGTGAACCCAATGCGGGCGAGGAAATGACCTTCAGCCACGCCGACCTGATCGCCCACTTGGCGCGTACCCGTAGGCTGGGGGCAGGTTCAATTGTCGGCTCCGGCACCATTTCCAACAAAGATCGGACGCGCGGTTCTTGTTGTCTGGCGGAAGTGCGAATGATAGAGACCATTGAGCAGGGCGTTGCCAAGACCCCCTTCCTCAAAGCGGGGGATACGGTGAGAATCGATATGTTGGATGCTGTGGGCAATTCGATTTTTGGGAGCATTGAGCAGAAGGTAGTCCTGGGAGCTCGTTAAAACCATGTGCTGAATCATGGCGTTATACTGAGCTTATGCTTGGAGGGTGCCATGATGTCATTCAGACGGTTTTTTATGTTGCTGATGTTTGCCAGCCTGGGGGCTTACCCGCTTGCTGGCGGCATTGTGTTGCAGACCGTAGCGCAGGAAAGTGTGGCGCCCAAATTCATTATGGAAGCGGGGCGGCCTGTGGCAGGTTTGTGCCCCGACATATTCCAGGCTATTACTGCCCTGGATAGTGGGCTCCAGTTCGAAGGCCTGTCCCACCAGCTTTCCACTGCACGTATCGAGCAGGGTTTGGCCCAGGGGCAGATCGATATATTTTGCGGTTTGCTTCGCACGGAAAAGCGGGAAAAATTGGCGCTGTATCTGGAGCCGCCTATCTATGACATGAAACAGCGTGTTGCTGTGCGTGCTGAGGATTCGATAGAGCCGACCAATATGCAGATGCTGAAGCAGGCCAGTGAAGGTGGCTTGGTAATTACAACGGCGGGGGCACCGTATGCAGACGCATTACGGTCGGCAGGTATTCAAGTCGATGCGGGTGCCAGTGATAACCGGGACAATCTACGTAAGCTGATTGTGGGGCGTGGCCGATTTCTCTACCTGAGCGATTATGTTATGCATAACCTTCTTGTTCAGGAGAAGGCAGAAAAAAAAGTACGTGTGCTTGCCGCCATTTTTGAACGTCAGCCGGTTTACATGGTGGTCGGTATGCAGATGAAACCTGCTGTACGTGCCCGTCTTGAGGCTGCCTTGCGCACCTTGACTGCCCAAGGCGAGTTGGATCGTATCGCCAAACGTCATCTCCCTTACTAGTCTCTGCGACATCTCTTGGGTGGCCCCGGTATTGCCACGCATGCCTTTGGTGTAATCGTTGTTATTCAATGTCCTTGGAACCTGAAAGCGCCATGTCTCGAACCCTCTACACTTATTTCCGTTCTTCCGCAGCTTGGCGAGTTCGTATTGCACTGGCTTTGAAAGGCCTTACCTATGAAGCAATCCCCATTCACTTATTGCGCGATGGAGGGCAGCAGCAATCTGTAGCTTATCTGGCGGTGAATCCGCAAGGCTTGGTGCCGGCATTGATTGAGGACGGCAGTACGATTACCCAGTCGTTGGCTATCTGCGAATATCTCGAGGAACGCTACCCGAGTCCGGCGATTCTTCCTGCTGACTTATTGCAGAAAACCAAGGTCCGCTCTTTGGCCTATGTCATCGCATGTGATATCCACCCAATTAACAATCTGCGTGTGTTGCAATACCTCAAGGGCCCAATGGGGCAGGATCAGCAAGCCGTGGATGATTGGTATCGCCACTGGGTTGCGTTGGGGCTGCAGGCGATAGAGGCAGAATTAGAACGCGACAAGAGCGAGCGCTTTTGTGTCGGCAGTACTGTCTCGCTGGCGGATATCTGCCTTGTCCCGCAGGTGTTCAACGCCCGCCGCTTCAAGCTCGACCTTACGCCATTCCCACGTGTTGTCGCGATTGACGCCCATCTGAACACCCTGCCTGCATTTACCTACACGCAACCTGCGAAGCAGGCAGATGCAGAGTAGGTTCAGGTATTACCTCCGCCAAGCGTGGAGCCACAATTAAAAAGCGCCCGATTAAATCGGGCGTCTTACATTCTACGACGCGGCAATCCGTAATTGTCGATGGGCTTTCCACCATATAAGCAGCTGTAAAAGTTGCTTTACCATCATGTCACATAGATCGCCATATGGCGCTTAGAACCTGTTTACGAACTATCACGAGCAACCGTCAGCAGGGTGAAGCGCAGCGCAGAAACCGGAATGTACTGAGGTACATGAGGATTTCGAGCAGCACATGAGCCTTGATCACGGTTGCGCAGTAAGAACCTGTCTAAAGTCTGCTACGCGTCGGCAATACCGCGTTGAAAACACTCTCGGAATGCTCATTTACCATTCGTAAACTCTGCTTCCTCGGCTGTTTTCGCCTTGTCTTGCCTTAGCTCGCGAGACTTTACACAGGCTCTAAGAGCGAAACAGGTTCTAAATAAATTGGAGACAACCGCAATGAAACACCTCATTACCGCCCTGATAGCTGTTCTCACGCTCACTGCCGCTCAGGCGGATGAAGCAGTGATCCGCCTCGGTAACCTACGTTTTGCTCACTACGGCGCCGTATCGTACGTAAAAGAGATTGCCCCCCAGTGTGGTTTCAAGGTGGAAGAACGTTTCTTCGCCAAAGGGCTGGATATCATGCCGGCCATTATTGCGGGTGAGGTCGACGTTGCAGCCAGCGCAGCGGATGCCGCCATTGCAGGCCGGGCTGCTGGCGTGCCAATTTATGCGGTTGCGGGTTTTGCCAAAGGCGGGGCGCGCATCGTGGTGGGCAAGGATAGTGGCATCAAGGCCATTGCCCAGTTCAAGGGCAAGAAAGTCGGTGTGGCGCGCGGTGGTGCGCAGGAGCTTTTACTGCTCGCTGAACTGGCTAAGTTCAACCTGACATGGTCCGACCAGCCGGGTAAGGATGTGCAGATCGTCTACATGCCGTTTGCCGACCTGAACCAGGCGTTGATGCAAAAGCAGATTGATGCCATGGCTCAGTCGGAACCCCAAGCTTCGCAAGCTTTGAACAAAAACTGGGGGGTGGAGTTGCTCAAGCCTTACGACACGCCGATGGGAGAGCCGATCCGTACCCTGGTGATGACGGAGAAGCTGTACAACAACAAGCCATTGGCCGAGAAGTTCATGAAGTGTTTTGTGCAGGCGACCAAGCGCTTTATGGATGAGCCCAAGACTGCCGAAGCCTATGTGCGCACCAATATGTTCAAGAACCAGATCACGGTTGACGACTTTCAGGACGCGATTGGCAACAGCCCGTATGTCTATGAGTTGACCAGCGATCATATGCAGGTCACGACGGACTTCATGGTCAAGTATGGCGTAGGCAAGATGGCCAAGCCGCCCGTTGCTAAGGATTGGGTCAAGCTCGATCTGTTGGCAAAGGCCAAGGCTGTGCTGGGTGTGAACTGAACCGGGTGGAGCCACGACTATGACGTTGAAAAAACTGGGCGCCGCATTGGTTGGCGCTGTGGTTCCGCTGGTTGCTGTGCTGCTATGGCAGCTGGCGGCCAGCCTGGAATGGATCAATCCGCATATCCTGCCCTCGCCATGGGCAGTCTTCAAGAAGTGGTATGAGTACGCCACGCCGCTTCTGCCCTACGACCCCGCCCAGGGCAGCTACACCAAGTGGCTGTTCTCGGGCGAGTTGATGGTCGATTCGGTATCCAGCCTGTATCGCGTATTGGTAGGGTTTGGCATTGGTGCTGGGCTTGCTTTGCCGCTGGGCCTGATGATGGGTGCGAGCAACAAGGTTAATGCCATATTCAACCCCCTGGTGCAGATACTGCGGCCGATTCCGCCTATTGCTTACATTCCTCTATCAATCCTGTGGTTTGGACTGGGCAACCCGCCGGCTATTTTCCTGATTGCCATTGGGGCCTTCTTCCCGGTACTCATGAATACCATCGCTGGTGTGCGGCAGGTCGACTCGATCTATATCCGTGCGGCACGCAACCTGGGGGTAGACCAGCTGACGATGTTCACCAAGGTCATGCTGCCGGCAGCGACCCCCTACATTTTGTCTGGCGCACGTATCGGTATGGGTACGGCGTTCATTGTGGTTATCGTGTCTGAGATGATCGCGGTGAATAACGGTCTGGGTTTCCGCATTCTGGAAGCACGCGAGTACTTCTGGTCGGACAAGATCATCGCCGGCATGTTCAGTATCGGCCTGATTGGCTTGGCTATCGATACCTTGATGAGTCGTTTGAACAACCATCTGCTGCGCTGGCACCGCGGCCTCGAAAACTAAGGAGAGGCAGATATGAGCCAAATCAGCGTGCAGAATGTGCAAAAGGTCTTCAAGACGCCGGGAGACGATGTCATTGCCCTGCGCGATATCAACCTGGAAATCTCAGCCGGTCAGTTTGTCTGTCTGTTGGGCCCTTCCGGTTGCGGTAAGTCGACTTTATTGAATGCGGTAGCGGGGTTTTCGTTACCTACTGCCGGCAAAATTCTGGTGAATAACCAGCCAGTGATTGAACCTGGGCCCGATCGCGGCATGGTGTTCCAGGAGTATGCCCTCTTCCCCTGGATGACTGTCGCGCAGAACATCGCCTTTGGTTTGAAGGTAAAGAAGGTCAGCCCGACGGAGATCGAGGCCAAGGTGGCCAGCCTGTTGGAAAAACTCAAGCTGAAGGAATTTCGCAATCGTTATCCGAAGGACCTGTCAGGCGGCATGCGCCAACGGGTGGCGATTGCCCGGGTGCTGGCATTGGATTCGCCCATCATGCTGATGGATGAGCCATTTGGTGCACTGGATGCGCTGACCCGTCGTAGTCTGCAGGATGAGCTGCTGAAAATCTGGCAGGAGTTCGGCAAGACGATTCTGTTTGTCACTCATAGCATCGAGGAGTCGATCTACCTTGCCGACCGCATTGTGGTGCTGACGTATCGGCCCGGTACGATCAAGCAGGATGTGATGGTGACGATGTCGCGCCCGCGCGATGCCAGCTCCGCCGAATTCAACGCCCTGAAGCGAGAGCTTTCATTGATGGTGATGGAAGAGCAGCAGCGGCACGAAGCGGTTGAAATGGCTGGGTTGACGACGGACTGATTGCGTCGTATTCGAACCCTATCAGTAGAGGGACATAAAGCCTGGACGCGTTGCGATGCGCTATTCAGGCTTTATTTACTCTCAGTTACTCTCAGCAAATCGGCACCACTGAGAACAGGTCTAAAGTCTCGCGAGCTAAGACAAGATAAGGCAAAAACAGCCGAGGAAGCGGAGTTTACAAGTGGTAAATGAGCATTCCGAGGGTGTTTTCAACACCATATTGCCGACGCGCAGCAGACTTTAGGCAGGGTCTGAGAGGACATAGTTATTCACGGTATTCCCGCTTGCCATAGCCGGTAAGCCCCATCAGGCCGCGCACTAGTTGATATGCCAACCAGGGCAGGGCGCGTTGCCACCAGCGGGCACGTTTTACGTGGTGGATATGCACGGTAGTGGCGTGTTGATCGATATGCAGTTGGATGTCAGTGCGCAGCGCCTCGGCCAAGGTTTTATCCATCGCGACAATATTTGCTTCGCGCGCAGTGAGCAGGCTGAAAGGGTCGATATTCGACGACCCCACGGTCAACCATTCCCTGTCTATCACAGCGACCTTGGCATGCATGAAGCCGATGGTGTATTCGTGAATCGTTACACCAGCCGCCAACAGTGGGCCATACAGCACGCGTGTAGCGTAATGCAATAGCGCTTGGTCAATACGGCCCTGCAGCAAGATCACTACCTTCACGCCTCGTTTGGCGGCGGTGACGAGCGCATGGCGCAAGGAAATTCCAGGCAAGAAGTAGGCGTTGGCGATCACCACTTCCTGTCGTGCTTTGTTGATTGCGTCAAGGTAGGCGCTTTCTATGGCGCGGCGGTGACGCAGATTATCGCGCTTGACCAGCTTGGCTTTGATATCCCCGCAAGGGGCGGGCAGTGTTCCCCTGCGAGGAAGCCGATGCCATTCCATTTTGAATTGCGACCAGCAGGTCTGCTGCCATAGGGCTGCCGCCGCAGCACGTATTTGCCTGGTTAATGGCCCGCGCAGCGCCAAGGCATAGTCATAGCGTGGGGCAAGGTCGGGCCCATCATGGTCTTCGAGGATATTGATGCCGCCAACAAAGCCTAGCTGGCCGTCGATGGACACCAACTTACGATGCATTCGGCGCAGTCGTTGGCGATTGATTGCGAATGAAGAATGTTCGGGCCGGAAGAACAGCAGCCGTACCCCAGCCTTGGCCAGGCTCTCGCGGAAAGCCGGGGGTAGGTCACGCGCGCCGAAACCATCGATCAATAGCTGTACGCTGACGCCACGCCGTGCCGCCCGCATCAACGCTGCCGATACTTGTCGGCCTATCTTGTCTGGCTTGTACAAATAGCTTTCCAAGAAAATTTCATGGCGGGCCGCATTAAGGGCGGTCAGCAGCGCAGGGAAGTATTCGGTACCGCTACGCAGCAGCGCCAGTTGATTACCACTATACCATTGCATATTGCGAGGGCTCGTGACCGGCAGCGCAGCCAGCAGGCTGCCGGATATGCTTGGACTGCATTAGCTCACCTGCTTACGTTTTTCTTCATCGACGATGTCCGATGAAGCGCGCTCTGCTGCGGCGGTCGTCAATACCTGTGGGCCCAGTCGGACAGTGGCAGTCAAGGGGACATGATCGCTAAGTTTGCCCCATTCCTTGCCGCTATGCGTCTCGGCGTGTTCCACCTGCAAGCCGCGTAGATAGATGCGGTCCAACGTCAGGAGCGGCAACTTGGCAGGAAAGGTTGCCGCCAGCCTGCCATGCAGGCTTTGAAAAGCCTCACGCAGGTCCAGTCCTTCACGCAGCAAACCACAGGCTTCGCGCTGCCAGTCATTGAAGTCGCCAGCCACAATCAAGGGCTCATGCTGGGGAATCTGTTGGCAGACGTAGTCCACCAGCGTTTGAAGTTGTTGGCGTCTATCCGCGGCACGCAAGTTAAGGTGCACGCATAGCGCATGCAGCGGGACATCGCATCCCGGCAGTGCGACCACGCTGTGCAGCAGGCCCCGTCGCTCAAACTGGTTCAGGCTCACATCCTGGTTATGCCAACGCACGATGGGATGGCGGCTGAGCAAGGCATTGCCGTGATGCCCTGTCCGGTATTCGGCATTGCAGCCATACACGTGGTGGAGTTGCTCGTCGGCCAGGAAAGCCTGTTGCGACGCGGTTGGCCAGTCGGCATGCCGGCTGGCGCGTTGATGGTGTTCCCCTTGTACTTCCTGCAGAAATACCAGGTCGGCGGTTAGTCCGCCCAACGCATGTTTGATGTCGGGCAGCACATGCCGCCGATTGAATATCGACATGCCTTTATGAATGTTGTAGGTGGCTATTTTGATTAGGAAGCTGCTTGAATCATTCACTTACTAACCTTTCAATACGCTGAAGGCGGGATAGCGTAGACATGCTATATAACCGCAAAAATCGCCCCACGGAAGTGTGGGCCTCGAACTTCTTGGTACGAAGCACCGTAGCAGTGCGGCGTTCCCCTTGCGGGGGCTGTCGAGCAACATATGAGCCCTGGCCATGGCGCACGTCGGCAATATGGCATTGAAAACGTCCTCGGCATGCGCATTTGCCCCTTGTAAACCCCGCTTCCTCGGCTGTTTTCGCTTGGTCCGCGAGAATTTAGACAGGTTATTACAACGGTAGCTTAAAGCCCGTTCCCCAACCACCCATCGCGCTGCGTGCTGGGTCGCTGTCGAGACACCTGACAAGCGCCCACGTGGCGAATATGGAGGATAAACACGGGCGGTGGCCAGTATGGTGACCCATTATTCCTGGCATTCTAATATTTAACTGATGTTACGCAGTGCATACGCTAACCTGTCGCCATGAAGAACAAAGAACTCGATTTGTACACCGACTATTTGCTGAGCACGTTTGGCGCGGCGACAGCAACGGGCTTGTCGGCGATGGTAGG
>NZ_PDZH01000091.1 GCF_002735695.1 Chitinimonas sp. BJB300
ACCAGAGATCGAGAACACATCCTCAACCGGCATCAGGAAAGCACCGTCTATAGCACGCTCCGGCGTAGGAATGTAGCTATCCAAAGCCTCAGCCAGACGGAAAATGGCGGGTTCGCCGATTTCCGACCGATCGCCCTCCAAAGCCTTCAGGGCCGAGCCCTTGATGATCGGTAAATCATCACCCGGGAAGTCGTATTTGCTCAGCAATTCACGGACTTCCATTTCGACGAGCTCAAGCAACTCAGCATCATCAACCATGTCAGCCTTGTTCATGAACACGATGATGTAAGGCACGCCAACCTGGCGGGCCAACAAGATGTGTTCACGGGTTTGCGGCATCGGACCGTCAGCAGACGACACAACCAAAATTGCACCATCCATCTGGGCAGCACCCGTGATCATGTTCTTCACGTAGTCAGCGTGACCCGGGCAGTCAACGTGTGCGTAGTGACGGTTTTCGGTTTCGTATTCGACGTGCGCAGTATTAATAGTAATACCACGAGCCTTTTCTTCCGGCGCACTGTCGATTTGATCGTAACCCTTGGCTTCGCCACCGAACTTCTTCGACAGAATCGTGGTGATTGCAGCTGTCAGCGTGGTCTTACCGTGGTCAACGTGACCGATCGTACCAACGTTTACGTGCGGCTTGGTCCGCTCGAATTTCTCTTTTGCCATGACGGAGTCCTTAATTGCGAATAGAAGAAACTATCAAGGGATGGTGCCCATGGGCAGATTCGAACTGCCGACCTCTCCCTTACCAAGGGAGTGCTCTACCCCTGAGCTACATGGGCATTCCACACAAAACGATGGAGCGGGTGAAGGGAATCGAACCCTCGTCGTAAGCTTGGAAGGCTTCTGCTCTACCATTGAGCTACACCCGCAGACAAGATTTCCAACCCGCTTGCCACGCGGCACACTTACCGCGACGCTATCTACTTTATGTTTTGGTGGAGGGGGAAGGATTCGAACCTTCGAAGGCAGAGCCGTCAGATTTACAGTCTGATCCCTTTGACCGCTCGGGAACCCCTCCTGAATGAGGGGCGCATTATGAGTAAGCACTTACGGCTTGTCAAAACATTTATTCAAATATTTTTAAGGCTACAAACCGCGGCCTCACTGGCTTGTACCCTCATGGGCATCAACATTGCTTATAACAGAGCATGCCCAAAGCAATCACCACTAGGAATCCAACCCTCTGCTCCGCACAGCGTGGCAGCGCGTTGCTTGTTTTTTTCCTTGTTGTCAGCGTCGCCTTCTTGGCATTGATTGTTTCGAAGCTTGGGCAGGTTATCCCTACTCAAAGCAAGAATGATGAGATCACCGATAGCGCTTTACAGGCAGCCAAAGCTGCGCTGCTTGGCTGGACGGTAAGCCATGCTGATTTGCCAGGTCTGCTGCTGTATCCAGACCACAATAATACCGATGGGAACTATGATGGCACCTCCGACTGCCCTTCAATCTCTGGTAACGCATCCCTCCTTGGCGCGCTACCTGACAAAATTGATAGCAACTCAAGTAACTTTGGGAATTGCCTTGCCGACCAAAATAATTCCCGACCGTTCGGCATCAGTTATTTAAGAGATGGTAGCGGCACCAAACTTTGGTATGCCGTCTCGCAGAATCTACTTACTGGTTATCCTGGCCCTACTACCCCAGAAATTACAACCGCCTGGTTAGACACCCCAGCCCCTTCTTTATGGCTAAAGATATGCAATGGTAGCAGCACTCCTATAGACGATGTCGCATTTGTCATCATTGCACCAGGCCCCCCATTAGGAGGGCAGAATCGCAATGCAGCAGCACCTGCAGCCATTAACTTTCTTGAAGGCATTCCTAATGGCGGCACAGGAGCCTGCGCCGGCTCTCAGAGTAACGCAGACACTGACGCTAACTTGACTTTCGTTTCTGCCCCTCAAACTGCGACATTTAACGACAAGCTAGTATTTGTTACCAAACAAGAGCTCATTACTGCCCTAGTCCCAAGGATTGTTAATGATGTAAGGGTTGAGCTCGACAAATTTCACATTCAGAACGGTCAGTACTCAGCTGCTGGTGATAGCTCCGGCGAGTGCGATGCCACCTCAAACACAAGTCATTTACCACTGAATAACATTACCCCTGACATTGGTTGCGTAGGAAGCGGGCTAAGCAGCCTTCCCGAATGGATCGGGCTGAACACAACAATAGGTTGGTTTCCCGAGATCACTTACAACAAGGTGAACGATGACGAAGTGACGTTGAAATTAACCAACTGCGCTATTACCTTCACCCTTAAGTGGAATACAACCCCAGCGCCCGGGCACAGTGATGTGACGCGATCGCCCCCAGCATGCTGAAAGCTGACGCTATGAATCAGGCAAAGAGGCAGCGGCAATATGGATTTACTCTGGCAGAGCTTGCAACTGTCATGGTAATCATCGGCTTGTTGCTTGGCGGATTGATGACCGTGTTACCACAGCAAATGGAACATCAACGATTCCTGCAAACACAAAAAGCTCTGACAGACATATCTGATGCATTAATGGGGTATGCCTTATCGCATCCAGGAGCATCGGGTCGACGTGGTTATCTACCGTGCCCAGACTCCCCTGAAGCTACAGCAACACTAGGTGACGGCCTTGAAGACACCGTCCAAATAAGTGGCTGCAATCTGCCGAGCGCAGACCCAAGGTGTGGCGATAGCGACAACGATGGCACTATTGGTGGAGCAAGTGACACAGCCACCCAGACTGTATGTCTTTCACAAGAAGGCTGGCTCCCCAGCGCCACCCTAGGAGTGACCTCCAGCGACGGTTGGGGCAATCGATTTCGTTATCGCGTAGATACACGATTCAGCAATCATGAGACTGGACTAACAATTGGGCTTAACAGCATGGGAAATCTCCATGTATGCAACAACTCCACGTGTAACACACCTATTGCCAGTAATTTGCCCGTTGTCTTTCTCTCACATGGTCTCAACGCTTCTGGCGCGAGGAATAGTGCCTTCACGTTGAATGCACCGCCTTCTGCAGCGCAAGTCGATGAGCTGCAGAATACTAATGGGCGTAATGCAACAGATACCGCAACCATCGCATGCCCACTTGCACCGATTCCACCACCTACAACTCCCGTTATACAACCCCCGGCTTGCAACTTTGTCAGCCACGAAAGATACGAAACTGGGGGCGCGGGCGGGCAATTTGATGACCAGGTCGGCTGGGTACCAACCAGCTTGCTATTCAACCGCTTGGTGGCGGCAGGCAAATTACCGTGAGCACCTGGATACCTGTTCAATAACAGATGCCTGTCTGTATCGCGCATTAAATGCAAATTAGCCTGAAAGCTTGAGAGAAAACTCGACACAGCCATCTCGATTATTACTTAGGGCGAGCATATAACCCCGTTCGGCAGCCATCTTCGCTACTTGATACAGGCCCAGGCCAAACCCAGTCGACGATGGCACAGGGCGTATCAATATCTTGCCAAGTAGATCTGCAGGGACAGGCTCCCCATCATCCACAACCGTCAATATGGGCTCGCCATTTAACGCCGCCAACCTCGCATGAATGTACAGGCTGGGTTGAAGCAGCCGTTTGTTCAGTGCATTACTAATCAAGTTATCTAACGCAGCTGTAAAAAGATCCTCGTCAACCACTGCATCTACCAAATCGTCTGCCACAAAATCGACATCACTGTCGATATATCGACACTTTTGCAGCTCCCACCATGATGTCGCGATGACACGCGTCATCGGTTCGGCCGCCAAGGGCAGCGTCAATTTTTTCAGGGTGATTTCCAGCCGACGGGTAATTTCGGGCAACTGCCGTGAATAAAGCGCTGCCGACCGCTCTGCATCGTGCATTGTTTCGGATGCCGCCAATAACAACTTCAGGGTCTGCAGAAGGTTCTTGATGTCATGCGTCAACCTTGCGCCAGTTTGATGCACGGCTTCGACATAAGCCTGCTCCGCCAGCCAAATCTCGCGCAATTTCGCTTGATAAAATTGACTGAGCAACTCGGCAATCAACTGAAATTGCAAGTGAAGCGCAGGCGGTATCGGGTGCTCTGACAACAACATAAGCACCAAGCCACGCGCCTTTACAGATGCATTGAAGCGTGCGCGCTCGACACCAAACCGCCCAATCGACTGGTCATAGCGCCAATCTCCACCGACTACACCTGGCAGTGTCAGCAAGTCAGCCGCGGCGCTGCGTAGAAATTGCTCTGGGGAGGCTTCACGATTTGAATGGGCGGCAAGCCGGGTAGACCACCGTTCAAATGGCGTCCCCAATTGCAGCACTCGCATTGAAAACAACGCGCCAATACCCGCAAACCCTGCCCGCGGGTTCCACAACCATGCAAACGCGCCCAATCCCAGGCCCAATCCAACCAATACCAGGGCTAATGACTCGACATAGCTCCAGTCAGACAAGGCATCCAGCGCCACCGCTCCCATGGGCACCAATAGCGCCAACAGAAGTATGAGCACCGCATCAAAGAAATCCAGCGAAGCACGCTGACGTTTAGGTTCTATAACAACCGGCAGCATCGCCAAGAGCAATAGCACAACAGGTACGCCGTATTTGAAGACACTCTCGAAAGGAATGGCGTGGTTGGCTACACCTGGCGTGCCAACCAACCAAAGCATATAGAGTAGACATAGCAACATACCTACATGAAAACGACGCTGCCACGGTAGCAGCGTGCGGATAGATCGGCTGCCAAACATGCTGGCTAACAGCGCCAGCCAACACAGCATCAATCCCTTTCCAGCCAGCAACGCCAGTGCAATACCCACCAATACCAATCGTGCGACCGCTGCCCGATTAATCCGCAAATTGGTGTCAAAAACGGGCTGCCACAGTAGTAGCAAGCCATATTGCGCAATCAGCAGCATACGGCTTACCGGCCCTTCCGAACCTATCAATAGCGAGAGCCAGACAAGACCAACCAATAGCAACGGTAATATTCGTTCACGAAAGACCGGCATTTGCTGCATTCGGGTTGCAAACGTATTTGGCATAACCTAAGAAACCGTCAACGGCAGGCACGCATCAACGAGGTTGACGTATGCAATGTCTGAATTTCTAAAATGCGCCAATCAAATTATTGATGGCACGCAGGTTGCTATATTTCTATCCAGCTCGCCTTGGAGCAAATTCCTCGTAGGAGACTGAGTACCATGAACCACGCAAAACACAACCAACAGGGCTTTACCCTGATCGAAATCGCGATCGTACTGGTTATTATCGGTCTATTGCTGGGAGGCGTGCTCAAAGGCCAGGAAATGATAGAGAACGGCAGAACCAAAAATGCGGTCAATGACTTGAATGGCATGTCGGCCGCAGTCAACACATTCCGGGACCGTTATCACTCCCTGCCCGGCGATGAAAACGTCAACACTGCAACTACCCGAGGCTGGGCAGCCAACGTCGGCGGGGGTAACAATAATGGGTTGATAGGCGCAGCCACGGCAAACCCATTTGCCGTAAATGGCGGGGAAAATAACAATTTCTGGCGCTCGCTCCGCTTTGCTGGGTTGATTCAAGGGGACCCTGCATTAACTGGTGCAGCTGCAAGACCCAACAATGCATTTAGCGGCTTAATCGGCATCACCCAAACCGTCTATGGCATCACCGGCAATGCAGTTTGCATGAGCGCTGTTCCCGGCAAACAAGCCGCAGCTATTGATCGACAGTTGGATGATGGCAACCCACAAACCGGTACCGTAAGGGCCGCCAGTGCCGCTGCAGCGCCGCTAGCACCGATAGCGGCAGCGCCAGGCGTAGCCATTTATAATGAAACCAATGGCCAACTCTGGACAGTCTGCCGGCAACTATAGGCAGGGTTAGACAGAGGGAATTGTATGTAAAATAAGGAATGGGATTGCTTCTACATTCCCAACCAAGCCATACACCTGAATCCATACACTGCTCTTGTGAAATAGCCCGCCATTACGCGGGCTATTTTGCCACATCAACTCAACCTAAAAGCCGGCGCTCGGCTCTCGCCAGTGCATCGGGTGTGCCCAGCAATACCAGTACATCACCCACTTGTAGCAAATGCTCTGGCGGCGGCTCATCCAAACGACGTCCCCCCTGGCGCAGGCTTCTTACACTGACATCCACTTCCACCAGTTTTAAGTCAGCCAATGTCTTACCAATCGCCGCCGCGCCGAGATTAAGCTGAATTGAATGCAAACGCGGCTGTGCCTGCTCTTCCAGCCCCTCATCGCTGATACCACGAAAAAACCCCCGAAATAAACTATAGCGCTGCTCGCGTGCATCTCGAATATGCCGCAACACCCGGTTGAGTGGCACACCCAACAACATCAGGGCATGTGAAGCCAACATCAGGCTGCCCTCCATGATCTCGGCTACAACCCCATCCGCTCCCGCTTCGCGCAGCTTTTCGATATCGTTATCATCCCTGGTACGCACGATAACCGGCAGATCCGGTCTTTCTTGTCTGACGATGTTCAGTATCTTCAGAGCAGATGGCGTGTGGTCGTAGGTGACAATCAGCGCTCGCGCACGAGTCAACCCCGCAGACATCAACACTTCACGGCGTGTGGCATCGCCAAATGACACATTTTCGCCCGCCGCTGCCGCCTCCTTAACCCGCTCCGGGTCAAGGTCTAGCGCATAGATCGTGACGTCCTCTTGCTGAAGCACGCGCGCCAATGCCTGCCCACTGCGGCCATAACCACAAAGAATCACATGGTCCGAGGTCGCCATGGTCTTGGCAGCGAGCTGGGTAAGATGCATTGCCTGCAACATCCAATCAGAGGCAATGAAGCGTCGCACAATCCTTTCGGACTGCTGGATCAAAAATGGCGCTGCCAACATCGAAAGCAGGATAGAGGCCAATGCGACCTGCTCTACCGCACGTGGCATCACGCCCGATGCGGCAGCCAAGGTCAACAGCACAAAGCCGAACTCCCCGCCCTGCCCCAGCGCCAGGCCTGTACGCACTGCCGTGCCCGTACTACAACCGAACCAGCGTACCAGCCCTGTAATCAATCCGGTTTTGCCCACCGTAAGAAAGGCAAATACCATTAACACTGCAAAGCAATTTTGCCATACAGCCTTAAGGTCCAGCCGCATGCCTACGGTAATAAAGAACAAGCCCAGGAGCAGGTCTCTAAAAGGTCGGATATCCTCTTCCACCTGATGCCGGTATTCCGTTTCTGCGATCAACATACCCGCCAGGAATGCTCCCAGCGCCAAGCTGAGGCCAGCTTGTGCCGTGGCATAAGAGATACCCAGCGTTACCAGCAGTACATTCAAAACGAATAATTCAGTTGAACGTCCTTTGGCGACCAGATGTAATAAAGGGCGCAGCAACTTCGGCCCGAAATAAAGCAATACCACCAGCGTGATGGCTATCTTCAAGGCGGCATATTCCAACGCCATCCACAAATCGATGCCGGCAGAGCCCAGCGCAGGGGTGATGATCAACAGTGGTACCACGGCCAAATCCTGGAACAGCAGCACACCGATAGCCTGCTGGCCATGCGGCGCATTCACCTCAACACGCTCCGCCAGCAGCTTGGTGACAATGGCAGTGGATGACATCGCAAGAATCCCCCCCAGCACCAACCCCACCTGCCAAGGCAGACCAAATAGCAATGACGCCGCCATCACCACCAACATAGCCGATCCAACCTGAGCCGACCCAAGACCAAATACTGTCCTGCGCATAGCCGTCAGCTTAGGTAGACTAAATTCCAACCCCAGGCTGAACATCAAAAACACCACCCCATATTCAGCAAGTTCTGATGCCTGTGCAGATGACGCAATCAAGCCAAATGCATGTGGGCCAATTGCAATACCCACTAACAGATACCCCAGCATGGCCGGCAATTGCGCTCGGCGGCAAAGGGTAACAACTGCGACTGCCGCAGCCAGCAGAAGCAATACGGTTTCAAGCGCTTGATGCATGGTGAACCTGAACAAAGTGATGCGGGGATTATACGAACCCCGTGTGGAATACGTGCAGGCAATCCGTGCAAGAAAGACAATATAGGCATCACTATTCAAGAACCGTGCCCGCAGCTGAGCACGACCTGCAATGCATCCCTTATACTTCTACGCTATGAATCCCAATCGCACACTCACACAAGCGAGCCTGATAGCGCTCGGTCGCGATGTACTCACCACCGAGGCAGAGGCCATCCAGGCCCTGGCTGACAGGCTGGACGAAACGTTCGTTCAGGCTCATGCACTGCTTTTGGACTGCAAAGGCCGGGTTGTGGTTGCCGGCATTGGCAAATCAGGCCATGTTGGTGGAAAAATCGCAGCAACGCTGGCCTCCACCGGTACGCCTGCATTCTTTATGCACCCGGCAGAAGCCGCCCATGGTGACTTGGGCATGATCACTGCAGAAGACGTCGTGTTGGCCTTGTCGAATTCCGGTGAAAGCAATGAGTTGGTCGCGCTCCTACCTGCCATTAAACGCAAAGGCGCCAAGATCATCGCCATGACTGGCAACCCACGCTCTTCGTTGGGTATGGCTGCTGATGTCCACCTCAATTCCAGCGTCAGCAAAGAAGCTTGCCCATTGAACCTGGCGCCGACAGCCAGCACGACGGTATCGTTGGCCTTGGGCGATGCGTTGGCGGTTTGCCTCCTGGAGGCAAGGGGCTTCAGCCGTGATGACTTCGCGCTATCACACCCAGGTGGCAGTCTTGGGCGTAAGCTATTGGTCCATGTGCGTGATGTCATGCATCAGGGCGATACCTTGCCAGTTGTCAGTACCCAGGCCAGCCTGCGCGACGCCCTATTCGAAATCACCCGTAAAGGCCTCGGCATGACCGCCGTAGTTGATGCTGCAGGCGACTTGGTAGGTGTCTTTACCGATGGCGACCTGCGCCGGGCAATGGATAGGGATATCGACCTCAAACGTGCCGTGATTGCCGATGTGATGACCCTGAAACCCAAAACCATCGACGCCAACCGTCTCGCCGTTGAAGCGGTACAGCAGATGGAGCAATCCAAGGTTTATGTGCTGTTGGTCACCGACGCAAATAAATTGGCAGGCGCCATACGCATGCACGACCTGCTGCAGGCTGGCGTGGTTTGATTGCCGCATAAATAATAGATTTGATAGAGGAATTTCTGTGCTTGAACGTGCCCAAACTGTTCGCTTAATGATTTTTGATGTAGATGGTGTAATGACTGACGGCAGTTTGTATTACACCGACAGCGGTGAAGAAATGAAGGCTTTCAACTCGCTAGACGGCCATGGCTTGAAGATGCTCAAGCAATCCGGCGTTCAATTGGCCATCATCACAGGCCGCCAATCCAAGCTGGTCGAACATCGCGCCCGAAACCTGGGCATCGAACACCTCATTCAAGGCGCTCACGACAAGCGGGCCTCATTTGAAACATTGCTGGCACAGCTTGGGTTCTCTGCTGAGCAATGCGGCTATATGGGTGACGATGTCATCGATCTGCCTGTCATGCGTCGCGCCCACTTTGCCATCGCCGTGCCCGACTCACCCACCGTGGTTCGTCAATATGCGCATTACGTTACAGGCGCACGAGGCGGCCATGGTGCGGTAAGAGAAGCCTGCGAGGTCATCATGCAAGCCAAGGGCACGCTTGATGCACAACTCGCTTCATATCTGGCTTAAGTATGATTCCCGACCGTGTCGCTCGCGCTTTCCCACTGCTATTGCTGATGCTGTTGGCGGGGATGGCGTTGATGCTGAACCATGTCACCGAGCTACCCAGTTTGACGCCCAGTGTTGCCATGCGCACGCCAGACCTCACCATTAGCCGCTTCTCCGCCGTCAGTTTTGGTAGCGATGGCAAACCGCTCTATACGCTGAAAGCCGAACGGATGCTGCGCTATCCAGATGACGGCCGGGCAGAATTCGAACAAGCCTCCCTGATCCGAACCCTACCCGCAGAGCCCGCGCTGACCATCACGGCGGAAAAAGCACGCGCCAACGCGAATGGCGACAAAGTGTGGTTTGAGCAGAACGTACAGATGCAACGCGCGGAAAGCGCCGAGGCCCCAAGCGTTCAGCTGCAAACCCGTAATCTGTTGCTAGACACCGCACGCGGCACCGCCGCTTCAGATGCGCCTACCGACCTCCAGACCGGCGGCGACCAAGTACGCAGTACCGGTTTTGATTACGACCACAACACAGCGCAGTTACGATTGCGTTCCAAAGTGAGCATTGATTATGCCCCGCCCAAACGCTGAGCACTTACTGGCAGCTTTGTTAGCTGGCTTGGCTGTACTACCTGCCCAGGCCGAACTGACCGACCGTACCCAGAAAATTCATATCGACGCAGGTGGCGGCTCGCGCGATGCAAAAAATGGCTTTTCCATCTTGGAAGGCGGCGTCAAGCTGACCCAAGGTACGCTTTCGCTCAAAGCGGAGAGCGCAACCTTGAAGGAATTGCCGAGCGGCGACCAACAAATCAAAGCCCAAGGCAATCAAGTTGAATTCCGGCAAAAACTGGAAGGCGACCGCGGTTGGCTGGATGGCAAAGCCAATCAATTAGAATACGATAGTCAAAGTGGTGATGTACGCCTACTGGGCCAAGCGTGGTTGAAAATCAGTGGCGATGAAATCAGCGCCAACAATATCAGTTACAACACGCAGACTGAACGTTACAAGGCTGAAGGCAGCCCAGCACAAAAGGGTGGCAATGGCCGATTACGCATGGTGATCCAGCCTCAAGTCAGCCCCGCTGAAGCCAAAACGGTCGAAGGACAAAAAAAGCCATGACGACCCGTTTGTCTGCACAACACCTGCAAAAACGCTATAAGGCGCGTACAGTCGTACGCGATGTTTCCTTGCATGTCGATGCCGGCGAAGTGGTGGGCTTGCTTGGCCCAAATGGTGCCGGTAAAACCACCAGCTTTTATATGATAGTGGGTCTGGTCGCGCTGAATGGTGGTCAGATCCGGCTCAGTGATGCAGATATCACGCACCTGCCAATGCACGCCCGCGCCAAGCTTGGGCTCGGCTACCTGCCGCAGGAGGCATCGATTTTCCGCAAGCTCAGCGTAGCCGAAAACGTTCGCGCCATCCTCGAACTGCATGAGCGTGACAACGAGGCCATCGAAGCGCGTTTGGAAGAGTTATTGCGGGAGCTGAACATATCCCACTTGCGCGACAGCGCGGCATTGGCCTTGTCGGGTGGGGAGCGACGCCGCTGTGAGATTGCCCGTGCGCTGGCGGCAAATCCGCGTTTTATCTTGCTAGATGAACCGTTTGCCGGCGTGGACCCCATTGCGGTCATGGATATCCAGAAAATCATCGGCTTTCTGAAAGAGCGGCAAATCGGCGTGCTTATTACCGACCACAACGTTCGCGAAACGCTAGGCATTTGTGACCGGGCCTATATCATTAATGAAGGTAGCGTACTCGCCTCAGGCAGCGCAGAAGAAATAGTACATAACGACAATGTACGCCGGGTCTACCTTGGCGAACATTTCCGGCTGTAAACCCTCTACTCACAGACCGGTATGAAACAATCCCTCCAGCTTAAACTGTCTCAGTCCCTAACGCTTACGCCGCAACTGCAGCAGTCCATCAAGCTTCTGCAGCTATCCACCCTTGATCTAAATCAAGAGATCGAACGCTTCCTGCAGGATAATCCCATGCTGGAACGCGAGGACGACAACGAGCCCGATACCTTTATGGTGCGGGAGGACGGCACCCCTTCCGCCCCGGTAGAACAGGAAGCGGCAGCGACCGAAACCCCCGCCGAAGAAAGTAGTCAGCCTGATTTCGATATGGATGACTCCTTGGGAGACAACTATTGGAATGAGGCATCAGGCAGCAAGGGCAACGATGGCGATGATGAATTCGACCCTCAGGCCAATGTGGCCCGCATCTCCACCTTGCGTGAGTATCTCCTCGAACAGCTTGGGTTGCTGCCCTTAAGCCCGCGCGACCATGCCGTCGCCAGCTTGATCATCGATGCGCTTGATGATGATGGTTTTCTGTCCATGAGCTTGGCAGAAATTCTTGAGTTGGTGCCGAGTGAACTTCGCGAGCAACTGGAACTCGAAGTGGAGGAACTTCAGGTTGGATGGCAATTAGTACGACAATTGGAACCTTGCGGCGTGGGCGCGGTCGATCTTAAAGACTGCCTCAGTTTGCAGCTGCAGCAGTTGAACGGAAACGAACCGGCATACGGGTTGGCCTTGGCCGTAGTTACCAACGGTCTCGATTTATTGGCCAACAAAGACTACAGTAAACTTAAGCGAACGCTAAAGTGTGACGACGAATCACTGCGTGCAGCTCAGGAGCTGATCAAGCGTCTGAGCCCACACCCAGGTGCAGCATTTGGTGAGTCGGACACCCGTTACGTGGTCGCAGATGTGGTCGTGAAGAAGATGAAACAAAGCTGGACGGTGCAGTTGAACGAAGCTGCCATGCCAAAGCTGAAGGTCAACCAGCTGTACGCAAACATTCTGCGTCAACAGCGCGATAACGGCACGGGCCTCTCTGGCCAGCTGCAGGAGGCCAAATGGTTGATCAAGAATGTGCAGCAGCGCTTCGAAACCATCTTACGCGTCGCACAGGCCATCATCGAGAAGCAACAGCGCTTCTTCGAGCATGGCGAAGTTGCCATGCGCCCCTTGGTACTACGCGATATTGCCGAGGAGTTGGACCTGCACGAATCAACGATCTCGCGCGTCACCACCCAGAAGTACATGCTTACCCCGCGAGGTATCTATGAATTCAAGTATTTCTTCGGCAGCCATGTCGATACAGACTCAGGCGGCGAGTGCTCGGCCATCGCCATCAAAGCCCTGATCAAACAACTTATTCACAGCGAAGACCATAAGAGCCCCCTAAGCGACAGCATTATTGCCGAGGTATTAGGCAAGCAAGGCATCAATGTGGCCCGTCGCACGGTTGCCAAGTACCGAGAAGCAATGCACATCCCTCCCGTGAACCAACGAAAGTCCCTGTAGCCGCCAACGCAAGATCAATTGGCGACGTCCTTAACACAAGGAGAGTCGTATGAATCTAACTATCAGTGGGCATCACCTCGAAGTTACCCCCGCCATGCGTGAATATGTCGAAGCCAAGCTCGAGCGGGTAACTCGCCACTTCGACCATGTGATCGATATGAACGTCATCGTTTCGGTCGAAAAGCTGCAGCAAAAAATCGAAGTTACCGTGCACGTGCGTGGCAAAGACATTCACGTGGAAGCCGCTCAGGCGGACATGTACGCCGCCATCGACCTAGTAGCAGATAAATTAGACCGCCAAGTGCTCAAACACAAGGAGAAGCGTTATGGGGACAGGCATACCGATGCGTTGAAATACCAAGCTATGCCGGAACAACCGGCCGCCTGATTACGTATCACCCCTGACACGCGAGGGACGGGAATGGCACTGGGACGCCATTCCCGTTTTTATTTGTAGTTTGATCTGTTATCCAGCCACATAAGACTCGTAAGAACCTGTCTAATGTCTCGCGAGCTAGGGCAAGGAAAGGCTGAAGCGGCCCAGGAAGCGGTGTTTACGCGTGGCAAATGCGCATTCCGAGGGGGTTTTCAACGCAGTACTGCTGACACACAGCAGACTTTAGTCAAGTTCTAAGCTTATAAAGCGCCGATTGGGATACATAGTTGGGCACCAAAATCGCCTGTTATCCCACACTTGTTACGTCCTGCCCTCCCCCAAAGCCAAGCCCTGCGCGACTTCAAATCTCATGCCAATGAAGCTGTGTATGTTACCTTGCCGTCAGCTACCACGGGGGTACAATGGCGGCCTCTTCATGAAGTGTCCCAACATGGCCCTGATTGCCTCTATTCTACCGCCGGACAATGTATTTCTTGATCTGGACCTGACCAGCAAAAAGCGTCTGTTCGAACAGGCGGGCCTGCTATTCGAGAACAGTCAGGGCATTGCCCGTAGCGCTACGTTTGACGCACTGTTTGCACGTGAAAAGCTTGGTTCAACCGGGCTTGGCCAGGGGGTGGCTATCCCACACGGGCGAATCAAAGGCATCAAGCAAGCTGTCGGGACCTTTGTTCGACTGAAAACGCCAATCGCATTCGAAGCGCCCGACGGTAAACCGGTTTCTTTGGCTTTTGTGCTGTTGGTTCCGGAACAGGCAACCGACCTGCACTTGCAGATTCTGTCTGAACTCGCACAATTGTTTAGCGATAAAAAATCCCGTGAAGCACTATGTGCGGCGACAACGGTCGAAGAGAGCTATCGTTTATTGACCAATTGGCAGTCCTGAGTTGGCACGGTAGCAGCTAGAATCGGGCTATCTGCCGAGAGAGCCCGCCCATGCCGCAAATTACTGTTCGCCAGCTTTTTATCGATAACGCCGAGAAGCTACGTCTGACCTGGCTGGCAGGTCAGAGCGGCGCCAATAATCTTCTTTCCAACGAGGCGGACACGCAAAAGCCGGCGCACGCCTTGGTCGGCCACCTTAATTTCGTCCACCCGAACCGTGTCCAAGTGCTCGGCTTGGCGGAAATTGCCTACCTCAAAGGGATTGAAGCCGCGGCACTGAAAAAGTCGCTCGACCATCTGTTCAGCACCGATATGGCCGCGATGATCATCGCCAACGGCCAAGCCGCACCCGATGTATTGCGCGAGTCCTGTGAGCGTGCCCACGTACCCTTGCTGACCTCACCCGAGCAATCGCCGTACTTGATGGATGTGCTGCGTTTTTATCTGGCCAAGGCCTTAGCCGTCTCTACCAATCTACATGGCGTCTTCCTGGATGTGCTGGAAGTAGGCGTGTTGATTACCGGTGAAAGTGCGATGGGTAAAAGCGAGTTGGCACTGGAACTGATTTCACGTGGTCACGGTATTGTTGCCGACGATGTGGTCGAGCTTTACCGAATTGCACCCGATACGCTGGAAGGGCGCTGCCCACCCCTACTGCGCGACTTTTTGGAAGTACGCGGTTTGGGCGTGCTGAATATCCGCACTATCTTTGGCGAAACCGCCGTTCGCCCCAAAAAGAACCTCAAGCTGATCATTCATCTCACCAAGCAATCAGAATCGGTAACACCGCTGGATCGATTGCAGATGCAAGCGGCAACTCAGGCGGTGCTGGACGTGGCAATCCGCAAAGTCGTCCTGCCCGTAGCTGCCGGCCGTAACTTGGCGGTGCTTGTCGAAGCCGCTGTACGAAATTACATTCTGCAATTGCGCGGTATCGACTCGACCCGCGAGTTTATTGAACGCCATCAACGCTTCATGGAATCGGGAGAGTAAGTATGCAGTCAGTTGCAGCAATGCAAATTGTGCTGATTTCCGGCTTATCCGGGTCCGGCAAGAGCGTGGCGCTCAAACAGCTTGAGGATCAAGGCTATTTTTGTATCGACAACCTCCCGGCTACGCTATTACTACAAGCGGTGCAGTCATTGCGTGATGAGGGCCATCGTCGTATTGGTATCAGCGTCGATATCCGCGGTGTCCATAGTCTGCCAGCCCTACCTGCGGCAGTTGCCAATTTGAAGGCACAAGGGCTTGATATACGGGCGCTCTTTCTGGAAGCCAAGGCAGACGCCTTACAGATGCGATTCTCCGAAACCCGGCGTAAGCACCCTTTGTCGGTAGCGCATCCTGAGCTGACCGTGGCCGAGTGCATTGTGCTGGAACAAGACCTGCTGACAGGTGTCGCTGATCTGGCGCATCGGATCGATACAAGCGACCTCAGCGCCAATGCACTACGAAGCTGGGTAAAACAACTACTGGGACTTGATCAAGCTCGCCTTACCGTGATTTTCCAATCATTCGGCTTCAAGCATGGCTTACCACTCGATGCCGACTTGGTATTCGACGCCCGCTGCATACCCAACCCCTATTACGACCCCAAGCTACGCCCTCTAACGGGGAGGGATCAAGCCGTTATCGACTTCCTTGAGGCACAACCGCTCGGGAAAAAAATGTATAGCGATGTTTGCAACTATCTCGTCGACTGGCTACCTGCATTCGATAGTGACAACCGTAGCTACCTCACGGTTGCAATAGGTTGTACCGGTGGGCAACATCGTTCGATCTGGCTTGCGGAAAAGCTTGCTGTACGCTTCGGTAACGAACGACAAGTGCTATCCCGCCACCGCGAACGCCGGGGCGAATCAGCATGACGCCACCGCATACCGTCACGCTCGCCCTCACTGGCGCATCGGGCATGCCCTATGGGCTGCGCCTGCTGGAGTCTTTACTGGAAGCCGAAGTACAGGTCTATCTGCTTTATTCGCAAGCAGCACAGATCGTCATCAAGCAAGAGATAGGTGAAACTTGGCCTTCCCGCGCCAAAGAAGTAGAAACCATGCTGTGCGAGCGGTATAGCCTTACCAACAATCAGCTACAGGTATTTGGCCGAGAAGAGTGGTTCGCCCCGGTAGCATCGGGCTCCAACCCCGCCGATGCCATGGTGATCTGCCCTTGCACAATGGGAACGCTCGCCGCCATCGCCACCGGCATGAGCGACAATCTGATCGAACGTGCCGCCGATGTCAGCATCAAGGAAAACCGTAAGCTGATCATCGTGCCACGCGAGACACCGTTTTCTGCATTGCACCTTGAAAATATGCTCAAGCTGGCGCGCATGGGCGTATGCATCCTGCCGGCCAACCCCGGCTTCTACCACCATCCGGAAAGTGTTGGCGAACTGGTGGATTTCATTGTGGCCAGAGTGCTTGACCAACTAGGCGTACCCCATCAGCTGATGGCACGTTGGGGCAATACGGAAACCAATCCGTATTAAGTACTGTCGATAATCATCGCACAGACTTGTCTCAATTAGGCGCCCCCAAATCCCAGCTCCCAAGCACGGCGATGCGCCATCAACAATACATAACACAGCAACTTGAATGTCTCATCCCTTTTACAAGGAAGAAACCATGGCTATGGACGTAATCGATTACACACTGTTTGGTGACGACATGCAGTTTGTCGAGATAGAACTCGACCCCGGTGAAGCCGCTGTTGGTGAAGCCGGAACGTTGTTCTATATGGAGGATGGCATCCAGATGGACACGATCTTCGGTGATGGCTCGGCCGCGCAGCAAGGTTTTATGGGCAAACTGATGGGAGCCGGCAAACGGCTGCTGACTGGTGAGTCGCTATTCACTACTGTATTCGTGAATCAAGGCGCGGGTAAGATGAAGGTAGCCTTTGGTGCACCCTATCCAGGGAAAATCATCCCCGTTAACTTAAGTGAAATTGGCGGCACCCTGATGGCGCAAAAGGACTCCTTCCTATGTGCGGCAAAGGGTGTTTCTCTGGGCCTCGGTTTTCAAAAACGCCTCGGGGCCGGTTTCTTTGGTGGTGAAGGTTTTATCCTGCAAAAACTGGAAGGTGATGGGTTAGCCTTTGTCCATGCTGGCGGAGCAATCATCGAAAAGACGCTGAAACCTGGCGAGAGCCTACGCGTTGATACCGGTTGTGTGGTGGCCTTCCAACCCAGTGTGGACTTTGATATCCAATATGTCGGCAATGTGAAGAGTGCGCTGTTCGCCGGAGAAGGCTTGTTCTTTGCGACCTTACGCGGGCCTGGCAAAATCTGGCTGCAGTCACTGCCCTTATCACGGCTGGCCAATCGCATCGTCGGCGCTTCCCGCGCAGGTGGAGGCGCAAATGCCGAGCAAGGGTCGGTATTGGGCGGGCTTGGTAATCTCTTCGAAAGGGAGTAACTACCCTTCGCTAATCGGCATAGGGGCGGCCAGATTACCTGGCTGACCCCTGCCACACCACCCGGCATGCGGGTCCGCACCGGGCGGTTCGAGAAGTTGAGGTTAGGCGAGTCTTGGAACTCCCAGGCGATCGAAATAGGCGATCGGCAGCGCACGAT
>NZ_PDZH01000092.1 GCF_002735695.1 Chitinimonas sp. BJB300
TGAATGCCTGAGCATCAAGACGCAGAAGAACCCATTCGCACTTTGCCGCAAGTTACTGATCAACGCCTCCCGCGCGGCTTATGATCAGTTACAGCTGCTTCTCGCAGCTACTGCGTAACATCAGTCAGTTAGTAAGTAAAGCGAGGACCTGAGTACAGCAAGTGACCCCCGCCATTGGCTTACTTGCCCTCAAGTTACCAAGTCTACCTGTTGTAATGTGCCCACTTGACCATTTTCAGACAAGTATATGCTGGAGCGTCTTATTTGACCGTGCTCCTGGTTCGCTTCGTCCCGGAGGGAAAAATCGGTATCGGTATACCCTAGGTGTAATGCGCCTATGCCCAAGTCAGCCAGATTGAGCAACTTATCTTTCCCTGTGGCGTCTCGTATCCACAGGGACAGCTTTCCCCATACGGAATCGGCCTCGTCAATCCAGCCATTGCCATCATTGTCGTAACGGGCCAGATCAGTAAAGCCATTCCCGCTTTGGGCGCCAAAAAGCTCCTGGCCGTCATTGATCTTGCCATCGCCACTCTTGTCGAATGCGAGGAAGCCGCTGCCTTCCGCCACAAAGGAAATATCGTCTTGCGTGCCATCGATATTCAGGTCGAATTTGAATTTATTCTGGGTAAGTGTGGCTGACTGTGCATTGTAGTTAAGCACCAAAGGGTCTTGTTTGACCGTGGGTTTGTCGGTGTTGAAGCGGATTTCCGTGGTTTCGCTGAATTCCCGATATAGGTTGATTGCTGTACTGAACTTGAATTGGCGACCATCTTCGCTTATCACTTCGCCATTTGCTTGAAAGTGCGACGCTTCGGTCTCGCGGCGTTCTTCTCGGTACTGATAGTCGATCTGCCAGGTGATCGCTGGAGGGACAGTTTGCGCGGGCAGGGAGGCTGCAGGAGGGCTGCTGATGGCGGTTATCTGATCACCAACGGGTATGATCTCGTCGATGTCTATTTCTCGCCCGGTCAGTTTTTTAATCAGTTCCTGAATCAGTTTCCAGAGCGGATGGTTGAGTAGCTGGGTACGTAAGTTAAGTAGGCTGTCGTGTTGTTGGGCGGCGAGTGCTTCGGCCGAGAGCGCTACGGTCTCTCTGGGTGGTGCGGGTCGCGCTTCGATGCGTACTTTCTCTTGGATGTTGAGTTCGCGCGCAGCCGAATGCTGCCCGGCCAGTTGGACCTGGGATTGCTGGATTTTCATGTTCTTCTCCTAGCCACCTGTCATGGCCTTATAGGGCATATATCGGCGCAGGCAGAATCAACTTGATGATGCTGATTGCGTATCTGTTGTTACTGCGACAGATGGCCTCGCTCGGCAAGTGATAAGGCTTCGCTGGGCGTGACGACGAAATGATCGAGCAGGCGTATGTCGATCAGTGCCAGGGCGCGACTGAGATGAGTCGTCAGGGAGATATCGGCGGCGCTGGGTTCGGCCATGCCGGAAGGGTGGTTGTGCGCCACGATCAGGGCGGCTGCATTGAGGGCAAGGGCTCTGCGGGCAAGTTCGCGTGGATGAACTTCTGCATGATTGAGTGTGCCGCGAAAGAGTACTTCCGCTGCCAGCAAGCGGTGCTGTGTGTCTAGGAAGAGCACGCCAAAGGTTTCCCGTGTTTCACCACCCAGCCACAAGCGCAAATAGTTGCGGACGTCGGCGGGCTGATTCAGCGCAGTGGGTTGGCGTAATGCTTCCTGTAGTGCGCGCCGGCTCATTTCCAATACGGCTTGGAGTTGGGCGAACTTGGCATTGCCCATGCCGGCTATTTGGGTGAAATCCGCCTGGGTGGCGTTGAATAGCTGGGTCAGCGAGCCAAAGCGATGTAGCAGTTCGCGTGCAAGATCCACCGCGCTTTTGCCAGGCAACCCAACGCGTAGAAAGATCGCAAGGAGTTCGGCGTCGGAAAGGCTGGTAGCACCGCGCGCAAGCAACTTCTCACGCGGACGCTCGTCGGCAGGCCAATCTGTAATGGGCATGGTGTTTGGGAGGCTAGGGGGCAATGCTTTACACTTTCGACGGCGAGTACCCATTTGCAAAGGAATTTTCATGTCTGAGGCGAAGCAATGAGCCGCCCAAAACGCGTGCTGCTGGGCGTAACCGGTGGTGTGGCTGCTTATAAATCGGCTGAGTTGACGCGGTTATTCGTCAAGGCTGGCTACGATGTACAGGTTGTAATGAGCGAGGCTGCAACGCACTTTGTTGCCCCCGCCACTTTTCAAGCACTGTCGGGACGGCAGGTGTTCACCGATCTATGGGATAACCGGATCGACAACCATATGGCCCATATCGACCTGGGCCGTGAAGCGGATCTGATTCTTGTGGCCCCGGCCTCGGCAGATTTTTTGTTCAAGCTAGCGCATGGTGCAGCCAACGATTTGCTTTCCACATTGTGTACGGCGCGTGATTGCCCACTGTTGGTGGCGCCTGCCATGAATCGGCAAATGTGGGAGAACCCGCCTAATCAACGTAATGTCGCTTTGCTGCGCCAGGATGGTGTGGTGGTGTTGGGGCCGGATGTAGGAGAGCAAGCCTGCGGTGAAACAGGTTTTGGTCGAATGTTGGAACCAGAGGCGCTATTTGAATATGTGGCCGCTTCGTTTCAGCCCAAGTTCATGACGGGCATCAAGGTGTTGCTGACCGCCGGCCCTACGTTTGAGCGTATCGATGCCGTGCGTGGCATCACCAATAGCAGTTCGGGAAAGATGGGCTTTGCGCTGGCGCGTGCGGCGGTTGAAGCTGGGGCAGACGTAACCTTGGTTGCTGGCCCGACGCACTTGGCGACCCCGCTGGGGGTGCGCCGTGTCGATGTGGTGAGCAGTCAGGACATGCTTGCCGCAGTAAATGCCGAAGTACCCAAGACCGATATCTTTATCAGCGTTGCCGCTGTAGCTGATTACTATGTGTTGAACCCCTCTGAGCAGAAAATAAAGAAGGATGCACACATTCTGACACTGGAGTTGGCGCCCAACCCGGATATCCTGGCCAATGTGGCCGGGCTGGCAGAGCCGCCTTTCTGCATAGGTTTTGCCGCAGAAAGCGAGAACCTGCTGGAATATGGTGAACAAAAGCGCCGACGAAAGAAACTCCCGCTCTTGGTTGCTAACCAAGTGCAGTCGGCTATTGGAGCTGATGACAACGAGGTTTATCTGCTCGACGACCATGGTCAGCACAAATTACAGCGGGCGGCCAAGTTGGATATAGCCCGCGCCATCATTCAGCACACCGCTAAACTTTATCGTGAGTACCACCCTAAGCCATGAAAAAAATAGATATCCGTATTCTTGATGGACGCCTGAAGGAACAGCCGCCGGGTTATGCAACCACCGGTTCGGCAGGTTTGGATTTGCGCGCCTGCCTGGAAGCACCACTTTCGTTGGTTCCTGGGGCTACCGCCCTTATTCCGACAGGTATTGCCATGCATTTGGCGGACCCGGGCATTGCCGCGATGATTCTGCCGCGTTCAGGATTGGGCCATAAACATGGCATCGTATTGGGTAACCTGGTGGGTCTGATTGACTCGGACTACCAAGGGCAGATCTTCGTGTCGGTTTGGAACAGGGGAAGCGGGGCGTTTCTCATCCAACCGCTGGAACGGATTGCGCAGCTGGTTGTGGTGCCGGTATTGCAGTTGGGCTTCAATGTGGTCGACACGTTCGAGCAAAGTGACCGCGGTGAGGGCGGGTTTGGCAGCACGGGTAAGCACTAGGAACCTGTTTACGATTTTAGAACCTGTCTACAGTCTGCTGAGCGTCAGCAATACGGCGTGAAAACATCCTCGGAATGCGCATTTACCACTTGTAACGCCGCTTCCTCGGCTGTTTTCGCATTATCTTGCCCTAGCTCGGGAGACTTTAGACAGGTTCCTTACTGCGCAGCCATGATCAGGGCTTATGCGTGGCGCTTGACCTTGCTGACACCTGCTCGTAACACACCATAAACAGGTTCAAGGGCCTATAAAGGAATAGCCGTACACTGTGCCGTACTATCAACGCGGGTGTGGCCATGACAATTTGGGAGATACCTTGAAAAATGCACTGCCTGAACTAATGCGGGCCTATGTATCTAATGGATTGTGCCCCAGCGAACCTACGCCTTTATCCCGGATGAATTGGTGATCTCATCAGCGGAGGGTGAAAAACCCTGTGCTAATATGGCGACCCCATTCTTAATAGCAAGCGGCTGATGGATTTCCTGGTCATCCTTTTGAGCCTGTTTGAGAACTACGGCTACATTGCTGTCTTTACCGTATTGCTTATCTGCGGTTTTGGCGTGCCTATCCCTGAAGATGTCAGCCTGGTGGCGGGCGGTGTGATTGCCGGTTTGGGTTATGCTGATGTGCACTTGATGTTTCTGGTGTGCATGGCGGGTGTACTCATCGGCGATTCAGCCATGTTCACAATCGGGCGTTTGTTCGGCGAGAAGGTGCTTGCCTGGCGCTTTGTGTCCAAGTTACTTACACCGGCCCGTTATTGCGCCGTCCAAGATAAGTTTGCACGTTATGGTAACCGGTTGATGTTTATTGCCCGGTTCTTGCCGGGGTTACGATCCGCTATTTTCTTGACTGCCGGTATGACGCGCAGGGTGCCGTTTTGGCGCTTCCTGATGTTGGATGGCCTTGCTGCGTTGATCAGCGTACCGGCCTGGGTGTATCTGGGCTATTTCGGCGCATCCAACCGGGAATGGTTACTTACCTGGATTCGCCGGGGTCAAGTCGGTATCTTGATTGCGATTGCCCTGATTGGCCTCATTCTATTGTTCGGCTATATCAAACGTCGTCGTGCGGCGCAGTCTGCTAAGCGTGATGAGTAAAGACCATAGCGTGTAGTGCTTGCACTGCCGCTTGAATATTTACAGCCAAACATTTGCCCGCGCCTTGTTTTTACAGGGCGCTTTCTATTAGATTCTGTTTCTTTATCTCCATATGCCAGAGGGAAGTGCATGGCACTGATCGTCCAAAAATATGGCGGGACATCGATGGGTTCGCCGGAGCGAATCAAGAATGTTGCCCGTCGCGTTGCGCGCTACAAGGCTCAGGGCCACGATATTGTGGTGGTCGTATCTGCCATGAGTGGTGAGACCAATCGACTTATCGCATTGGCGAAAGAAGTTCAGGCCAAGCCCGACCCACGTGAGCTTGATGTCATTGTCTCGACTGGTGAGCAGGTCACGATTGGCCTGCTTGCAATGGCGCTAAAAGACATTGGCCTTGATGCACGCAGTTACACCGGCAGCCAGGTGAAAATACTGACCGACAACGCCCATACCAAGGCGCGTATCCAGCACATTGATGATGTGGCGATGCGTGCAGACTTGAAAGCGGGCTGCGTGGTGGTGGTGGCGGGTTTCCAAGGGGTGGACTCAGATGGAAACATCACCACCCTGGGCCGTGGCGGATCGGATACCACAGGCGTGGCCTTGGCCGCGGCATTGCGTGCGGATGAGTGCCAGATCTATACCGACGTTGATGGTGTCTACACCACTGACCCGCGTGTCGTGCCTGAAGCGCGTCGCTTGAAAACGGTCACTTTCGAGGAAATGCTCGAAATGGCGAGTCTGGGCTCAAAGGTTTTGCAGATACGTTCGGTGGAATTTGCCGGCAAATACAAGGTCAAGTTGCGCGTGTTGTCGAGCTTCCAGGAGGAAGGTGATGGCACCCTGATTACATTCGAGGAAGAAGACAATATGGAAAAGGCCATCATCTCCGGCATAGCCTTTAATCGTGACGAGGCGCGCATCAATGTCACGGGCGTGCCCGACAAGCCGGGTATTGCGTATCAGATATTGGGCCCGGTGGCGGATGCCAATATCGATGTCGATATGATCATCCAGAATGTCGGCGTAGAAGGGCATACCGATTTCTCCTTCACCGTGCCCCGCAATGACTATCACGCGGCGCTGGGTATTCTGGAAGGCGTACAAGGGCATATCGGAGCGAAGAATATTTCTGGCGACGATAAGATCTGCAAGGTGTCGGTTGTGGGCGTCGGTATGCGTTCGCATGTCGGTATTGCTTCCGCCATGTTTCGCACCTTGGCGGAGGAGGGAATCAACATTCAGATGATTTCAACTTCCGAGATCAAAATCTCGGTAGTGCTGGATGAGAAGTATCTGGAATTGGCAGTTCGCGTGCTTCACAAGGCATTTGGATTAGATCAAGAGAATTGATGCTTGACGGGGAGGGCGGACTTCTTTATAGTTCGCGTCCTCTTGAGACGGAGAAGTGGCCGAGTGGTCGAAGGCACTCCCCTGCTAAGGGAGCATACGGGCATAAACCTGTATCGAGGGTTCGAATCCCTCCTTCTCCGCCAAGAGCCGTTTTAGTTGTTTCAAAGTGCGCCCGTAGCTCAGCTGGATAGAGTACTTGGCTACGAACCAAGGGGTCAGGAGTTCGAATCTCTTCGGGCGCGCCACTTTGAAGTCACTTAGCAAAAATCAGCGCCCGTAGCTCAGCTGGATAGAGTACTTGGCTACGAACCAAGGGGTCAGGAGTTCGAATCTCTTCGGGCGCGCCAAGCATTAAATGACAAAGGCCACTTTATGTGGCCTTTGTTGCGTCTAGTGCATATGAGTTGTGTGCTGATGTGTTGGCAGGTGCATAGGTTCCGCTGCTTGTTGCTGTAGCCTCTTGTGGTTGGCAGCAAGCCTATGACCTATGAAAGGCAAGCGTTTGAGACCATTTCGATCCGAGTTAATGAGTAAATAGTAAAGACCACTTGCGTGGCCTTTGTTACGTCTGATCTGTGTGTTGCAAATAAGCGAATAAGCTAACGCTGTATGATTTTTGCCGCGGCATTTCCCCTATTTCTTGGTATCCTCGCTCCCTGTATTTCCTTGAATTTTTGCTTGGCATGCATTGCTGCCGGCAAGGGTAGTGCTTAGGTTTTCTGCGGTTGACCTGTGTTCACTACAGCTTGGTTTGGTGTGGTTGTCGCAGAAGTCGATCCTCTGGGCATCATCGTGGCCCTTGTTGTTTTATTTGGCCTGGCGGTGTCTTTGCAAGGTAGAAGTCGACGTTGTGTTGGTCAGGCTTTGGTTTCCTGCAACACGTTCCGTTTGATTTTGAATGGCAAGTGCGGCGTTATCCGCCCATTTGTGAATATTGCTTAATCCTGCCTTACCATCGGCAGGTGTAGAGGGTAAAACATGGATTTTGCGCAGCAGCAGAGGAAACCGATGAAGCATTTGCTTGGTATCGGTTTTGTGGTTCTTCTGCATTTATTCGTTATTTATGCATTGGTCAATGGTTTGGCGCGTAAGGTGGTTGAGGTAATCCAAAAGCCGCTCGAAACCAAGTTGATTGATGAGCCTCCACCACCACCTCCGGAGGAGAAGCCGATACCCCTCCCGCCCGAGGTAAAACTTCCGCCGCCACCGCCGGCGTATGTGCCGCCGCCTGAGGTTGTAGTGCAGGCGCCGGTAGCGCCCACCAATGCGCCGACGGCGGTGAGCCATGAAGCCCCGCCGGAAGTGCCGCCGCAGCCGCCTGCGCCACCAGTGCCAGTGGCACCGCCCGCTCCTGTGAGTGCACGTGCTGTGTTCTCCAACTACTCAGAGGTTGCTGAGGGGTTGAGTGATAAGTTTTCAGTGGTCGCAGACAAGGAACAAATTCAAACTGCGGAAGTCACCCTGCTGATGACGGTTGGGGCCGCTTGTGAGATAGGTACGGTATCGATCAAGTCATCTACGAATTCTGCAGTTGCCGCTTTGGCGCGAAATGCGGTTCGCCGCTTCAAGTGTTCGACCCCGCCTGGGCATGAAGTGCAGGTGTTGGTGCCATTCTCGTTCAAACTGCAAGACTAATGTTTTCAGGCTGGGTATCCGTCAGTGGATGCCTCGGCTTGGGCTTATACTCATCGTCGGCTTTATCGAGCCAACCTAGCTAAGGAGCTGGAAGGATCATGTCTGTAGCAAATCGTTTGTCCGCTGTCGTCGCGGCTATTACCCTCATTGCTGCTCCGGTAGCAACCCTGTTTGTTTCACCGCTGGTGCATGCTGATGAAGCTGCACAAGCCGCTACCGTTGCCATTGAGGCGGCGCCGGTAGCCACACCACCAGCTACACCTGCAGTGCCTGCTTCACCAGCCGAAACCAAAATCGCGGTTGATAACCCATATGGTCTGGATGCACTCTGGCAACAGGGCGACTTTGTGGCCAAGGGTACGCTGATCATCATGATCATCATGTCCATGGGTACTTGGTACATCCTGGTCACCAAGCTGTGGGAACAAAGCAAGTTGATGCGTCAAGCACGTGCTGCACGTGAATCCTTCTGGGGTGCGGGTTCCGTCAAGTCAGGCGTTGAAACCCTGCAAGATGGCAGCGCCTTCCGCTACATCGCAGAAAGCGCCGTCAACGCCAGCGAGCACCATGAAGGGGCATTGCTGGAGCAGATTGACCGTAATACCTGGGTGACCATGTCCATCCAGCGCGCCATGGAAAACGTGCAGAACCGTTTGCAAGATGGTCTGGCTTTCCTGGCCACAGTGGGCTCAACGGCACCGTTTATTGGTCTGTTCGGCACAGTTTGGGGTATTTACCACGCGTTGGTGTCAATCGGTATGTCCGGTCAGGCTTCCATCGACAAGGTAGCGGGCCCTGTGGGCGAGTCGCTGATCATGACGGCGATTGGTCTGGCGGTGGCTGTGCCTGCCGTACTAGGTTACAACTGGCTGGTTCGTCGTAACAAGTCGGGCATGGAGCAAGTACGTGCCTTCGGTGCTGATCTGCACAGCGTTGTGCTGGGTGGCTCGCAGGCCACTAAGCGGGGCTAAACCATGGGAATGAACGTCGGAAGTGAGTCCGGCGGCGACGACGATGTGGTATCGGCGATCAATACCACACCGCTCGTGGACGTGATGCTGGTTCTGCTGATCATCTTTCTGATCACGATCCCGGTCGCTGCGCATATCGTGCCGGTCAAATTGCCTGTTGAAACAAACAAGCCAAATGAAACCACGCCCATCAACGTCAATCTGTCGATCGATAAGGCCGGCATCGTTTATTGGAATCAATCGGCGATTGCCGACGAAAAGGCATTGACTGCACGTTTGATCGAAGATGTTTCGCAAAAGGTGCCTCAGCCCAAGATCCAGATCCGTGGGGACATGGATGCGAATTATGAGTCGATACAATGGGTGGTCCGTGCGTGCAAGCGGGCGGCAATCCAGAAGGTAGGCTTTATCGTCGAGCCGCCACCGCGCGGTTGATTTGACCGGCATGACAAATTGAGAGGTGTGCCATGGGCATGAATATTGGCTCTGGTAGCAGTTCGGGTGAACCGGAAGTAATGGCGGAAATGAACACCACGCCGTTGATCGACGTGATGTTGGTGTTGCTGATCATGTTGATCATCACCATTCCGGTTCAGTTGCATTCGATTGAGACGGACAATCCAGCGGGCAACCCGCCGCCGCCGCTGACGGAACCAGTGGTGCATAAGGTGGATATCGACGAGGCGGGTTTGGTCTATGTCGATGGTGCGGTGATAACTGGCAAGGAGGCGTTGGAGGGGATTTTCCGCCAGTACGCGTCCGAACCCAATCAACCCGAAGTACATGTAAAGCCGCGTAAGGGGACGCCTTACCGGGCGGTCGCTACGGTAATGGCGGCTGCGCAGCGTACCGGTGTCACCAAGTTCGGCTTGGTGGAGTAGGTAGCAGCGGATCAAAAGCGGCGGCACGCATTGGCATGTCGTCGCTTTTTTTTGTCCCATGTATATGGTCGTGCCCTTGTCGCCGCCATACCTGCCTGGTTTCTTGCTACTCGCATGAAGACCCAGGGCAGGGGATGGCTACGATTTAATCAACGTTGTTTTCGGTGCAAATCAAGATCATGAAATTTGCTACGTTTGCGAGCCTCGTCTGTCTTGTTGCCGCTGCCTTTAGCCCTGCTAATGCGCAGGTAGCGGATATGAACAAAATCCTCTACGCCTATCTACGTGGTACGGAAACGGGTTTCGACCCAGCAAAGTATTCCGACACCGGGTCGGTGGAAATCTTCAAATCCATCTACGAGACCCTGCTCGGTTATGACTATCTGGCGCGGCCGCAGATGCTGGTGCCGGGGGCTGCCGAAGCCATGCCGGAGGTGAGCGAAGGGGGCCGCCGCTATACCTTCAAGATTCGGCCGGGCATTTATTTCTCGGACGACGCGGTGTTTAAGGGCAGGAAGCGGGAACTGGTAGCGCAAGACTATGTGTATTCGTTGCAGCGGCTGGTAGACCAGAATAACCGTGGTGCGCCGTGGGATTTCCTGTTCAAGGGCAAGATTATTGGTCTGGACGAAAAAATTGCCGAAGCAAAACGCACCGGCAAGTTCAACTACGACAAGCCGATCGAGGGTTTCAAGGCGGTTGATCGGTATACCTTCCAGGTCAATCTGACGCGGCCTGATTACCTGATTCCGCAGATGATGGGTTCGCCTGCCACGGGGGCGGTGCCGCGAGAAGCGGTTGAGGCTTACGGTGATGACTTCGATGGCCATCCTGTTGGTACTGGTCCTTACCGTTTACGTGAATGGCAACGTCGTAATCACATTGTGCTGGAAGCCAATCCCAACTTCCGCGGCATTACCTATACCCCGCCAGCAGGCGCCAAGGTCGATGAACCGATTGCTGCGCAACTGGCAGGCAAGACGTTTCCGCGTATTGGTGTGATTGATATTCGTGTGATTGAAGTCCCGCAGGCTGCTTGGTTGGCATTCGATAGCAAGCAGTTGGATGTGATGCAGGAAATGGGTACGGCCTATGCCCGCATGGTAGCGCCAGATGGGGTGCTGCTGCAGAAGTACCAGGATCGCAAGTTACAGTTCTATCGCGAGTCCCAGGGGAACACCTATTGGCATATGTTCAATATGGATGACCCGGTTGTCGGCGGTTACACACCTGAGAAGATCGGTCTGCGTCGGGCGATTTCCTATGCCTACGACCAACAATGGGAGGCCAATATCGTCAAGCAGGGGCAAGCCATGCCCGCTCAGACGCCCATTGGCCCCGAAGTTGAAGGCTACGATGCCAGCTACCGCAACAGCTTCTATCGCCTGGACCCTGCCTACGGTAATGCCATCCTCGATAAGTACGGTTACAAGGACTGCGATAACGATGGCTTCCGCGAAGCACCAGGGTGCCAGCCGTTGCTGATCACCTATCTTGACCAGAGTAACCGCGATACACGTGATTACGACGAGATGCTGCAGAAGATGATGGGCTCGCTAGGCATTCGCCTGAAGATGGACAAGAAGACCTTCTCAGACCTCGTCAAGCAGCGCCAGGCAGGCCAGTACATGATGAGTTTTGGTGGTTGGAACCTCGACTACCCCGACGCCGAAAACTTCATGCAATTGCTGTATGGCCCGAATGCCGGACCGGTAAATGAAGCGCGCTTCAAGAACAAGGAATTCGATCAGCTATACGAGCAGATTGCTTCCATGCCTCCTAGCGCCGAGCGCAATGCGAAGTTGATCCGGATGAGCAAGATCGTAGCGGCGCAAGCACCGTGGATTCTGACCAATCACGCCTTGTTTTCGCATATTGCCCAGCCTTGGATGATTGGCTATCGGCCGCATCCCAGCAGCAAAGAGTACTGGCAGTACTACGACTATGACCAGTCGATGCGTCGCAGCATGACTGGCCGCTGATCTGACTTCCCCGCATAATTTTCCGGAGATCCCTTGTGAAAAAGCTTACTTTGCTTGTCCTGGCTGCCTTATCAAGCGCAGCGTGGGCTGGTGAGCGTGGCGAAATTCGTATTTCTGCTGCCGCCGATGTACCGACTTTGTGCACGCAAGCCATTGCCAAATTGAATGCTGATGTCACGGCGTTGGAAAAGCTCCCACTTAGCGAGGCCAGTGTTATTACTGTGCTGGCGCCTTGGAACCAGACCATGACGGCGTTTGCTGAGTTCAATTGGGGTGGGGGGCTGATTGCCAATGTCCACCCAGATGAAAAGGTTCGCCAAGCTGAAGAAGCCTGCGAACTGAAAGCCTCTGCTGAAACCAATCGTATTATGCAAAGCAGTGCGCTCTATGCACGCTTCAAGGCGATTAAGCCCGCCGATACGATTGACGCCGAAACGCTGAAAGCAGTATTGGCCGAGTTCGAAGACAAGGGCGTCAATCTACCGGAAGCAAAGCGCAAGCAGGCCGCCAAATTGTTCAGCCGATTGGATAAGCTGCAACAGGACTTTGCCCGGAACGTGCGTGAGAACAAGCAAAAGCTGAGTTTCACTGCCGAGCAACTCCAGGGTGTGTCTACCGATGCATTGGCCAGCTTCAAGCGCGACAGCAAGGGTAACTATCTGGTTGGATTTGATTACCCGGAGTACCTGCCGGTAATTGAAGGCGCCGAGAGCGGTGAGACCCGCCAGCGTTTGCAGTACGCCTACACCCGTCGTGGCGGTAACAAGAATCTCGCCATCCTGCAAGAAGTGGTGCAAATCCGGAAGCAATTGGCTTCTTTGCTGGGTTATCCGTCCTATGCGGCCTGGGCTACCCGCAACAATATGGTGGGTAAGCCGGAAGTGGTGCTCGATTTCCTCGCCAAGGTGAAGGACCAGGTGGGTTCGGTGGAAAAGCATGAGCTGGCCGAATTGACGGCTGAGAAAGCCGCTTTTACCGGAGACCCTAAAGCCAAGCTGGAGCGCTGGGACCAGATGTTCTACGAGCGCCGCTTGCAAAAAGCCAAATTCCAGGTCGATCAGGAAATGGTGCGCGCTCAATTTCCTTCGGCACAGACCGTGGAATGGATGATGGCGGTGACCAGCCGTCTCTATGACGTAGAGTTTCGCCCCAACGCCAAGCTGCCAGTCTGGCATGAGGATGTGAAGGGCTACGATGTTTTCGACAAGGCCAGTGGTGAGTACCTGTCCAGTTTCTATATGGACCTATATCCGCGTGATGGCAAATACAAGCATGCCGCGGCTTTCTCGGTACGTCAGGCCAGCGTATTGACGGGCACTACGCCGGCCTCCGTGTTGGTGACCAACTTCAATCGTAAGGGCTTTGATCAGGACGAATTGGAAACCCTCTTCCACGAATTCGGCCACATTATGCATGGGGTGCTGAGCCGTACCCGTTACGGCCTTAATGCCGGCACCAACACCAAGCGCGATTTCGTCGAAGCACCCTCGCAGATGTATGAAGAGTGGGCGCGCAATCCCGCTTCGTTAGCCTTGTGGAATGAAGTCTGCCCAAGCTGCCAGCCTATCGATATGAAATTGATCGAGAAGATGAATGCCGCTCGCCTATTCGGCCAAGGCACCAAATATGCCCGGCAGTGGCTATATGCCGCTTACGACATGGCGCTGGCCGGACCGATTCCACAAAAGCCGCAGGCGCTGTGGCAACGAATGGAAGGCGCGACGGCGCTGGGCTATGTGAAGGGTACGGAATTCCCTGGCGCGTTCGGCCACATTGTGGGGGGCTATGCCGCGGGTTATTACGGGTATATGTGGTCCGAAGTGTTGGCGCTGGATATGCGTTCCGCTTTTGGCAGCAATGTGATGGACCCCGAGGTTGGCATGCGATTCCGCAAGACGGTATTGGAGAATGGCTCGCAGGTGCCAGAAATGGATCTGGTGCGTAAGTTCCTCGGGCGCGAACCGAGCTCGGATGCCTTCTTTCGTGAAATCACCGGCCACGCGCCAGCAGTTGGGGGTTAGGCACCATGCTCGCCTTCATTATTCGCCGTGTTTTGCAGATGGTCCCAACCGTAATCGGGGCTATCCTGCTGCTCTTTGTGTTGTTCAACCTTTTTGGTGGTGACCCCGCCAATATTCTCGTCGGCAAGATTCAAGACCCGGAAAAGATTGCTGCTATCCGTGCTTCATTGGGATTGGACCAACCTTGGTGGATACAGCTTTGGTTGTTCTTCAAGCAGGTCATTACCTTTGATTTTGGTAACAGTTGGAGTACCAATGAGCCGGTGTCACAGCTGATTGCCCATCGCGCACCGGTCAGCATGACCATCATGTTGCAGGTGTGGTTGCTGGATGCACTGATTGCGGTATCGCTGGCCATGGCGGTGGCGTATCGGCGTGGTTCGCTGACAGACCGCGCCATCATGGGCATCTGTACTGCGGCCATGTCGATCTCGTTGTTGTTATATGTGGTCGTCGGCCAGTATGTCCTGGGTTTCAAATTGGACTTGTTCCCGGTGCTGGGTTGGAGTGACAGCTTCGTGACGAATGTCGTCCGCTATGCGCCGCTGCCGGTGATGTTGCTGCTGGCCGTGTCGGTCGCGCCAAGCCTGCGCCTCTACCGTTCTTTCATCGTGGAAGAGACCAACCAGGACTACACCCGTACTGCCCGCGCCAAGGGAGCCGGCGAGCATCGGGTCATGTTTGTACACGTCCTTCGGAACGCCACGATTCCTATCGCAACCTATATGGCGATGCAGGTGCCACAGCTGTTTGTGGGTTCCTTCCTCATTGAAAAGGTGTTTTCTATTCCCGGTTTGGGGCAGGAGATCGTCGAGTCCGTCATGCGCAGTGATTTCCCTGTCATCAAGGCAATCACGATCTCGATTGTGATTTTGACGATGGTGATCAACCTGGTGGTTGACCTCTTGTACAAAGCGCTCGATCCGCGCGTTGAACTGAAGTGAGAAGACAGCGATGACTACAATGACAGAAAAAGTTTCTCCTGGCTTCTGGCGCGCCGCCGGCAAGCGGCTCTGGGCAGACAAGTTGGCGCGTGGTTGCTTGTTTATCCTGGCAGTGTATTTCGTGCTTGCTTTGGCGAGCACGATGGGCTGGCTGGCCAAGGACTGGAACAAGCAGGTGGCCGTTTCGTGGGCCGCGCCGACGATGGTGGGTAAGCAACAGCAGGATTCACATGGATTCAAGGTCGAAGTTATCGCGCCGGATGCCGAAGCACGCGCTCTAGACCCATTGACGCCATTCGAAGCCGAACTGACGGCGGCTGCCAAAGCCTATCAGCAAGAAGCCGTGGTACTGGCCGACACCTTGCCCTTGGGTGCGGATAAAGTTGGCCGGGATATTGGCAGCAAAGTCATCAAGGCTGCGCAGACCTCTATCACGGTAGGTTTGTTGGCCGCCTTGCTATCGGTTGCCATTGGCACGGTATTCGGTGCCGTAGGCGGTTATTTCGGCGGCAGGCTGGGTGATGCGTTGGAATGGCTGTACAGCGTATTTACTTCCATGCCCTATATCCTCCTGGTACTGGCGTTTGCGTCGGTGCTCGGTGGCGGTGTGCATACCGTTATTCTGGTGCTCGGTTTTACCGGTTGGACGGGGACTTACCGGTTGATTCGTTCTGAATACATCAAACAGCGTAGCCGTGACTATGTGCTGGCAGCCAGTGCCATCGGCGCAAGCGACGCACGCAAGATGTTTCTGCATATTCTGCCCAATGTGTCGCATCTGATTTTGGTACAGCTTTCGCAAGACGTCGTGAACTTCATCAAGGCGGAAGTGATTTTGTCTTTCCTGGGTTTCGGTGTGCCGGTCGAGGCGATTTCCTGGGGCATTATGATCAATGAAGTCATGCCCGAGCTCGTGCTGGGCAAGTGGTGGCAATTGGCGACGGTCGCAACCGTGATGTCGTTGTTTGTGGTCGCATTTGGTCTGTTCACCGACCAGCTGCGTGATGCACTTGACCCCAAGGCAAGCCGCCGCTGATCGAGGATAGGACCATGACTCAAGAAAACCTGCTTGAAATCAAAAATCTGCGCGTGGCGTTTCGCGTAGGTAAACACGAGATGTTTCAGGCGCTCAAAAGCGTCAATTACGTTATCCCCAAGAACAGTACGGTTGCTTTGGTGGGTGAGTCGGGATCGGGCAAATCCGTGTCAGCCATGGCCATCATGGACTTGCTGCCGCGCGCCAACACCGAAATCGCGCCCGACAGTGGCTTGGTGTTTGAGGGCGTAGACCTGCTCAAACAGACCGAGAAGCAGCGGCGTGCGTTGTGCGGCAAGCAGATATCGATGATCTTCCAGGATTCGATGACGTCTTTGAACCCGGTCTACCAGGTGGGTGACCAGATTGTGGAAGTCTTGCGCCTGCATAAGCCGATGAACAAGGTGCAAGCGCGTAAGCGGGCCATCGAGCTGCTACGCGAAGTCGGTGTCCCCGACCCTGAAAACCGTATCACTAGCTATCCGCATGAGATGTCCGGCGGCCAGCAACAGCGGGTGATGATCGCGATGGCGATTGCCTGTGAGCCCAAGCTGTTGATTGCTGACGAACCCACTACGGCGTTGGATGTCACCATTCAAAAGCAGATCATCGAACTCTTGATGAAGCTCAAAGCCACCCATGGCATGAGTATCCTGTTCATTACGCATGATTTGGAGTTGGTTCGCGAGATTGCAGACCACGTGGTGGTCATGCATCAGGGAGTGATCAAAGAGCAAGGGCCAGCCGAGCAGGTATTTTCTGCACCCAAAGACGCCTACACCCGCGCGTTGCTGGCATGCCGGCCAACGATCGACAAGCGGCCGATACGCTTGCCGGTGGTGGAAGACTTTTTGTCCGGCCGCGAGCATGAGTTGCCCAAGGGCGAGCGCCAACGTGGTGTGAATCCAAGCGACGCCATCGTGTTGGAAGTGAAGAATCTGAAAAAGACCTTCCGCATGAAGCAAGGCATGTTCGGGCACAAGGACGTGGTAGCGGTAAAGGATGTCAGCTTCAAGCTGGCTCGTGGCAAGACCCTGGGCATTGTTGGCGAATCAGGGTCGGGCAAGACCACGCTGGGTAAGACGATTCTGCGCTTGAACAGTTGCGAGGGCGGCGAGGTAATGTACGGTGGTAAGAACCTGATGTCCCTGTCGGACAAGGAGTTTATGCCCTACAAGCGCCAGATGCAGATCGTGTTTCAAAACCCCTACGCAAGTTTGAACCCCCGTTTTACCGTGGGTGATATCTTGCTGGAACCGATGCGCGTACATCGTATCCACGAGTCGGATCGTGACCGCGCTGACCATGCTTATCAGTTGCTCAAGCGGGTAGGGTTGGACGAGCGTGCCTTCAATAAATACCCGCATGAATTCTCGGGTGGTCAGCGCCAACGTATCAGTATTGCGCGTTGCCTGACCATGAAGCCGGAGATACTCGTCTGCGATGAGTCAGTGTCGGCGTTGGATGTATCGGTGCAGGCTCAGGTGTTGAATCTGTTACAGGAGCTGCAGGATGAATACGGCATGAGCTATCTGTTCATCTCGCATGACCTGAACGTGGTGAAGTACATCTCTGATGAGGTACTGGTGATGAACCACGGTGAGATGGTCGAGTATGCCAACGCCGATGAACTGTATCGTGCGCCGAAGCATCCTTACACGCAAAAGCTGTTGGCTGCGATCCCGGGCCGGCGCGGGACGGAGCCCAAGCCGCATTTATTGCCTGAAGGGGAGGCAGCAGTTACCTGACTCAAACCGAAGCCGCTGTGAAGCGGCTTTTTCATGTGCGCCCAGCATGGGCGCACTCCTGCGGGTGGAAGTCCCGCCGTAAGTTGATCACAGCGAACGAAGTGAAGCGCAACTGCGTGAGGGCGACCGAGCGTGGGAAGGAAGCGTGGATCG
>NZ_PDZH01000093.1 GCF_002735695.1 Chitinimonas sp. BJB300
CGACATTCTGGAAACGGGTAATGATTCCTACCGATTCAAACACCGCAAGAAAGGGTCGAAGACGTACTGAGTAAATGGAAAGAATTGGACGCTGTTACCTGGTAACTATTGGGCGCTGTTTGACACCCATGCACCTGAAACACTAGCTTTGCCAAATCGACGCCAACTCGAATACTCTTCATGGTGGACTCCTCTTTACCGTTGACTGGTGGTCGGAACTACCAGTCTGGCACCTAGATGCCGCTTAGGTGAGGAGGGGTCCATCCCATTGCTTACGGGTGATCGAATCGCTGTTGCGATCGGTAATCCCCAAGCCTGCTACGGCGTTGATGTCCTTGAAGCCGGCATTGGCCGATTGTGCCGCCGCGCTACCGTACCAACGGGCTACCGTGACGCGGTTCTCGGTAACTATGCTCCATCCATTACATCGAGAAATCTGTGAGACTGAATACAAATTGAATTAATAAGACCGTTAAATTCATTATCTTTGAAATCATCTGTTGCACTAACCCTTATACCAATAGGGCCATTCTTAAAGTAAAACCACTCTTCTACGTCATCATAGATGATTTCCGAATAATATTTCCGAAGGCACTCTACCTTTTCACCGAGCCCGATATCGCCAAATATTTTACCTTTATACTCAAATCGTGTATCAATTGGGCTAATTACCCTAAAATAAATAAGTCGCCCATCATCAAACCCAATATCCATAACTTCACGTTGCCATTCGTATGAAACATTGGAAATATCAGCAGCAAGAACTGAAAACCCATTCTCGCTCTCTTCAAATTTAAGCAAGGGAGAATTATCAAATTTAACTAGCCCATTCATGCCGGAAGACACATTTTCCTTACAAAGCAAAGCTTTAAACTCTACAAGAGTCATTCCAAGATTAACCCCCATTAATGCCCCCCCGGGAATAATGTCTGCTGACCAGCTTAATTGACGCCTCATTTTCGTTGCTCCATCCATTTATTAGTCTCCAGATCGTAAGTAATAGCTTTTCCGTTTTGATTAAAATATGTTGTATTTTTTTCTGGCCAACCTCTCCTGTCAATCTGATAAGACTGTGGGTCTAATATTTTTACTTTGACGCCATCGACCGTAGTGAATTTATAATATTCACCTTTGTGTACAGATCTTTGACTCGGTGGGAGATGGCGAGTGTCTGGGCTATACTGCACACTAGAAATAGAGGGGTGATTATTCAAAGAGAATACCTGAGCATTACCAGATGTGCCGGCTCTAGGTGATTGCATTGTTCCTTCGAAACCTCTCATACGGTAATGGGAAATTAAATCTTTTCCATCAAGCCCCCAAACATTATCTGGCTTTGCCAGATCAATGTACTTAGGTATGCCCGCCTGCTCAGCTAAGCTCCATTTCAGCAATTCTGGATTGCCACCGTACCTACCACTATTTGAAGCACTAGGAACACCACTAGAAATCCCATAAGGATTCCAGGCCGAAACAACCGTTAACGAATTGGTTTGCGGGATAAAGCCTTGCCTTTGCGGCCGCATAGGCTCTAACGGATGTCCACGTCTCATTGCAAGTGCATCAACGGATTGGCCGATCTTTAACAAGTCCATGAACGTCTTATCACCAATACCATCAAGACCGCTGCCTTTATATGCTGAGCCAAAGACATAGCCCGTGCCAAGCATGCCACCTACCGGACCACTGGAAGCAACTTGATCAATGTTGCCTGCGAGTTGCCTGAGTCGATCGCCAGGAGACACACCCCGCTCGCCATTCCAAGCGCTTAGAACACTCTTCCCCTCATGCATAGGCTGTTCGCGAACAAGCCGTGTTTCATAAGGGCCGCTGGTATCAATAAAGGAACGAGCGCCATCAGAACCCGTCGTCCAACCTAGGTGATCAAGTTTCGCGGTTACCTCGGCCACCCTTAAGGCTTCCACATTTCTGGCGTAGTCTTGCTTCAACCTGCTAAGTCGATCTTGCTTTTCATGCAAACCGTTGAACTGTTCTGCGTAAGCGGCTCTTTTTTCATTGGCGAGTGCATCGGCTATATCGGCATCACCAGACGTACTCAGTGCAAAGCTATCTCCACCGTTACCCCGATAATTGTTCAGCCTTGGGTCGTCCATCGGCTCATGGCCCATTGGCCGGCGATACGCAACTTGCCCACGGTCGCCAATGGCTGGTTCCCAGGCACTACCACCGGCACCGCCACCGCCACCCCACTCACCAATGCCACCTCCCGAGCCAGCCCTGCCAACATCCTCGTCGTCAAATAACGACCGCCAGTTGCGAGGGATTTCGCTGCGGTTCTGGCCCGGCATGGGCTCGGCTGGCGCTGGGCTGTACCAACCTAGGTCGAACTTATCGTCGAAGAAACCTGCAATCTTTCTACCCGCAAAGTCTTCCGCGAATTTACCCATCGTCGATGACGGTGCTGGGGCTTCTGGGGTGAAAGTCCAACCCATATTCCACTGTTTGTTGATGTAACCAGCCATGCTCCTGCCGCCAATGGCTTCCGCCGCAATCCGTGCAAAGGACGGCCCCGGTTGTGGGCCATAGCCTGCTTCTTCTTTGAATCTGGCATCGCGTGACTCTGCGCTGTATTGAACTGCTGCGGTGGCCGCAGCATTCAAGGCCGCGTTGTTGAACGACTTGCGCAGGTTGAATTCGCCCTTGTAACGGCCCTTGCGATCCAGTTCCTGGTTCAGCTTGTGCGTCAACGCATCCCGTGCGACCTGGCCCCACATCCCACCGCCAGGAACCAGCATGTTAACTGTGCCCTGTGCGACGATCTGCTTCATGCTGAAATGCACATCTCGCCCATCGAGCTTGTTCAGCACATGGTTGACGGTATAGGTGGTGGCTGGGCCAGCAAAGCCGCCCCCAACATAGTTCCCCGCATAGGCGGCAGCCATCGCGAAAGCATCGCCTTTGTAGTCCACCTTATCCGGTGCGCCATTGGCCATCGGGTCGACAATCGACCGGAAGAAGTCGTCTTTGTTGCCACCAAAGGGATTGAACACACTACGGTCAAAGAAACGGCCCCAATCGAACTCGTTGTTGACGATGAGGTCGGTGTATTGCCGTGCCTTCTTACCCGCATGTGATGCCAGCGCGACATTGCCGCCGGTTGCATAGGCAACCGCAATGGTCACTACGATCTGCATGAGCACCCCAAACGCGCCGCACTTCTTCTTCGGTGGCGGGGTCTTCAGATTCGGCATCTGGCTGCCCACCACCTCATCTTCCTTGTACGCCTTGAAGGTGTCGGCGCTGATGGCGTCGCTTTTTGAGGTGTTCGGAATCGTGATGCGGGTGCCGGCCTTCAGCTCGGTGTCTTCGCTCAGCCCGTTGGCGTCGGCCAGCAGGTACCACAGGTTGCTATTGCCGTAGACCTGCCCGGCAATATGCCGCAGCGTTTCGCCGCCCTGCACCGTGTAGGTGCCCACGCCGCTGCCGGGGTGGTCCTTGCCCAGGCTTTCGATGCGGGCGAAGCGGCCTTCGTCCAGTTGCGTTTTGTGCGTGCCGTCGGCATACACGCCAGTTTCGCCCACCGCGTGGCCATTGGCGTACAGGTAGTGGATGTTCTCGATGCTTTCGCCGCTGCGGCCAGTGTGGTGCACCTTGTGGATGACCTGGCCATCGGTGTTACGGATGAAGATCGAGCGTTCGTTGTCCACCATGCCGTCGCCCTGCCCTTGCACCTGCTTGACCAGCTGGCGGTTGACGTCGTATTCAAAGCTGCTGTTGCCGCTGGCACCCTTCGGCCCGCTGCCCGTGATGCCGGCCATGCGGCCGTCGGCGTGGTAGTTGTAGCCGAAGTAGTAGGTGTTGCAGCCCCCTACCATTTCGGTGCCCATGCTGTTCTCAAACGTCATCCGCCCGCCCTTCCAATACTGCTTGAGCGAGATCACACCGCCACTGGCCACCGGGCCGACGAGGGTGCCAAGTTTAAGGTCGTTGTAGCTGTGCATCAGCATGCCGGTCATGCGGCCGCTGCGGTCGTAGGTTTGTTTGCTGACCTGCATCGGGGTGAGGATGGAACCGACCCGGCTATGGGCCAGCCATCTGAATCCGCCGCCTTCCGCCCCGGGTACGCGTACCGCAATCTGGCTCGCTTCCGTGCTCTGGATCTTGAGGTTGTTCTCGGTATAGGTGCTGGCGCTGCTCTGGGCGTAGAACCAGCCATAGCCCTTGTTCTGGCGGATGATATTGCCGTTGGCATCGTATTCCCACGTCTGCTGCCACAGGTGCGGCACCTTGAGCTGGGTACCCGCCGCCAGTTCAGCATCGGCGTTGTTCAGCCCATTGGCCTTGGCAATCTCATTCCAGCCCGATTCATCGCCATACTGCGCCCGTGCCACATCGCGCAGGGTACGGTTAAAGCTGACCCGTGTGCCCAGCGCCAGGGCGCTGTCGGCACCGGCTGTGCCGCCACCCACCAGCACAATGCGCTGCCATAGGTCGCCACTGCCCAGGTATTGCTCGGCCAGCAACCTGCGCGTGCGGCCTTCGCCCAACGCCACGGTCACTTCCATCGGCCCGCTTTGCAGGGTGATCGAGTCGCTGTTGCGGTCGATAATCCCCAGGCTGGCCATGGCAACCGGGTCTTTGAAGCCGGCATTGGCAGACTGCGCCGTCGCACTGCCGTACCAACGGGCCACCGTGACGCGGTTCTCGGCGTCGTAGAGGTAGTTCACCGTCGTGCCCAGCTTGGCGTCATAGTCTTGCAGGCGGTTGCCGGCCCCGTCGTACACATAGCTGTGGCGCAGCTCGCCGCCCTTGATTTCCTGGGTGACGCGGTTTGCGCCGTCAAACGCATACACATGGTCGAAGGCATTGCGGCCGGTGCCGGTAATGCGCACCACGTTGCCATTGGCGTCGTAGGTTTGCTGGCTGCCCACGCCGGTGGCGGCTTCGGCCCAGCCGGTTTGCCGGCCCAGTGCGTCGTAGCTGTAGCGGGTGTCGCGCCCATAGGTGGCCGCTTCGCCCACACCATTGCTGATCTCACGAATCTTCTGGCCGCGTTCGTCAAAGCGGTAGTCGGTGTATTTGACCAGCACTGCATTGGCGGGGTTGGCGGGGGTAGTCGTCATGCTGCTCTGCAGATGGGCAGTCACCCGCTGCATCAACCCTTTGGCAATCGCGTTCCAACCCCTTAATGGGGAGGTACTGCCGGCCTGCGTGATGGCCTTGCCATAATCCGCCACCCGCAATAGGTGGCCGGCTGCGTCCCAACTGCGGCGGATATCCTTGCCCTCGCTGTTGGACTCGCGAATCTGCCGGCCCAGGCCGTCATACTCGAAGCGGTTGGTCAGCCCGGTTTCGTCGGTGCTTTCCAGCAGGCGGTTGAACGCACCATAGCGGTAGCTCTTGGTACGGCCTTCGCCATCAACCTCAAGAATCAGGTTGCCGTACACGTCGTAACGGCGGCTTTCGACGACTTCCTGCCCAAGCTGCCATGTACGGGTGCTGATGACGCGGTTGAGTGCGTCGTAGCCTTGCTCCACCTTATACGTGCCGCGCAGGCTGCTGGTACGGTTGCCATTGAAGTCGTAACCGAACACCGTGGTGCCTTGCTGCACAAGGTGGTTGCGGCGGTTGTACTTCAACGCCGTGCGGTTGCCATTGCCATCAATCCGCGTGGTTTCGCGGCCCAGCGTGTCGTACTCGTGCCGGGTGACGCCACCGGCGCCGTTGGTTTCGCTGCCGAGGTTGCCGCGTACGTCGTACGTTTTGCTGCTGCGAAAGCCCAATGCATCCACCGTGCTGGTTTCCCGGCCATGGATGTCGAAATCGCTGTGTCGGTTTTGCCCCAACGCATTCTTGCTATCGGTACGGTTGCCGCCCAGGTTGTAGCTATGGGTTTGCCGTGCGCCGTTGCTGCCATCGAGCGCGGCGGTAAACACATCGCCTGCTACATCGCGGTACAGCACGACCTGATCGGTCAGCTGGTCGAGTTGGTTGTAGCGCGACTGGGTGAGCAGGCGCTGCTGGCGGCCGGTGGCGTCATCCGCCGAAGTCACAGCTTGATACGCCGCACCCCATTCCGCCACCTTGCGGCCACGGCCGTCGTAATCGGCATAGGTAGTGGCCATCACGCTGCCGCCCTGCTTGTCGTACTGGTCGGTACGCACTGCATTGCCGGCGAGGTCGATGCCATGCTCTCGCCATATGCCGTCCGATTCCATGCTGGCCACCGTGTGGCCCATCGCGTCGTAGCGAGTTTCCAGGTAATAGCCGTTGTCGCGTCCATCACTCTGCCGGCTGCCGGCGGTAAGGCCAGTGCCTTTGACGGCGACATTCAGAAACAGGTTCTTCGGTTTGGCCAGCGCACCCAGATAGGTACCGCTGCCCACCCACAGGTTGCCTGCATTACGGTTAAGGCTGATGCCCTCTTCCTTCGCCACCACCGTGCCGCTGCAACCACCCGCGTCGTAACTATCTTTCGCCGACTGGGTGTGCCAGTCCACAATCACCATGCGGTCTTGCGCATCGAAGTAATACGCCTTGAAAGTGTAGTCACCCTTCAGTTCACGCAGCTTGGCGCTGAAGCGATTGCCATCCCGCGTCAAGGTCACCGTCTGCTCGACCTTGTCCGACTGGCGAGTCAGCAACAGCTTGACATCCCCCCGCACCCCGGCGATTTCTTCAGCGCTGAGGTTGGCGGTGTAGGTGTAGTCGTAAGCGCCAGGAATATGGAGACCAGACCCATCATCAACGAAAGGGGATGACTTATCATTGGCGGCATCGGGGCGCAGCAGGATTTTGATCAAGTCTGCATTCAAGGCAACACCGTTATTGGCGTTGTTGAACCCACCGTTGACCAATGCCCAGTCACTGGCACCCTTACCCATATTGCTATTGGCGCTGATGACTTCACCTGTGGCGACGTCGATCAGTTCCAGCGTGTCCAATTCCACGAGGCGGCTTGGGTCGCCATTGCTTGCAGCCCCATAGCTATACAGCAGCAATGGCGCAGCCTTGACGCTGCCTGCCAGGAATTTGTTGTGGTTGAGCGCAGCACCTGCATTCGGCGGGTTCTCGCCACCAATCAGGCCTTCAAAGGTCTGCCAACCCATTTCGGGCGTCAATACCTTGTCTGCCACGGCAGCGTAAGAGAAGGTGCTGCCGGCGTTATGCAATTCAACGCCTGCGGCATTCAGGGTGGTGACGCCAGACGACATCACGCCTTGGCCGGTCAACTGGCGTAATCGAATGCGCACCTTGTACTGCTTGCTCATGTCGATATTGGCGAAGCTGGTACCACGCAGCGCTGCATTCGTGCCATTGAGCGTCAACGTCTGCTGGTCGACGCTGCCGACGGTAGGTACCTGGATAGGCTTGGCGTACCGGTATTTGGTGATGGGGTTGCCTACCGCGTCGTAGCGTGTCTCTGTAACAAACCCTTGCGGGTCGATAACGTAGATTTCACGACCTGCCGCATCTTTGACGATGTACTGACCCGGCACCGCCGTTGTCTCGGTGCGAATAGCCGGTGCAACTCGCCCCGTTACCATATGGCTAGTCTTCACCGACTGGGTGTAGTGCACATCCAGGTTGTGCATGCCTTCGTTGATGACCTTGCCATCCAACACCGATGCGCCACCCTGGTTGTCCACGGTCTGCAGTTGGCCATCCAGCATCACCCACTGGCCATTGATGCCCAGCTGCGTTGCCGTCCAGGTGACGTGTTGCAACTTCACCGGGGGGGCGCTGATCGAGGCCTGTGCAGCGGCGTCTGCCGGTTTGGCCAGCGCGCTTACCGTGTAGCTCAGCCGGTCCACTTCCACCGTTTCGCCACCAAGGCGCATGCCGGACAGCGTGATTTCATAATCCCCCACCGCCATGGGCGTGTTTTTATCGCCCAAGACCAAGTCAAACAACCAGCGGCCTTGCTCATACCGGCCGGTGATGCTCGACCGATTGGCCACCTCGCTGCTGCCTTTTTTGCGCCAGTCGGCACGTAACACCTTCATGTCCGACTGGTCGTTATTGAACGCCACCTGCAGCACGGTCTTGTATTGATAGGTGTCGGCGCTGGCCGCTTCAGGGTTGATGACCTGATGGTATGCCGTGGTCGTCGGGCTGAAGCGCTGCACTGCGTTGGTCAGCGTCTGGCTCGGGCCGCGCTGCAATTGGTGCGTCGCGTCTTGCCACACCACGCTGTAGTTGAACTGATTTAGCGGGCCGACATCGCCCAGTACGGCGGCATAGTAACCACCTTCCAGGGCCGTCAGGGTCACCTCGTGGTTCATTGTGCTGCCGCTGCCCTGCCAGACTATCCTCGGCTGTTCAACCGCGCCGTCGAAATGCACCAGCATACGCAGTTCGCCCTTGGCAGTGCGGCTGGTTTCCACGCTGTCGTATTGCGGGGCAACCGTCAGCGTCTGTTCCTCGCTCCACACCATATTGCCGGCCACATCCTGGCTTACCACGCGGAAATAGACCTGCGTACCGGCCGGTGGACGGGGCAGCTGAGCGGTATGCCCACCCAGGCTGGCCAACTGCTCGCCCACTCTGGCAGGGTAATCATCGACCTTGGCATGGGGCTGCAGGTCGTACACCACCCAGGTCCGGCCTTCCGACGCGGTGGGTAGGTTCCAGTTGATGTTCAGCGTATCGCCTTGCGTCGCCGCAATACCTGCCGGTTGTACGGCGGCATTGGGCATTTCGCCGGTGTAGACGAATACCCGGTTGCCCAGCGCGTCATAGCGCGAAATCGTGCCGCTGCCATCGACGTTCACGACCTTGGTCACACGGCTCTTGGCATCGAACTGGCTGCTGGTGACCTGATTTTTGGCGTTGCGCACATAGGTGCGGTTGCCCAACGTGTCGTAGCCGTAGTGCAGCTCGGCCACTTCACCGGTCAGCTCGGTCACTTGTCCCGTTGCATTGCGCACAATCGCGCCCTGCGCTTCTCGCTGGGCTTTCAGGCGATGCAAGTCGTCGTAGCGGAACAACGTGGCTTGGTCGTCAGCATGGTCGCCCACCAACTTGTACAACGCGCCAAAGTCACTTGCCTGCCCGGCCAAGTCCACCCCGGCCCCGACCGCATTGCCAAAGCGCTGCTCGGCCACGCGGTTGCCCACGTTGTCATAGCTGTACAACGTCAACATACGGCTGGGGTTGATGGTGCCGATCAGCCGGCCGGCTGCGTCGTAATAGTGGAAGACATTCAAGGCATCGGCGGTGTCCGCGCCCTTGATCTGCTGCACCACATTATTGGCGCTGTCGTAGCGGGTACGGGTAACCGGACGGGCATTCGCCACCGTATTACCCAGGCTGTCGCGCACATTGCGGGCCGGGTCGAGTTGTTCGACCAAGCGGCCTGCTGCGTCATAACGGTAGTCGGTCACCGCCACCGCGCCCTGCCCCACCGGCTTGTCACCCAATGGATTAAGCCCGGCAAGGTTCAGCGGTGTGACATAAGCACGTTGCTGAATGCGATTGCCCGCCGCATCGTAGCTGGCTTCATTGAGGTAACCGGCCGCATCAACCACGGCGCTAACGCGCCCGGCGCCGTCATACCAGCTCAGGGTCCGGCGGCCTTCCTTGTTGGTGCTATCCGCCACCGCGCCATAGCCGTCGTATACATAACGCTCTTCCGGCGCAACGCGTTCGGTTACCGTTGCTGGGTTGCCGCGGTCCCGGCTGGTCAAACGGGTAACATCCACCTGCGGGTACACCACCCGGGTGGGGCGGCCGGCCAAATCATACTCACGGCTGATGACGTGGGTTTCACCCTTCGGCGTCTTGGGCCGGACGGTTGGATCCTGCGCGATTTTTTCCAGACGTTCGAGGTAGGCCGTTTCCTTGACTACATCGTTGTAGGCGTCGTGCTGGTATTCACGCAGCACATTGTCGACATCCAGCAGCGCCACCAGGCGGCCGCCCTTGTCGTACCAGCGGGTTTCCTGCGCGCCGCTTGGCAGCGTTGTCTGCTGCAGATTGCCAAGGGTGTCGTACCGATATCGGGTGACGGTGCTGTGACCCTGAGCATCAAACGTCATCCAGTTCAGATTGCGGGTTTCGGTAAGCTTGCGGTTGTTGCGGTCGTAGGTGTAGCTCACCACGCCGTCCTTACCCTCCACCTTCTCTACCCGTCCAAGGGCATCGTAGCTATAGCGGTTCACCGTCTGGCCCAGGCCATTGGTTTCCGACAGCGTGCGGTTCAAACCATCAAACAGGAATTCGCGCCGGTTGCCATTGCCATCGACATGCGCTACCAGGTTGCCAACCTTGTCGTACTCAATCCGGTTGGTGATCTTGAGCCCACCCGGGTCCTTCGTCTCGCTGATCTGGCGATTGTCACGATCGTACTCGTACACCGTGGTGCGGTTGATGCCCGCGGCCTGTTCACCGCCCTGCTCCACCAGGCGGCTGAGGTTGCCCGCTGCGTCGTAGGTCTTCTCGGTCTTCAGGCCCGCCGGGTCGATTTGCTGCGTGACGCGATCAGCACCGTCGTATTGGTACTGGGTAACACGCGGCTTGGCCAGATTGGCAAATTTGCGCTCTGCCAGCACATTGCCGCGGCCATCTCGCACGTAGGCAATCTGGCTGCCATCGGCTGCGGTAAGCAGTGACAGGCGGCCTGCGGCATCGTAGCTATAGGTGGCAATACGGTCGTGGCGGTCGTTCTTGCCTTTCGGCACCACAAAGTCACCCACCTTGGCCACCGGCAACGCGTATTGGCGTTCTTCCACCTTGCTGCCATGCACATCGTAACGGGCGGTCTTCAGATAGCCCATCGGGTCGATCGTCGCGATAACCCGGTTATCCGCGTCGTAATAGAAATACGTGCTTTGGCCCAACGCATCGGTCTTGCTAATGACGTTGCCGCGACTGTCGTAATGGTAGGTGCTGCGGTTGCCGGCGATATCGGTTTCGGCAAGCTTGCGGTCAAGCACGTCGTACTCAACCAAGCTGGTCTTGTGCGCCAACTGCTTGTTCTGCGCATCGAGGCGATTGCCATAGACGTCATAGCCATAATCCATCGTCTGGCCGGCATCGGTCAGCTCTGTCGTCAGGCGACGGTTGTTGTCGTACTTGAAGGTACGGTGCAGCCAGACCTCGTTCCCTGCCTTATTGCTTTGTAAGATGTCCTCGCTTACCACCAGGTCGCCAAATACCGCGTCGTATTTGCGCAGCGTACGGCCCCCTTCTGCCGTCAGGGTTTCGACCAAGCGGCCCGCCCCGTCGTACAGATAGGTGGTCTGGCGCGCCAAGGGGGTGCCGGCCGCCAGAATGACTGCCGACTTGTTGCCTTGGGCATCGTACTGGTATTCGGTACGGTTGCCCGCCCCATTGATTTCAGCCGCCAAACGACCATTGGCATCGTATTCATACTGCGTGGTGCTTGGCTTGGCGGCTACAGCCTTGGCCGCGTCGTAATGCTGCGCATCCGTCACCGGCACCAAGTACAGGCCACGCGTGGCGCTGCTCTTTTCACCAAACTCGTTGTAGGTGAATTGCGTCGTGTAGTCGTTGGCGTCGGTCTCGCTGATGCGGCGGCCTTGCCGGTCGTAGCCAAAGCGGGTGACGCGCGCATTTGCACCCAGCGCGTCCGACGTGGTCACTGTCTCGATATTGCCTGCCGCATCGTAACTTTGCGTCACCAAGGTGCCGCCTGGGCTTAGCGTGCTGACCAATCGACCTACTGCATCGTAGGTGTAGGTCGTCTTGGCAGGCTGCGCCAATGCCGCACGGGTGGCGTCGTAACCGGCATCGGTTGCCACGAGCAGGTATTCCCCCACCGTCATCGAGGTACGATTGCCCTGCACATCGTATTGGTAGCGGGTGGTGTAACCGGCCGCATCCGTATCCGTCAGCACATGGCCGTCAGCGTCATAGGTCTTGCGCTCCAACCGGGCCTTCGTGCCCTGATTGGCAGCGTCGGTCGACTGCAACTGGCGGCCCAGGCCATCCACCGTGAACTCGGCCGTGATGCCCATACCGTCGACGGTACGTACCAACTGGTTGTTCTTGTCATAGAAGAACTGGCTGGTTACCGCATTGGTCTCGCCGACCTTTACCCGGGTCTTGTTGCCGAAGGCGTCGTACTCGGTACGTTGTACCCCCGCCGTGTTCTTCGCTTCGATCTGCTGGTTGTTGGCATCGTAGCGATAGCGGGTCTCACGCAATGCCGCCGTGCCATGGGCCTGCTGGTTGAGCACCAGATTGCCGTTCTTGTCGTATTGCTTGACCGTGACATTCCCCACACCATCCTGCTCGCGCACCACATGGCCCACGCCGTCATAGGCAAAGGTTTCGGTACGCGCGGTTTCGGTCTTGCTGCCGGTAATGCGCTGGCTGATGCGGCCTGCACCGTCGTAAACAATCTGCGTGGTCTTGCCCTCCGCCTCGGTCTTGCCGACCAGACGGTTGGCCCCATCGTAGCGGTAGGTGGTAACGCTGGCTTTGGGTGTGCCAGCAAACTCGGTTTTCTTTTCGAGGTTGCCTGCTTTGTCGTAGGCGTACAGCGTCTCGCTGCCATCCACGCCCTTTTCGCTGATCACATGGTGATTGGCATCGTATTGGTAACGTACGGTACGGCCTGGTCCCGTTGGGGGCGTCGCGGGTAATGCGGCGACGCCGTCGTATACCGTGCGCGCCGATACTTGTCCGTCATCCGCATATTCGGTGTAAGTGAGATGTTGACCAGGGTCGAGCTGGTAGATACGTCGATTTTGCGCATCGTAGCCATAGCGCGTGGTTGCCCATTGCGTACCGGCCTTATCGATGGCGCGACGCATCTCAGCAACATTACCCAGTGCATCGTAGGCGTACTCGGTACGGTAGCCTTCGCCATCCACCTGCGCGACCAAGCGGTCGAGCAAATCATATTCGCTGGCCTGCACCACACCAGCCCGGCTTTGGCTCAGCTTGCGGCCAAACGTGTCGTAGGCAAACTCGGTCACCAGACCGAGCCCATCGGTTGTAGCCACCAGGCGGTTGGCAGCATCATAGCGGCGGGTCTGTTCGTTGCCATTGCCATCGACCGTGGACAGCAAATTGCCTGCGTTGTCGTAGCGGTATTGGGTCACCGCGCCGGTGCCATCGGTCAGCGTTTTCAGCTGCCCTGCGGCATCAAAGGTGGACGCGGTGACGTTGCCGGCCCCGTTGGTGACGCTGATGCGCCGGCCAGCAGCATCGTACGCATAGCGCGTTACATCGCCGGCACCATTGGTAGTGGTCAGTAACTGGTTGACCGCGTCGTAGGTGCTCAGTTGCTTGTTGCCGCGCCCATCGGTCACTTCGACCTGCTGGCCATTGGCATCGTAGCGATATTGCGTGCTTGCCCCGGTGGCGTCGGTGGTTTTGACGAGGCGATTGGCGGCGTCGTATTCATATTCGGTGCGGTGGCCCAGTGCATCGACCATGGCCTTGCGATTGCCGCTGGCGTCGTACTCATAGGTCGTCCGCTTGCCCAAGGCGTCCACGCTGGCGGTTACGCGGTTCAACGCGTCGTACTCAGTGCGCGTCACCTGCCCGCCGGCGTTGGTGGTTTCGGCCAGGTTGCCAAAGCGGTCGTAACGGTAGGTGGTTTCGCCCTTTAGCGCATCCACCTGCCGCACCAGTTGGCCAGCCACGTTGTATTCACGGCGAACCAGCGCATCGCGGTCGTCCTGCACTAATTTGGCAGCGCCCTGCCGCTCGTGATGGCGCAAGGTCGATACCAATTGGCCATAGGTGTCGTAACGATACTCGGTCACTTCGCCCGCAGGGTTGATGCTTGAAATCACCCGGCCCTGGCGGTCGTAATAGCGTGTTGTGACTTGCTGTTTGGCATCGGTCTGGCGTACCAGATTGCCGTTCTCGTCGTACTGGTTTTGCGTGATACGCCCCAGCGCATCGGTCTGCTTGACCAAGCGATTGCCACGGTCGAACTCAGATTGACTGACGTTACCGAGCTTATCGGTTGTTTTGAGCCGATTGCCGAAAACATCGTATTCATAGCGTTCGCTATGGTTAAGCGCATCGGTGCTGGCGATCAGCTGCCCCGCGCCATCATAGGTGCGTGTGCTGGTCTGGCCTTTGCCATCGGTAACCGTGCTGGACAAACCTTGGGCGTTGTAGGTCACCCGGCTGACATTACCCGTGCCATCGGTTTGGGCAATCAACAAGCCGCGGCCATCGTACTCGCGCACCGTCTTATTGCCGCGGGCATCGGTATGCGTCAGCTGCTTGCCTGTCGCCCCGTAGGTGTACAAATCGTGCTGGCCCAAGGCATCTTGCTTGTCGACCAAGTTGCCCGCCGCGTTATAGCGGTAGCTTTGCTGCCTGTCCTGCGCATCGGCCTTCAATAGCGCGCGAACGCCCGTGATGCTGATATCGGCAAGCGTGGCGATCGGCTTGGCATAGTCGGTCTTGCCCACCAACTGGCCATACACGTCGTAACGTTTTTCGGTGACGTTACCCAGGGTATCGACAGTAAAGACTTCACGGCCATGCTGGTCGTAAACGCTGTAGGTGCGGCGGTCGGTGGCACTGTCGAGCGCACTGTACTGCGTTTGCAACTCCGCCAGCGTCATCTCTGGCTTTGGTGCCAGTTTGGCAAATTGTGCGCTGTGCAGCAGGCGGCCCAGGCTGTCATAACTAAAACGGCTGACTTGGCCTGCGTCGTTGACGCTATAGCTCAAGCGCCCTGCTGCATCATAGTAATGGCGGGTCTGGCGGTCGTCCTTACCTACGTCTTGGAAGCGAACCGACAATGCCGAAGCCGTCATATCGCGTGTTCTATCAACCGCAACGCGGTCGGCATAGCGCACGATGTGGGTCTTTTGGTCGAGGGCGTTGTAACGCTGTTCGGTGACCTTGCCTTCGGCGTCGATCAGGTAAACCGCGCGTCCCAATAGGTCGTACACCGTTTCGGTCACCCGGTCATTCACACCCAGCGTGGTGTATGGGGCCAAGCCAGTGGCAGCGTCATAGCGCGTAGCGTACTGGATCGTCCGGGTCTGGCGATTCGCCCCATCGTAGCAACGCTGGCTAACGCGGCCTGCACCATCCACCACGAATTGAATGCGCCCGGCCGTGTCGTAGGTGTATTGCTCAATGACATCGACCACGGCATTGGTTTGTGCCGGCAACCCGGCCAACACCGCTTGCAAAGAAGGTTCGCCGGTGAAGGTCAGCGCCTGACCGTAAACCACCTTGCCGCTAAGCAGGCCAGTCGCATCGTACTGGTAGCGGGTGACATAACCCGCCGCATCGACATCAAACAGCGGCCGATTGGCGTCATCCACCAACTGGTACTTGCGCACATCATGGGCATCGTCCTTGACCAGCGCGAGCGTGCCCTGGGCATCCCAAGCGGCCAAGTCAATCGCCTGGTGGTAGGTACGTTGGCTGTAAACATTGCCTGCACCGTCGTATTGCTTTTCGGTCACAAAACCCAAACCATCAATCACATAACGCTGACGGCCTGCCGCGTCGTAGCCATAACGTACCGCCAAATCCAGCGCAGCATCGGCCTTCAGGGCGGTGGCAATCGTGGTCGAGGTGGGGTTGTCCGTCAGCGCCGTCGCGGCCAGCGGTGTGCTGTAACGGATTACCTGGGTAATACGGCCCGCTGCGTCATAGCGCGTTTCAGTGACAGCACGCTGGCTATCCACCTTGTATTGCTCGCGGTTAAGCGCATCGTAGACATAACGGGTCTGCTGGTCTTGCGCCGGCTTGGCTGCCGTTGTAGCCCAGGCATCCAGCGCTGCAAACGTATAAGGCGCTGCCGCTGTCAGTACCGAAGCAAAGCGCGTTGTGGTGGATTTGTTGCCCAGGGCATCAAATCGATGCTGGGTAACGATACCGGTCGCATCTACGGTATAGGCTTCACGCCCTGCCTCATCGAATACATGGTGGACCACGGCCAGCGGTTTTGCGCCTGCCAGCTGAGTTTGCAGCTTGCTGCGCGCATTAAGGTCCAAGGACGGTGGAGCAGCTAAAGCGCTGGCCTGTTCCCCACTGGCGAAACCCGCCATGGGCTTAGGTGCGACATGCCAATTCACCGTGCCGTCCAAGCCCAGCTTGGCCGACATTAATGTCATAGTGGCAAAACTGTTGGGTGTCGCCGCTGCGCCGCTCAACAACCGATTAGCGAATTGCCACGTAGCGGGTTCCCCGGTTGCATCGGCACCAAATAACCACGTGCCTATCGCCCGCGCACCATCGTCATTCAACCAGGTTGCGGTCAGATCTGCCTTGCCATCGGCATTGTTATTCATCAGGTGGTAGACCGCATCGTCGCGCCAGGCACCCAGCACGCTGTCGCTGCCCTGGACATACCCATTGCTGTCCGACAACCAGGCTGTCGCCACCGCCAGACCCGCTCCGTTACGCCACAACTGCACCACATCGGTACGGCCATCGC
>NZ_PDZH01000094.1 GCF_002735695.1 Chitinimonas sp. BJB300
ACCTACCATCGCCGACAAGCCCGTTGCTGTCGCCGCACCAAACGTGCTCAGCAAATAGTCGGTGTACAAATCGAGTTCTTTGTTCTTCATGGCGACAGGTTATCGTATGCACTGCGTAACATCAGAATATAAGAAGGAACTTATAATTTGGATGCACGTACCAATCCTGACTTATATCAGTCGGGTTTCTAATAAATGAGCTTCATCGGTAACAAGAATGCACTTAAGGGCGGTTCCATTATTGCAGCGGCAACAGCCTTTTTAATGACTGGATGTATCGAGCAGCGCAATGAGGCAGCATGTACGGATTTTGATCAAATGGTCAATGGAGACTGGTTGCAGTCTGTTCAACGCGCAGCGGGGTCTGATTCGCCCGATGCCTACGCGGATTTGCCGCTACGGAATCAGCAAGCATTGTTGACGGCATTGGAAGCCGCGGCACGCGCACCGTTGGCTAACGAAAATAGCGACCTGGGCAAACTGGTGCGCTTATTCGCCAGCCAGGCCCAGCCTGCACCAACGACCATTACCGCTTTGAGTGAAGAGTTACTGCAGGTGGATGCCATTGCGCAGGTACAGGATGTGCCAATGATGATGGCGAAATTATTGCGTGTGGGTACGGTATTGCCGATTGCATTGCAAGCCAAGCAGGTTGATTTTTTCGAATCCGATGATTTAGACGAACCCGATACCAAGCCTATCCAGTTAGAGCTGATCCTAGGAAGGGGAATGCTATTTGGTAATACGGTCGAGGCGCGACGTAGCCATGTGGCGCGTATGTTGGAACTAACAGGGGTCGCCCCTGACCAGGCAGTAATCCATGCTGAAGCGGTTGAGCGTATGGAAAAGCAACTGAGTGAGAGTGTGCCAGTTACCTCGCAGAACCTTGTCGCCTTTGATATGGTTGCCTTTAAACAGCACCTGGGTTTTTCCTTGGATACGCAGGTGGATGTAGCTGATACGGCACTTGAAGCCAAATTGTCGCGGATGTTGAGTGACTTCAGTGTTCAGGAGTGGCAAAGTTTCCTGAAATGGCGGCTTGCGAAGAGCTTCAGTGCCTATCTGCCGGAAACCTTCTCGGTAGAAGAAAAACGCTGGTTGGCCAATTGGCGGCCACAGTTTCTGGCGCAAAACAACCAGCTGCGTTCCTCATTCCCCTTAGATAGTCGACTTCGCTTTCTAGCGGAGCTTATGCCCGATGCGTTGGATCGTTTCTATCTGGAGAAGGTGGTAGGGACCGCCCAGCTTGAGGGCCTCGGTACCCTGGCGCAGGAAATCCGAACGGAGATGCGGGCGCGGTTTGAGACACGTACCTGGATCAGTGAAGCGGGCCGTGAAGCCACCCTGCGGTGGCTAGATAGCATGTCCATTTTACTTGCACGGCCCGAAGCGTGGATTGACTACAGCAGTTTGACAGTGGCGTTGGATGATACGTTGGGTAATATCAAGCGCGCGAAGCAGCTGAACTTTGATGGGCTGGTGCGTAGTGCATCTACGTTACCACGGCTTGGTGCAAGGGGTGGGTTTGGGTGGTCGAGCTACGGGCCAGGCTATATACAAGGCCGAAATGCGGTAGTAGCGGATATCGCCATGCTACTAACGCAACCAGAGATCAATTTTGAAAGCAACAAGGCATTTACCTATGGCGTGCTCGGTACTTTGCTGGCGCATGAAATGACGCATGCCTTTGATACCAGTGGGGCGCAGACGTTACTTCCTGGTATGCCAAGTCCACCACCATTGGGGTTTAGCGGGGCCGATATTGCCTATTTCAAATCAATGGAAGACCGCCAGTACCGGCACTATGCCGAGTACGTGAAAAAATCGCTGGGCGTGGATGTGCTGGCCAACCGAATTACCGGAGAGGATGTGGCTGACCTCACAGGTCTTGAAGTGACAGCACAACTTGTCAATAAGAAATGGCCAGAGGCGAACGCCATGGAACAATTCTTCAAGGGTTATGCGTTTTCCCATCGAGATGGACGTAACCAAACCGAAATACGAGAGATGGCGGTTGAAGTGCCTGCCCACGCCATATCGAAATACCGTGTAAATGGAATGCTGGGCAACCTGCCGGCGTTTGCTGTGAAATACGGGTGTGTTGCGGGCGACGCGATGGTGAGGGCAGAGAAAGACCGTATCACTCTCTGGTGACAAGGCCTTTTACGCCTTTAGTAAGAACCTGTTCAAGATCTTACTCAGGGTCCATGTGCTGCTCGCAGTCCCCGGAATGCCGAGCGGCTAAGGTGCATTGCACCAAGAAGTTTGCAGCCTCATGTACCAAAGTACATCCCCGTTTCTGCCCAGCACTTTACTCTGCTGACAGCTGTCGTAACAGATCGTAAACAGGTTCTTAGGGGCCTTGATTACTGCCTTGATTAAAGTTCATGTAGAGACCATCGCTACGATTTTTGCACCTTTTAATTAGCGGGAACTAATATTTAAGATCTATGTACTGATACCCTAACAGGCTTTAATGGGTATCAAGTATATGAATTTTATCTTTGGCACTGCAGCCTTCCGGGTTGGTTCTATCACGGCGGCTGTTGCTGCCTGTATGGTGTCTGGATGCGGTAATTCCGATTCATCAACCCCACCACGCAACGTCCTGGCCTGTACAGATTTTGAACAGTTGGTTAATGGCGAGTGGGCGGAGCATGTTCAGCGCCCAGCCAGGACTGCACCGCCTGATGCCTTTACCGGGTTAAAGCAAAAGAACGAGCAAGCATTGTTGGCTGCGTTAGAAATAGCGGCGCGATCACCTCTGGCCAACGACAATAGCGACCTGGGTAAGCTTATACGTTTGTTTAAAAGCCAAGCTCAAACTGCACCCTCGACGTTAGTGGCCTTGAGCAACGAATGGCAGTGGGTGGAAAGTATGACGCAGCCTCAGGACGTGCCTGCTGTCATGGCAAAGCTGTTGCGTGTGGGTGCAAGATTGCCGATAACGTTGTCTGCCAAACATTCAGATGATCCTGAAAACGATTCTCAGCCAGCTGTACTGGCGTTATATCCAGTGAGCAGTGTGCTGCTGGGCGGCGCTGTAGATGCGAGACGCGACCATATTGCTCGTATGTTGGGACTGGCGGGCGAGACGACCGAGCAAGCTTTGCTTGCTGCTGAAGCGATCGAACGTATGGAGCAAATACTGGCTGCACTTGTGCCACCCTCACAAGACGGCGTTATATTCGATATGCCCCGCTTCAAGCATGCGTTGAATATTCCACCCGGTGTTGCAGTGGAGGTCGATGCAGCTACCGAAGCCAGATTGCAGCAAGTGTTGAATGAATTCAGCGTGCAGCAGTGGAAAGGCTTTCTGAAATGGCGTCTCTTGAAAAGCTTCAGCGGTTACTTGCCTGAAAACTTTGCGCTTGAAGAAAAGCGTTGGAATGCTTTGTGGCAACCCCAATTTGTATCTAATGGTGGAGTAGGGCCTAGGCTGGGTTTTCTAGCCAAGTTGATGCCGGATGCGCTGGACCGTTTTTATCTGGAAAAAGTGGTGGGGACAAGCAAGCTGGCAAGGCTTGATGTAATGGTGCAGGAGTTACGTCAGGAGATGCGCACTCGAATCCAGACACAGGATTGGATTAGTGCGGTAGGTCGTGAAGGCGCGCTACGTCGGCTTGATGATATGACCATCTTGGTTGCCCGGCCCGAAGCATGGATTGACTACAGCACCCTCACTATTGATACCAATGATGCGCTGGGTAATATCAAGCGTGCAATGACGCTGGACACGGATAGGGTGATCAACAGCGCTGGCAGGCTGCCGCGGCTTGGTGATAAAGGTGGATTAAGCTGGGCCTCTGGAGGGCCATATTATTTACCGGCTCGCAATGCAGTCATCGCAGATGTCGCTATGATGCTTGGGTTGCCCGAGATCGATTTTGAAAACAAAAAAGCATTTTCCTATGGGTTTCTGGGGCCCATGCTTGCGCATGAAATAGGGCATGGCTTTGATTCCAGTGGCACGCAAACTCTTCCACCTGGCATGCCACGCTTACCTCCGATGGGCCTGACCCCGGCGGATGTGACGTATTTTCAATCAATGGAAGAACGTCAGATTCGACACTATGCCGAGTACGCAATGAGCATGTTGGGCGCAACCGTCCCCCCGAATCGTATTACCAATGAAAATGTGGCCGACCTCACCGGCATTACTGTTGCCGCACAGCTTGCGCAAAAGAAATGGCCGAGTGTGGATGCAATGGCCGCATTTTTCCGCGGTTATGCCTATGCCCATCGGGAGGCAAATACGCATGCTGAAAAGCAAGCGGTGGCAAATGGGAGTGAAAGCCAGTCGGTATCTAAGTATCGGGTAAATGGTATGTTGGCTAATGTACCGGCGTTTGCTACTACCTTTAGTTGCAGAGCCGGCGACCCGATGGTACGGGCGGAGCAGGACCGTATTACGCTCTGGTGAGAACCTGTCTAAAGTCTGCTATGCGTCAGCAATACGGTGTTTAAAACGTCCTCGGAATGCGCATTTACCCGGTGTAAACGCCGCTTCCTCGGTTGTTTTCGTCTTATCTTGCCTTAGCTCGCAAGACTTTAGACAGGTTCTAAGTCCTGTAGGCGAAGGCTTTACGCCAGTTCGCTGAAAGTGGGCGCGATGGTTTCGAAGGCGTTGATGACCAATGCATCGAATCTTGTATCCAGATGACCGTTGACTTCAAACAGGGTGCGCATCACGCCGCGGCGATAGTCGACGCCGGTCAGGCCGGCAACCTGGTCGAACAGTAGGTCGGCTACTGCCAGCATCATGGCGGCAGGATGAGGGGGCAACGAATAGGCAGGCGCTGCGATGCCCTTGCCGTTGGCCCATAAGTGATGCTGGCGGATGATCTGGGCGGCTTCGATACACTCCGGCGCGATACTCAGCAGCCAGGAAGCAGAGCGTTCCGGGTGCAATATATAGCGTTCCCAATCGGGGGAGTCTGCCGTTGGCGGGTGCAGCAGTAACTGGTCCGGTTCGGCCAATAAGCCGACATCATGCCAAAGCACGGCAATGTGTAATGCCTCACTATTGCTGGGTGGATGGTATTGCTGGTTGAGCGAAGTGATAAAGGCGAGTTGAAAGCGTGTACGTTGTCGCCAGGCTGGTTGCCGGCATGCAAGCCCTTTAGCCAGTTGCTCGCCCAGGGCAATAATGCTGTTGGGTGTTTCCTCCGGGGAAAACGGCTCGGGTGCTATGACGCGATCTTCCGGCTCGGCAAGCCATGCGCCGTGTGCGGATAGCAGGATCTTGCGGGACAGGTTGTCGGCTTCGTTTTGGTTCCAGGCGTTGCCCAGTTGAACGATAAGCTTGAGCAGGACATCGCGTGGTGTGGGGTCGAATTGCTGGGTGTTGACCAGGCTGTCAATCATCGGTTGGATCTGGTCCATACTTTGCAGCAGCGCTTCAGCGACCAGTGGTGAGCAGGAAAAATGCTTCTCGCGCAGGCTTTGCAGTACGCCTTCGATCTCATGCACGAATTCCATGATGGGCGTGGCGCGGCAATAGCCAAAATCACCCTTGATGGTATGCACATGCCGAAATGCACTAGCGATTAGGTCGCTGGAGTCGGGGTCTTCGACCAGTCTGTGCAGGTCTCTCTCCAGCTGGGGCAGATGTTCTTGCACCTCGGTGATTACGTCGGGCAGCAGGACAAAGTCGACATCAGCCAAACTCATGAGCACTCCGGGTGTCGTACGAACTGGTTCCTGGCCCTGGTTGCATTGGATGCAGCCAAGCATCGGAAGAGCGTGCCTGCATCATAGGCGCTGGGGGGCGTTTTGGAATCTCGGCAGCAGGTTTATGGTCGTGTGCTGCGCCTGTTCATGAGCGGCCACGAGCAGACGCATTGACACACTGGCAAGCTGTTTACTCAGGGTGCCGGGTTGGCAATATCAGCATGAATCGCCTCGATACCCGCCAGTACCTCGGTGTTGAGGGTGAGTGTGGTACTGGCGATGTTCTCTTCCAACTGGCGCAGCGTGGTTGCCCCAATCAGATTGCTGGTGACAAAAGGACGGCTGTTTATATAGGCAAGCGCCATCTGGGCGGGTGACAAGCCATGTTGCCTTGCCAGCTGCACATAGGCGCGCGTGGCGGCTTCTGCGCTGGGTTTGGTGTAGCGCTGAAAGCGTGAATACAACGTCAGCCGTGCATTGGCGGGCCTTGCGCCATCAAGGTATTTGCCGCTCAGCATGCCAAACGCCAGTGGGGAATAAGCCAGGAGACCAATCTGTTCACGGTGGGTGAATTCGGCAAGGCCAATCTCAAACGTACGATTGAGCAGGTTGTAGGGGTTTTGGATGCTGACAATGCGTGGCAGCCCAAGCTTTTCAGCAGCCCGCAGGAATTGCGCTACTCCCCATGGGGTTTCGTTGGAAACCCCGATATGCCGCACCTTGCCAGCCCGTACGAATTCGGCCAGTACGCTCAGTGTTTCTTCAATAGCGATGCTTTGTTCATTCTCCATCCACGGGTAGCCCATCCTGCCAAAGGTGTTGGTGCTACGGTCCGGCCAATGTAGCTGGTAGATGTCCAGGTAGTCGGTCTGCAGGCGTTCAAGGCTTGCATGCAGGGCGGCTTCCAGATTTGACCGGTCAAATTGGTTGCCGGCTCCCCGAATGTATTGCGGTTGATGGGGTTGGCGCTGCGGCCCGGCAATCTTGCTGGCGATAATGACATCATCGCGCCGCCCCCGCTTCTTGAGCCACGACCCAATGTAGCGTTCCGTCAGGCCATAGGTCTCCACCTTGGGCGGCACAGGGTACATCTCCGCGGTATCGATCAAGGTGATGCCACGTTCGACGGCAAAATCAAGTTGAGCATGGGCTTCGGCTTCGCTGTTTTGTTCACCCCAGGTCATGGTGCCAAGGCCGATCAGGCTGACGTTCAGGTCGGTTTGGCCCAGTTGGCGGTATTGCATGCGGTATTCCTTCAAGGTGGGTTGATGGCAATGGGATTGAAACCCGATTTTTTGGTTTCAGTTTCTGTATGCCGTCTGGCTCAAAAACCAGGAGTCTGGACGATAGCTTATGCCATGTGTTCCAGGCGGTTTTTGCTGTGTCTAAGTTGGTACGTTCCATTTTGATATTAAGAACGGAGAAATCATTATTAATAGATATATGGTGCGGTTGCTATGCTCTAGATCGTTCGCTATCGCAGTGTGGGACCCGACCATGACCCGCTTTACCCGTTTGATTGTTGCTGCCTTCGTTACCAGCGCCTCTTGTGCCGCCTTGGCGGGGCCCGAGTTGTTGAATGTCTCTTACGATGTCATGCGTGATTTCTATAAGGACCTCAATCCCGCTTTTGTGAAGGCATACCGCGCCAAGATGGGTGAGGACGTAGTGGTCCAACAGTCGCATGGCGGGTCGGGCAAGCAGGCAAGAGCGGTGATCGATGGCCTGGAAGCGGATGTCATTACGATGAACATGCCACCGGATATTGATGCTTTATACGACAAAGCCAAGTTGGTGCCAGAAAATTGGGCTGCACGATTACCGAATGACAGCCTTCCATTTACCAGTTTGCAGGTCTTGATCGTGCGCAAGGGCAACCCTAAGCAAATCAAAGACTGGTCAGACTTGATTAAACCGGATGTGCAGGTGGTGATGCCCAACCCGAAGGTGACGGGCAATGGTCGTTACAGCTATCTGGCAGCTTGGGGGTATGCGCTCAAACAGCCCGGCGGCAGCGAGCAGAAGGCACGCGAGTTTGTCGCTGCCATCCTAAAGAACGTACCGGTACTCGATTCGGGCGGCCGCGCCGCGACGACGACCTTTATGCAACGTGGCATTGGCGATGTGCTGCTGACCTTTGAGAACGAAGCCGAGATGATCGCCCGCGAGTTTGGCCACGGCGGCTTTGAGGTGATCTACCCAAGTTTATCGGTGCGGGCTGAGCCGCCGGTTACGCTGGTTGACAAGGTGGTGGATAAGAAAGGCACACGTAAGCAGGCGGAAGAGTATCTGAAGTTTCTCTGGACCCCGGCTGCACAGGAAATTGCCGCACAGAACTATCTACGCCCACAAGACCCTACGGTAGCCAGGAAGTACGCCAGTCAGTTTCCGGCTGTGAAGCTGTTTACGGTAGAGGAAGTATTTGGCGGCTGGCGCAAGGCGCAGAAGACGCACTTCGACGATGGCGGTAGCTTTGACCAAGTCTATGCCAGGAAATGAGGTACGAGACGATGGCTGAGCTGACCAACCCTGTACCCGATGCGGCGCTGCGTTTGCCGATGCAGCGGGTGGATCATCCATCCGCGCCATCCCGCGCAGGCATGATGCAATTCAAACAAGCCAGCGTATTGCCCGGTTTTAATTTGGCGCTGGGTTACACCGTTGTCTACCTCAGTCTGATTGTGTTGCTGCCGTTGTCTGCCTTGGTGCTGAAAACAACCAGCTTAAGCTGGTCTGCTTTCTGGCAGGTGGTGACGGCAGATCAGGTTATGGCGGCATACAGACTGACCTTCGGCGCGAGCCTTTTGGCAGCGGTTATCAACCTGTTTGCGGGCCTATTGGTGGCCTGGGTGCTGGTGCGCTATGAATTTGTCGGCAAGCGCTTAATTGATGCCTTGGTTGATCTTCCCTTTGCATTGCCCACTGCCGTGGCGGGTATTGCGCTGACCACGCTGTATGCACCGAATGGCTTGATTGGAGAGTGGCTGGTCCCATTGGGCATCCAGGTGGCATTCAAGCCATTGGGCATTGTGGTGGCGCTGACGTTTATTGGACTGCCCTTCGTGGTTCGTACCGTGCAGCCGGTGTTGCAGGATTTGGAAGCCGAGCTGGAAGAGGCTGCCGCCTGCCTGGGTGCAAGCCGGTGGCAAACCTTCCGTAAGGTGATTTTCCCGGCGACTGTACCGGCCTTGTTGACCGGTTTTACGCTGGCGTTTGCCCGCGCAGTGGGCGAGTACGGATCGGTGATTTTCATTGCCGGCAATATCCCGTTCGAGTCCGAAATCGTACCGTTGTTGATTATCGGCAAGCTAGAGCAATACGACTATGCCGGTGCAACGGCGATCGCTACCGTGATGTTGGTGATTTCGTTTGGGCTGATTTTTCTGATCAATCTGATTCAGTGGTGGCATACGCGTCGCCATGGCATGCGTAAGTAGGAGGTAGGGATGTTGTTGGCGACGGCTACTGTTCAACGCTCTGCCGCAACCCGCGAGCCCACTTGGCTGCGCTGGCTGTTGATTGGCGGCGCGCTGGCTTTTCTAGGGTTTTTCCTGGTGTTGCCGCTGCTATCGGTGTTTGCCGAGGCGCTGCGCAAAGGGTGGGCACTGTATTGGCAGGCGCTGGTTGAACCCGATGCATTGTCTGCATTGCGTCTGACCTTGCTGGTCACGGCAGTCGCGTTGCCTTTGAATCTGGTATTCGGCGTGGCGGCAGCCTGGGCAATCGCCAAGTTTGACTTCAAGGGTAAGAGCCTGCTGATCACGCTTATCGACCTGCCGTTCTCGGTGTCGCCCGTGGTGGCGGGTCTGGTCTATGTATTGCTGTTTGGTGCACAGGGTTGGTTCGGCCCTTGGCTGATGGCGCATGACATCAAAATCATCTTTGCGATTCCCGGCATTGTGTTGGCCACGGTGTTCATTACTTTCCCGTTTATTGCCCGTGAGTTGATTCCCCTGATGGAAGCGCAGGGCACCGAAGAGGAGCAAGCTGCGATGGTGCTGGGGGCCAGTGGCTGGCAGATGTTTTGGCGGGTGACCTTACCCAACATCAAGTGGGGCCTGTTGTATGGCGTCATCTTGTGTAATGCCCGCGCCATGGGCGAGTTCGGGGCGGTGTCGGTGGTGTCGGGCCATATTCGTGGACTTACCAATACCACTCCCTTGCATGTGGAGATTCTTTACAACGAATACAACTTCGTTGCGGCCTTTGCGTGTGCTTCCATCCTGGCGCTATTGGCGTTGCTGACATTGGCGGCTAAGACCTGGGTGGAGTGGCAGGCCGAGCGCCAGCGTGCGTTGGATGCACGTATGGCGATGGATGAGTGATGGCGTGAATCGGTTGGCGTACAAACAGGAGGTGATATCGCCTCACGTCTTCTCCCCCTTATCTGGCGTACAGGTGACCCTATGAGTATCGAGATCCAATCAATTGCCAAACATTTCGGTGCATTTACCGCGCTGGATAACGTCAATCTCAAAGTCGAGACCGGTGAACTACTGGCGCTGTTGGGGCCGTCCGGCTGCGGTAAAACCACCTTGCTGCGCATAATCGCTGGACTGGAGACACCCGATGCCGGCCAGATTCACTTTCATGGCGAGGATACGACAGACCGCCATGTCCGAGAACGCCAGGTCGGTTTTGTGTTCCAGCACTATGCATTGTTCCGGCATATGACGGTGTTCGAAAATGTGGCGTTTGGTTTGCGAGTCCGCCCCAAACACACGCGGCCCAGCGACAAGGAAATCAAGCGCCGGGTACATGAATTGTTGAATCTGGTGCAGCTGGATTGGTTGGCGGATAGGTACCCGGCGCAGTTATCTGGTGGGCAACGCCAACGAATTGCTTTGGCACGCGCATTAGCGGTGGAACCCAAGGTGTTGCTGTTGGACGAACCGTTTGGTGCGCTTGATACCAAGGTACGCAAGGAATTACGCCGGTGGCTTAAGCGTCTGCACGAAGAGGTAAACGTCACGTCTGTATTTGTGACGCACGACCAGGAGGAAGCGCTGGAAGTTGCCGACCGGGTAGTGGTAATGAACAAGGGCAGAATTGAGCAGGTTGGTACACCGGAACAAGTGTACGACACACCTGCGACACCGTTTGTTTACCAGTTCCTGGGTGATGTGAATCTTTTCCACAGCCGAGTGCATGGCAGTTTTACTCAGGTGGGCGAGCACCCTATCCCGAACGATAGTGCGGTGGCTTATGTACGTCCGCACGATATCGAAATTCTCCGTGAGCCAAACCAGCAGACCCTGGTGGCGGCGGTTGATCATGTCCGTACGATTGGCTCAACCGTCCGGCTGGAGCTTCGCTTGGAAAATGGTGACCCGGTAGAGGCTGAGCTAAGTCGTGATGCCTTTGCCCTCAACCGTTACACAAGTGGTGAGCGGGTTTACATCCGCCCTCGTACTGCACGGGTGTTTGCTGAGGATTTTACAATCTGAGTAGTCAGCTTCTTTTGAAAACAAAACAGGCGATGGTTTCCCGTCGCCTGATTCTTTTTTGCACCTTTGAGGTTGCTTACTTCTGCTTGATAGCTTCCACTTGCACCATGATCTTCACGTCATCGCCCACGAATGGTACATACGCCTTCATGCCCCATTCGCTGCGCTTGATGGTGGTGGTGACATCCGCCCCGCAAACAAAGTCTTTGCCCATTCGCATATCGCACTTCATCGGCACGATATTCAGCTTAACCGGTTTGGTCACACCCAGCATTGTCAGGGTGCCATCCGCGCTGACTGGTTTGTCGCTATCGAAGGTGAATTTGTCGGCTTTTACAACGGCTGTTGGGAATTCGGCCACATTGAAGAAGTCCTTGCCGCGTAAATGCTCGTCACGCTTTTCATGGCCGCTCTCGATTGACTTGGTATTGATGGTGGCATCCAAGCTACCGGTCTTGGCGGCGCGGTCCAGTTCCAGCTTGCCCTCGGTCTCCTTGAACATACCGCGAGTGATCGAGAAACCCATATGGTTTACTTCAAAGGTGGGATAGGTATGGGTGGCGTCGAGCACGAATTTTTCCGGTGCAGCGAAAGCAGCGGCGGACAAACCTGCGGCGAGTAGGGATGCGATCAGTTGGGCTTGCATGAGATTTTGTCTCCTGGGAATTTTGATTGGTTGAAATACGGGTTTATTGGGCTTGATTTACTTTGGTACGAACAGCTTGAATTTGACTTGGACTGCATCGGCCACAGCACCGACATCGCTCCATTCGCCTTCGCCTACCTTCCAGGCAAGGCGCGATAGTGGGAAGTTACCCTCAAACCATTGGCCTGTCGCCTCGGGTTTGACGGTGAAGGCCACATTCAATGGCGCGGTTTTGCCCTTGAGGCCAAATTGACCCATAGCTTGGAATTTCCCTGCGCCAAGCGACTTGAACTGGGTGGCGGTAAACGTAGCCTTGGGGTAAGCCGCCGTATTGAACCACTCCTTCATCTGCATGGCTTGGTTGGCGTCCGAGCTACCTGCATCGGCGGCAACCAGGTCAACAGCGATCTGAACCTTGCTGGCGTCGAGCTTGTTGGCATCGAATGCCACATCTGCGGCAAATTTCTTGAACTGACCTTCTACCGGCACATTCATTTGCGTGAATGCAAACTTGAGCGAACTCTTGCTGGGGTCCGCTGGTGCGGCATGTGCCAAGCCTGTGCTGGCTAGTAGCGCTAGGATCAGAGCGGTTTGACGCATTGCTTACTCCTGGAAAAGCATGTCATTAGGGCCTGCATTTCAAAAAATGCCTGGGTTTGTCATTACAAGTGCAAAACGGTTCAAGTTGGCGTGCAGTCTGATTTCACAGCATGCGTTTTAGTACATCATCGCGTTGGATAAAGTGGTGTTTGAGGGCCGCGGCGGCATGAGCTACGGCAAGTGCAATCAGCACCCAGGCGCCGAGTTCATGCATCTCTTTGATCGTGTGGGCTAGCGCTTCGTTCTTCTCCATCAAATCGGGTAGTTTGACGAGGCCAAGCCAGACCACGGGGAAGCCTTTGGCTGATGAATACAGCCACCCGCCCAATGGTACGGCGAACATCAATACATAAAGCGCCATATGTGCCAAATGCGCCCCTTGGCGCTCCCACTTGGCCATATTGGCGGGCAAAGCTGGCGGACGATGGCTTAGGCGCCACAGCAGGCGTATGGCGACGAGCCCCAATACCGTAATACCGATCCACTTGTGATAATTAATCAGTTGCAGCTTTTGTAGGCTGAAGCCTTCCATTCCCCCAGTGGTCAATCCCAAAGCGAAAGCCGAGATAATGGCCAGCGCGGTTAGCCAGTGCAGTATTCGGGCCGGCAGTGTGTACTTGACGATCATATAATTCAAAGCCTTTCCATGAATGGGCTCGATTCCCAAGCCTTTTTTAAATTTGTTTGGAATTATTCAGTGGTGCAGCATGGCAGGATAGCGGAGCTTTTTCATCACCTAGTTCAGTAAATATGAACAATGTGTGCCTGCATCCAGCAATGAGCTACCAGAGCACCCTCTGCTCTGACGTAAAATGCTTCATGAAATTCAGATGAGCTATTGAAAGCTGTATACCCATGATTCTTGGTATTGACCTAGGTACCACCAATAGTTTGGCGGCGGTTTGGCAAGGTGGCCGCGCCGTGATGATTCCCAATGCGTTGGGGCATACATTGACGCCCTCCGTCGTAGGGCTGGATGACCAAGGTGAAGTCCTGGTCGGCCAGGCAGCGCGGGAGCGGCTGCTTACCCATCCACAGCTGACGGCTTCAGTATTCAAGCGCTACATGGGTTCTAATCGTACCGAGCGATTGGGTCACCAGTTGTTTCGGGCTGAAGAGCTGTCTGCCCTGGTATTGAAGTCGCTTAAGGTTGATGCCGAGCGCTTCCTTGGCTGTGCCGTCGAAGAGGCCGTGATCACCGTCCCTGCCTATTTCAGCGATGCGCAGCGCAAAGCGACCAAGATTGCCGGGCAGCTTGCTGGGCTGAATGTTGAGCGTCTGGTCAATGAACCTACTGCCGCCGCCTTGGCGTATGGCTTGCACCAGAGCAATCCCGAGAGCCGTTTCCTGGTGTTTGATCTGGGTGGTGGCACTTTCGATATTTCTATCCTGGAACTGTTTGAAGGTGTGATGGAGGTACGTGCCTCGGCGGGTGACAACTTCCTGGGTGGTGAGGATTTTAGCGAATTATTGATTGATGGCTTTATCGAATCGGCGGGCAAAGCCAAGGGTTTGGTCGATAAGCAGTCCGATCCAAACTTGTATCAAGCTTTGCGCAAACAGGCCGAGCAAGCCAAACGGGCGCTGAGCAACGCCAGCGCAACGACGATGGAAGTGCTGTATGCGGGGGAGTTGCTGCGTTGGGAAATCAGCGAGGCGGAATTTCTGGCCCGCTGTGAACCGCTACTGAAGCGCCTACGCGAACCCATCGAACGTGCATTGCGTGATGCACGTTTGAAAGCGATCGACCTCGACCAGATCGTGCTGGCGGGAGGCGCTACCCGTAAACCAATCATCCGTAAGCTGGTGGCCAAGCTGTTTGGCCGTCTTCCGGCCATGAATATCAACCCCGATGAAGTGGTGGCGCAGGGTGCGGCGGTCATGGCGGGTTTGAAGGTACGTGACGTCACCCTCAATGAAGTCGTCATGACTGACGTCTGCCCATATACGCTGGGGATTGAGGTGAGCGAACAGACCGCGCCGGGTCGTTTTCAACCCGGCTTTTACCTGCCCATCATCGAACGCAACTCGGTGGTGCCGATTTCGCGTGAACAATCGGTCAATACGGTGGTCGACAACCAGGTGGCGTTGCATGTCCGAGTCTTTCAGGGCGAAAGCCGGTTGGTGAAGGACAATATCTTTCTGGGTGAAATCACCCTGCCTGTACCACCGAAGCCCGCGGGTCAAATGGCGGTGGCTGTTCGTTTTACCTACGATGTGAATGGCTTGTTGGAAGCCGAGATGACGGTGGAAGCCACGAATGAAAAGCATCGCCTCGTCATAGAAGAAAACCCCGGAGTGTTAACGCCTGAACAGGTGGAGGAAAAGCTGCAGGCGTTGTCCAAGCTGAAAATCCATCCTCGTGAACTGTTGCCAAATGTCACGCTGCTGGCGCGTTTGGACCGCATGTACCAACAGCTGTTGGGCGAAGAGCGCCAGTGGGTAGCCCAAGCAGGTGCGCAGTTTCAAGCTTTGCTGGAGCAGCAGGACGAAGGTGCCATTGTGACAGGCCGGGAAGAGCTGAAACGATTGCTTGACCAAGTGGAGGGGGAGGGCTGGCTTTAGCACTCCCCCATTTATTGTTTGGCTGTGTATTTGGATTAGGTGCGTTTTAAGAATCTGTCTAAAGTCTCGCGAGCTAGGGCGAGATAAGGCGAAAACAGATGAGGAAGCGGAGTTTACAAGTGGTAAATGAGCATTCCGAGGGTGTTTTCAACGCCATATTGCCGACGCACAGCAGACTTTAGACAGGTTCTAAAGCTTGTTATGCAGGTAAACGGTGGTAAGCCTGAAAATGCAGAGTAACAAGGCAAATAGCCGAGGCAGTCCATTATGGTTGACGGCGTATTGGAAGTTTTGCGATGACCACTGAGAATTGCTGGCTAGTCTTGGGTATTGCGCCCACGCCGGATGAGCGCGAAGTAAAACGTGCTTATGCCCGGCTATTGAAAGTTAATCGGCCGGAAGATGATGCAGAGGGTTTTCAGGCGCTACGTGTCGCGTTTGAAGCGGCGATGTGGGCTGCTGATGATTTGAGCCGCCAGCCGATGGCGGTTACGGTAGTCAATGACGCGCCAGAACGTAAGGTCCGTGACTTGGCGCTTGAGGCGAAATTACAGCCCTGCATCGAAACACTGGCGCGCTTGAATGAGCAAGGCACCAGTGAAGAAGCCATGCAAGCGCTGGCTGAAGTGCTCGCAGCGCTTGATCTGCCCGACGCCAAGCAGCGAGACCCACAGCTATGGAGCCTGTTCGAGGACGGCATGCTCTGGGTTTGTTGTGATATTGCCGCCAATCATGATGAATTTCTGCGTGCCGCGATTGAAATGTTTGGTTGGACTGAGCCGGGTAACTGGTTGGGTGAGAGTGATGCCCGTACGGTGGAATGGCTACGCCTGCGTCTGCGTGAGGCAGATGCGCTGGATATCGTGGACCAATTGCTCGATCAACTGGAGCTTGGTGGAGAGACCGCTGCTATCGCCAAACTTGCCGAAATGGTTGATGACGATATGCTGGTAAATGTGGATGTACGCCATCTCTTTGAAGCTGAGTTGATGGTGGGCTTGTCCGAATTCGACCCAGTCCCGGTGGATTTCAGTCGCCAGGCGACGGTGCTGTTCGGCTGGCAGCGCGATCATCGCCACTTGGAGGAATACAACCTTGAAGCTTGGGAGCGTTTTCAGCAGAAGGTAGCGTAGTTACCTGCCAAAGAGTCTGTTCAAAGTCTTGCGAGCTAAGGCGAGACAAGGCGAGAACGACGGGGGAAGCGGAGTTTACTAACTGATGTTACGCAGTGCATACGATAACCTGTCGCCATGAAGAACAAAGAACTCGATTTGTACACCGACTATTTGCTGAGCACGTTTGGTGCGGCGACAGCAACGGGCTTGTCGGCGAT
>NZ_PDZH01000095.1 GCF_002735695.1 Chitinimonas sp. BJB300
TGAATGCCTGAGCATCAAGACGCAGAAGAACCCATTCGCACTTTGCCGCAAGTTACTGATCAACGCCTCCCGCGCGGCTTATGATCAGTTACAGCTGCTTCTCGCAGCTACTGCGTAACATCAGTAAAGTGATTGCTACCTACGCCTACCAGCGGTAGCGATATTGAGCCCCCACTGCCCACAATTTGAGCTTGAAGTCGCCTTGTACACGGAATTTCTGATCCGCAGCAAAGAACGGATAGTCAGCGCGATTTGTGGCAGTGTCGGTGTAGTCCACTTCCGCTTTACTCAGGTGTGCATAGGCAAGGCCAACGTCCAACTGCCCTGCCTTGCTGGGGCGCCATGCAAAGCCCGTGCTTAGCCACAGCCGGTTTGCATCAGGGGTGGACGGATGTCGCCATTGGGCGGAACGCACCGGTGTTTGATCCCATGCCATGCCAAATTTCCAATCGAGTGTATCGGTGTAGTGCCAAGTGCTGCCTAAACCAATGCGAGTGGTGTTGCGCCATTTTTGTATTTGTACTTGATCGGGCGTGTTGTTGATTTGCGCGCGAAGCTCATCAAATCGCGCCCAGCCAGTGCGTGTGAGGTCGGCCTGCACCGACCAATCACGGTTCAGTGGCCAGTCTGCAGCCAACTGAATGCGCCAGGGAAGCTTGACCTTGGCTTGAGCGGGTTGTGTTTCCGATTCCAGACTCATGCCCAAGCCGGTTGCAAGCTGGCTGTAAAGTGCGGGGATTTCCACCCGGTAACTGCCACGGGCCTTGGGTGTGATGCTGCTGCGAAAGCTGGCTGCCAGCCTGGCTTTGTTTTCAGTTTCGTATAGCAATCCGAGGTTGATGCCATAACCCCAACCATGGCCTTTGAGCGTGGCTTTGCCATCGACTATAGCTACGGGTTGCCCCAACGCCAGTTCCGCAATACTGGCTTCATAGCGGAAATCAAGCGCTTTGCTGGCTTCGGCATTGATCTTGACGGCGTTGAGGCCAATACCCAATGACCACTGTGGACTGAGTCGCCATGCCAGCGTCGGGCTGATGCTCAGCGCCGTTATGACAGTGTCCAATGCGCTATAGCGGCCTGCCCAGTCGGCATCAAAGCGGGTTTCGCTGCCGAAAGGGGCATAGATACCCAGCCCGGCAACAATATTTGGGTTGATCGGACTCGCATAAAAGAATGCCGGGACGAAGCCACCTCTTCCTCCATTGCTATTGCCGCCACCAACTGCACGTAGCTCCCCGGTTGGTGTGCCTAATACACTGGCCGTGCCAACCTGCCCGGTTGCACGATCAACCAACCGGGTATCACTACCGGTGGCGCGGAACTGGGCCGACAGATCCATATAGTTGCCACTGGCTAACCATTGAGGTTGCGTTAGCCCGATCAATGCAGCAGGGTTATGGAAGATAGCACTGCTGTCGCGGGTGGCGGCAGCAGCACCAGCCCAGGCATTACCCATGCCGGCAGCACCTTGTTCATCCAGTGCGAATCCTCCGGCTCCGGCTGTAGCGGGGAGTAGTCCCAGCATGATGAGAGTGGCAAGGCGATTGATTTTTTGCATCGTTGTCTCCAGCTTGTTATTTGCCTTGCCACCTTGGGAGAATGCCTCCCAAGGCTTATTGCACTAATTGACGATAAAGCTGTGGCTGTTGCCGCTTAGCCCGTAAATCTGACCATTCCAGCCATACTTGTAATCGCCGTTGTGGACGATGCGATATTGCCCAGGCGTTGCGTCGAGTGGAATCTGCCATTGGATGCGTGCTTGCGAGCTGCCCCAGATTGAGTCGATGCGTACCCAGCGATAGGTAGTGCTCCAGTCATCGTCACCTGCAACACGTTGCCAGGCATTGCCATCCCAATGCTCGACACTGATAAAGCTGTCACCACGGCGCAGGTTGTTTTTGGGGTGGCCTGTCCAGAACCAGGCTTCCGCCGTCTGGCCGCGTTGGTAACTTGCAGCCGTGTCGCGCACTACTTGGCCGAACTTTTTGCCGAGCGGCACGTTATCTAGCACGACCCCGGTTTGCAGGCTGATTTGTTGATTAGCAATGTCGCGTGGAGTAGGGCCGGCAACAATGGATTGACCGTTGTTCATGGCTTCAGCCAAATCATGGAAAAGCTGTCGGTAGGCTGGCAATGTACGGCGCCCAAAATGGGTGGAAGCGCCCTCATAGTGTTGGGCATCGTACTCTTCCGGTGTAGCCACATAGCCCGCGTAGGCATTGGTGTAACCGGCAAATATCACATTGGCCAAGGGCAGGTTGAGTGTGGCGGCGACTGTCTCACGAATGCGCCGGCCCGACATGATGGTGAACTCGCCCGGCCCTGCGACAATCGCCAACTGGCCCAGGCGCGCGATAGATACCGGCAATATTTCCGGCGTCCAGGGGAACGGCTTTTGCAAGCCGGTGGTGATCAGTATGGGTTTGGGCGCTTGGCATGCCTCGACATCTGCTGGTGCACCGAATAGCACCGTGCCCAGTTTGGCCAGGAAAGGGTTGCTGGTGAGATCACCTTCGTTGAAGCCGTCTTCACCGCGGCCGTCCTCGGTACCGGCAGCGAAGGCGCGTCCCAATGCGGCGGTGCAGGTCTGACCACCGCCAAATTCAGGCCGGATATTGATTTGCGCCATATTGGCATACTGCTGGCGATAGTCCAGAGGGCCGCTGACCAGCTCGCTGGCACCGTTGAATAGCGCCATTGCACGATTGGCTTGGCGTTCACCCTGCATGCGGGTGTTGTCGAATTCGTTGGCGGTGGGGCCATTGCCATCCAGCCAGTCATTCGGTGTCATGTCGCCGGCATTGCTTTGGGCGAAGGCGGCGACGAAGTCTTTCTGTCCGCGTTTGCCAAATACCTGCTTTTCAACGTATTGCGCCGCATACCCTTTGTTATCACTTGAGATAAGCGTGTTGCTCGGGTGCATGGAAACGCCATGGGTGGCGAACCAGTTGATCATGCCGACATCACGCCCACCCTGGCTGAATCGCAAAACGGTCATGGTCGGGTCGATGCTGTGCTGCCAGCGGGCGCGTTCATCGGCAGGGTTACGTTCATACGCCGGCAATGAGCGATTGGTGCTGGCTTCGAATAACTCACCGCGCGCCACACGGATTTCACCGGGTTTGAGATCGGCATCGGCGGCAACGATGGCTTCGACAATGCCATCGACGATGGCATTAAAGGTGCGGTCGTTGTAGCCCAAGGTGGTGAAGTTATAGAGCGCGTAATGTGAGAACCCGCCTGGGCCGGCATGCGTGTGGGTAGCGGATAACAATACATTTTCACGGTTATAGCGATCGCCAAAGCGGGCTTTGAGGCGGGCTAGCACCGCTTGATGTACGCCCTGGAACACCATGCCCAGGTCATTGTTCACAAACACCAGGCGACGACCGCTGGCATCGTCCTGCACCACAAATGCACGCGCCCACTGCCGAAGATGAATTCCCGACGTTTTTTGCGCCAGCTTGGCGTATCCCATCATGCCGACTTCCGCCGCTTCGCCCGTGATATCGGCTTTACCGCGTCCTACCAGATAGCCTGCTTGGGCGGGTAGCGCTATGGCGAGCAAGCTCGCTGCCAAGCAACTACTACGTACCAAAGTTGTTGCATTTTTATGCATGCTTCCTCTCCTCGGTTTTGGTTTGTAACGACGTTATGAACTTGCTGGTTTGCTTTGTCAAACCGCGTAAATCATCTACAAGTAACTGATGTAAAAGTGCAAATAATGCTGCGCTGCAGCAGCTGGATCAGCTTGCTTATGATGAAAGTTTTGTGTGATAACGATGTTATTAATTCGAAGAAGAAGAGGGGGACGCGTGCAGAGTGATTACGATGCCATTGTGATCGGGGCGGGGGTGGGCGGCTCGAACGTCGCAGCGGAACTTGCCGCTGCGGGCTGGCGTTGCTTGGTGATCGAAGCGGGACGCTATTACTCACGACTGGATTCCCCGCGTGGCGAGCTCGATGGCAACGCCAAGTTGTTTTGGCATGGTGGTCTGGAGCTCAACCGCAGCGCCAGCATTGCCATGCTGCGTGCACGCGTGGTGGGGGGCGGTTCTATCGTCAACCAGGCCCTGCTGGATGAGTTCGACAGTGTTGCGTTGGACGATTGGCGTAAACGAACGGGTCTGCAATGGCTGAGCGAAACGGGCATGGCCCCATGGTATACGCGGGCTCGAGGGGCGCTGCATATCCAACCGGTGTCCGAAGTCCATGCGAATCGCAATGCCCAGCTGTTTCGTCAGGGTTTTGAAGCATGCGGCTACGGCTGCGCCACATTGCAGCGGGGGCAGTCTGGTTGCCGGCATGAGGAGGGCAACGACTGCATTGAGTGTTTGTATGGTTGCCGCCTGGACAGCAAGCAATCAACGCCATTGACCTCGCTACAAGCTGCATTGAAGTCGGGCGCGAAGTTGCTGACTGAATGCGAAGTGGAAACCGTCAGCGAAGAAGCCGGCCAAGTGACGGTGCGAGCGCGACTCGCCAATGGCCAGCCGCAGGTCTTCAGAGCAGGACAATTGGTGCTGGCGGCCGGCACGCTGGGTAGCAATGCCTTGTTGATGCGGTCGGGTTGGGGCGCGAGATTGCCGGTATTGGGGCAGGGCTACTACTGCCACCCACAATTCATGTATTTCGCTCGTTATCGTGAACCTGTCAATGCCCAGCGTGGGCCTTTCCAAGCGTATAAGTCTGATGAGCCGACTTTCCGTGCTCAGGGCTTCAAACTGGAGAACGTCTTTTCACCGCCGATTGGTACGGCGTTGTTGCTGCCCGGCCTGGGGCGTGACCATCAGATATCCATGGCGGCGATGCGTCATTACGCCTGCATCGAAGTCGCTGTGCGCGATACCCATCCGGGCCGGATCAGTCTCGCGGCCGGTGGACGGTTGTGTATCGATAAGGAACTCGATAAGGAAGATAAGCGCCGCGCGACAGCGGGTTATCAAGCGGTACGTAATGTGTTTCGTGCGACGGGTGCCGAAGCCATACTGCCCGGCCGTTTTGGCATTGGGCTGCATCTGATGGGTGGATTACGCTTTGCCCGCAGGCCCGAAGAGGGCTGTGTAGCCGGCGACTATCGCCTATTTGGCAGCCAGCGCATACACGTGGCGGACGCGAGTCTTTTCCCCAGCGCACCGGGTATCAACCCTTCATTGACCATCATGGCACTGGCGCGCCGGTTGGGTTGCCAGATGGCGGAGGCGGCATGATGCGGTACGAACCCCAAGCCTACCAATGCTGTACCGCAGCCAGCGTCTACTACAGCGCCCGCCAGCTGCATGGCTTGAATCGACTCGGCGATTGTTACTGCCCGGGGGTTGCCGGTCTCCCCTGTTTCAGCGCCAGCGGCGCGGCGCTGGATATTGATCGCTTGGCCCATGCCATGCACCCACAAGATCGTGCTGACTTCGGCCTTTTGCTGGATATGGCGGCCCGCCTGCCCAGCCCCTTGCTTAGCTTGCTACTGAGGTTGTTCAACCAGGCCGAAACCTTTCGATTTGCCCCGCTGCGCCTAGCTCGTCTTGGTACGGCTGGCGTGGTGTATTCGCTTTATTACGGCTTTGCCGGCCCCGGTGGTGCGCAGGTGCGCAATGGCCTGGGTTGGGATGCCGCCATTCGAACCGTTTTGCCAGGAGAGCCACCCATGAACCAACTTGTGCGTGATGCCGCACCGAATCTTGCCCCCGATGCTGATGAAGTGGTTGCGGTGTTCAAACGGGCCCGTAATGCGCATCTTGATATCGCTGCCCTCAGCCTGAAGCAACGCTTGGCGGTGCTCGATAATTTGTGCCAGGTCATCGTACGCCGCCGTGCCGAGATCATTGCGCGGGTAACGGAAGAAACCGGCAAATGCGCCAGTGACGCACTGTTGGGTGAAATCTTCGCCGTGATCGATAACCTCGAATACCTACGCCGCCATGCCTGTAAGGTATTAGCTGATCGAAAGATGCCCACGCCCTTGGCCATGCTGGGCAAGCAGTCACGCGTTTGGTACGAACCACTGGGCACCATTCTGGTGATTGCGCCGTGGAACTACCCGTTCTACCAAGCCATCGTGCCGATCTCCATCGCTTTCGCCGCCGGCAATGCAGTAGTGCACAAACCCTCTGAATTCACCCCGTTGCGAGGCTTGATCGAGTCGATTCTGGCTGAGGCCGGCTTTGCGCCGGATTGGGCGCAGGTGGTGTACGGCACGGGCAGCGTGGGCGCTACCTGCCTGGCACAGCGCCCCGATAAGTTGTTCTTTACCGGCAGTGTGGCAACCGGCAAAAAGGTGATGGCCCAAGCGGCTGACCTGTTGGTGCCGGTAGAGCTGGAATTGGGCGGTAAGGATGCCATGCTGGTGTTTGCCGACAGCAATCTGGAACGCAGCGTGGCGGGTGCGATGTGGGGTGCTTTTACCAACACGGGCCAAAGCTGTACCTCGATTGAACGCTGTTATGTGGAACGTCCGCTGTATGACCGCTTCCTGGCACTGCTGGTAAGCCAAACCCGTAAGCTGACCTTGGGCACAAGCTCCGATCATGATATCGGCACGATGACGACGCCGACGCAGATTGAAATCGTGCGCGCGCACTTGGCCGATGCATTGGCCAAAGGCGCAACCCAGCATACCGGCCAGGATTGGGATGGCCAGAGCGCGGCTATTCCGCCCATTGTGCTCAGTAATGTGACTCACGAGATGTGTGTGATGCAGGAGGAAAGCTTTGGCCCATTCCTGCCGGTGATGCCCTTTGACAGCGAGGCGGAAGCCATAACGTTGGCCAACCAGACGATTTATGGCTTATCGGCTTGTGTGTGGAGTGGCGACAAAGCCCGGGCTGAACGTGTGGCGCGTCAGCTTAAAGTGGGCAATGTTTCCATCAACAACCACATGATTACTGAGGGTAACCATGCGCTGCCATTTGGAGGGGCCAAGCAAAGTGGTATCGGGCGCTTCAAGGGCGAAGAAGGTTTGCGTGGATTTTGTAATGTGAAGGCCGTGATGGTGGACGGTAACTCCGCCAAAATCGAGGCGAATTGGTATCCCTTCACCACAGCCAAATACGAGGCGCTGGACAAGATGACCGTGGCCAGCCGTATTCGGGGCTTGGGGGGAATCATCCGCTTCGCCTTGGCAGGGTTGCCATTGGAGCAGCTCGCCAACAAGCTGGGCAAACAGGGCCGGCAACGATGAAGCGTGCCGTCGAGACCAATCTTCAGCCAACCGTACCGCAGGCCCAGCGCTATGCCAAATTGGTGGCGGGCCTAGCAGGTAGGACCTTGCCTTGTGCCTTGGTCGACCTGGACGCGTTCGATCGTAATCTGGCGGCCATGGCAAAGCGGGCCGGCGGCAAACCCATCCGACTTGCCAGCAAATCGCTGCGGGTACCCGCCCTGATGCGCCGCGCATTGGCTTATGGTCCCGCCTATGCCGGGGTGCTGTGTTACAGCGTGGCCGAGGCGGTATCGTTGGCTGAACAGGGTATGGACGACTTGCTGGTTGCTTACCCGACTTGCCAGCCTGCCTTTCTGAATGCGCTTGCCCAAGCCATCGGCAATGGTCGGCATATCGTAGCGATGGCCGATTGTGAGCAACATCTGGCTGCGCTGCAGGCGGCGGCCGACCGTGCCGGCACTCTATTGGAAATCGCCTTTGACCTCGATATGAGTTTCGACCTGCCCGGCTTGCATTTCGGTGTCTACCGCTCGCCGCTCAATACGCCCGACAAGGTCATGGCACTCTATGCCAAGCTGATGGCGTACCCCCGTTTACGGCTGGTTGGTGTGATGGGCTACGAAGCCCAGATCGCCGGCGTAGGCGATGCAGTGCCCGGCAAGTGGCTGGAGAACCAAGCTGTGCATTGGCTCAAGGCTTGGTCAACACCCAAGGTGGCAGCCAGGCGCAAAGCCATGGTGGCGGCATTGAGGCAAGCGGGTGCACCGTTGCGTATTGTGAATGGTGGGGGGACGGGTAGTTTGGAGTCCACCGCAGCAGACCCCAGCGTGACCGAGCTGGGTGCAGGTTCTGGCCTGTATGCACCGGTATTGTTCGATCACTATCGTGGTTTTCAGCATGAACCCGCTGCCTTCTTTGCTCTGGAAGCCAGTCGCAGTGCGTTTGATGGGAGCTTGACCTGCCAAGGGGGCGGCTATGTGGCGTCGGGGGCGGTTGGGGTGCATAAGTTGCCAGAGCCTGTATGGCCCATCGGTTTGCAGTTGTTGGGGCAGGAAGGGGCAGGGGAAGTGCAAACGCCGCTGTTTGGTCAAGTTGATTTAGCACTGGGTGATCGGGTGCTCTTTCGCCCCGCTAAAGCCGGAGAATTCCTGGACCGTTTCGACTCGGTGCTGCTGCAGCGAGACGGCCAGGTTGTCGAGCAAGTTCCCACCTATCGGGGTATGGGGTGGCAGTTTTTTTAGATATTGGCGTTTTGGGTGGGGGGTTCAGTAGCGGCGCGGTTGATTGCAGATCTTAGAACCTGTTTACGATCTGTAGCGAGCAGTCGTCAGCGGGGTAAAGCGCAGCGCAGAAACCGGAATGTACGTGGGTACATGAGGCTGCGAACTTCTTGGTGCGAAGCACCGTAGCAGTTCGGCGTCCTCCTTGCGGGGGCTTTCGAGCAGCACATGAACCCTGATCACGGCTGCGCAGCAAGATAGTGAACAGGTTCTTACGTTGACTTACCAAAGTAGTTGGGCACTAAGCCATAGCGTCAATGTCAACAGTGAAGGGCGGCAATAAGCGATTGTGAACATTGCCACACCGTGCGCCACTTGCTGCTATGCCTATTCCACCTCGAGCCCCATGATTTCTACCCAATACATCAGCCGTATTTCCCTGCAAAGAGATAAGGTTGAATCTTTCAAGCAATACCCATTCAGCCTTCCTGCAGTGCGTTCATTGGACCAGATCGACCTGCATCCGAAGGTCAATTTCTTTGTGGGGGAAAATGGTTCAGGTAAATCTACTTTGCTGGAAGCTGTTGCCGTGTCGCAAGGGTTCAATCCTGAGGGGGGCACCAAGAATTTTCGCTTCGGAACGCGTCAGTCTCATTCCAATCTGCATGAATACCTGCGTGTGGCCAAGGGGGTCCGGCGGCCACGCGATGGTTTCTTTCTGCGCGCCGAGAGTTTCTTCAATGTCGCCACTGAAATTGAAAACCTGGATGCATCTCCATCTTCGGGTCCGCCATTAATTGACTCGTATGGCGGGAAGTCATTGCACGAGCAATCACATGGCGAATCCTTCCTGGCGCTCCTGCTGCATCGGTTTGGGGGAAAGGGGCTTTATATCCTCGATGAACCGGAAGCCGCACTATCGCCCCAGCGCCAATTGGCTGTGCTGTCGCGTATACATGACCTGGTGCTGGACGACTCGCAATTCATCATTGCCACCCATTCCCCTATCCTGATGGCTTATCCCGATGCCTGCATTTTCCAATTCACGGCAGACGGTATCAAGCAAGTAGCCTATGAAGATACCGAGCATTTTCAGGTGACCCGCGATTTTCTTCTCAACCCACAACGTATGCTCAAGGTGCTGCTCGATCGCTAGCGTATTCTATTCAGATCGGTAGGGACCCGCACCAGTCTTTGTCCTACAGTGGTTGATTGATAGGAAGGCGCATATTGCAACGATGAACACTTCTACGGCTTAGGCAGTCTATTTACTGATGCCAAATGACAGTGCGTGGTCTTTAACTAAAAACTCTGAGGCGAAAATGAAAAATTGGGTCATGGCAGTCGTGTTGGTGGGGTGTTCAGCTGGTGTGATGGCGCAGGGCCGCCTGGTGATTCCCATGAGCGTTGCGGAAGAAGGCGGCGTCGGGGCGAGCGCGGGGCAGGTGGTGGTGACGGAATCAAAGTATGGTTTGGTATTCACACCCTCATTGACAGGCCTACCCCCAGGTCTTCATGGCTTCCATGTACACGAGAATCCAAGTTGCGATCCTAAGGAAAAGGATGGCAAAAAGGTCGCTGCATTGGCTGCGGGTGGGCATTACGACCCAAAGAAAACCGGTGAGCACGGCGCACCATGGGGCAAAGGGCATCTGGGCGACCTGCCTGCGCTCTATGTCGATGCCGATGGGAAATCGGATCAGCCGGTGCTGGCCCCACGGCTCAAGCTCGCAGATTTGACTGGGCGTGCCCTCATGGTCCATGCCGGTGGCGATAACCATGCCGACCACCCCGCGCCACTGGGGGGAGGCGGTGCGCGCATCGTTTGCGGCGTCGCTCCTTAAAACCTGTCAATGTCTGCTGCGCGTCCTTGTATAAGGGCTCAGGTGCTGCTGGCCCTGGGCGCGTATTGGTTTGGAAACGACCTATTCATCAGATAAAACGTGGTAGGTTATTTTTAATAATGTGATTCAATAAAGAAATCGGCGTATGGATTCATCCGAGCGTGAATACGTAGGGTTTTGGTTGCGCGTGTGGGCCTCAATTATTGACTCTGTCCTGGTCTGCGCCCTGACATGGCCATTGCTGACCTGGGTCTACGGCAAGGTATATTGGGAAAGTACCGAACTGATACATGGGCCGCTGGAAATTATTATTTCCTGGGTTCTACCGGCGATTGCAATCATTGTTTTCTGGATTACCAAACAGGCCACCCCAGGCAAGATGGTTATATCTGCGTCTGTTGTCGACGCAGAAACCGGTGGCCCAGCGAGTAACCGTCAGCTGATCATTCGGTACGTTGGCTATTATGTCTCGGCGATTCCGCTGGGGCTGGGGCTATTCTGGGTGGCGTTTGACCCACGTAAGCAAGGCTGGCATGACAAGCTTGCAGGGACGGTGGTGATCCGAAAGCCCAAAGCGCCCAAGGTTGCTTGAAACTGTTCACGATCTTTTATGAGCAGGTGTCAGCAAGGTGAAGCGCAGTACAGAAACCGGGACTAAACACAAGACTTTAGACAGGTTCTAGCGGTTCGGTGCCACATTGCTTACGGAGGGTCAGCCGACCCTTTGCAGATGGTTAGCGCAATGCTTTCCATCGGCATCGACGGGCTTGCCTTGGCAGCCATTCAAATAGGCCGACGATTGGCAACCGCCAATCATTTCATGCGGGTGATTAGCCAAAAAATTGCAAAACCGAGCTATACCACTTTGGGGAATGCTCCATTTTGCAAGACAGGGTACGTAGTGCATGGCCTGCGTAGGTGATGGATAACCACCTGCGAAATTCACTTTTCAAGCGCTGCGCAGCAAGGCAGGAAACAGGTTTTGAGTTGGCGCAGGCATGTGGCCGAGGGCGCCAACACACCGATAATCTCGGAGAGCGGTGAATTGACTACCAAGACTATTTTGATTGTGGACGACTCAGCAAGCATGCGTGAGACCGTCAAGATCGTCTTAGCAGCGTCTGGCTATGCTGTCCTGGAGGCGGAGCATGGTAGGGAAGGTGTCGAGAAGCTGGATGGCCGCAAGATTCATCTGATTGTTTCGGATGTCAATATGCCGGTCATGGACGGGATAACGTTCCTGCGCGAAGTGAAGCAGATGCCGCGTTATAAGTTCACTCCGGTCGTCATGCTGACGACGGAAAGCTCTGAGGAAATGATTACCCGTGGCAGCGTGTCCGGGGCGAGCGCGTGGCTCGTCAAGCCCTTTCTGCCGGCTCAATTGGTGTTGGCAGTAAGCAAACTTATCCTACCCTAGCTGTTTTTGGGATAGCTGGGGGTTACTGTCGGTAGCGGGGCTGCCGAGGAGGTAATCATGGGGCTGGATGTGAATATGGGCATGGATTGCGCAGAAGCCAGCCTCAGTGAAGAGTTCACCATTTTCACGGCGCAATTGCTCAAGGAAGACCTGTTTGGTTTGCTGAATTTCCCGGTGGTGCATTTGTATCTGACGAAAGTGACGGAGTTTGATACGGCCGGTTTGCAGTTGTTGATGATGTTGCAACGTGAAGCTGTGTTGCGTGAGCGCAAGCTGCAATTGATTGCGCCGAGTGACCCCATACGCGATGTGATTGTGCTGCTGGGTTGTGAAAGCCTGTTTACGTTTGTCGAACCGGCAGCAGGTATGAGCAACGCAAAAGATAGGGGAGGGGCAGATGGAACTGGACCTATCTAGTGCACGTGCGGCTTTTTTCTTTGAAGCACGTGATCAACGCGCCATTCTGGAAAAAGCATTGCTGGACAGCGAAGCTGTCGAGTTGGATGAAGAAACGTTCAACTTGATGTTCCGGGTTGCCCACACGATCAAGGGGTCCGCTGGCTTGTTCGGGATGGATGCCATTGTCCGTTTTACCCACTTGGTTGAAAATGTATTGGACCGCCTGCGCTCGGGCGAAGTCACGCTGTCCAAAGAGTTGGTTTCCCTCCTGCTGGCAGCGAATGACCATATTGGACTGTTGCTGGATGTGGTTGAACACGATGATAGCGTCGCGACAGTCAACCAACCTGGCGGCGAGGAGTTGATGACCAAGCTACTGGCCTTCAGCACCATGACCCATATTCCTGGTGACCGAAAACCCCAGGTCTTCGTTACACCAAGCCGCCCACAGCACCCAGTGGAAGAAGGGCTGTTGCGCGGGAAGGTGGTGGCCAGCAGCGCCTATCATCTCTCTGTTCGTTTTGCGCCTAATCTGTTTGAAACCGGCATAGACCCCACTTGTTTCTTGCGTTTCCTCAAAACGTTGGGGGAGATCAAGCGCGTAATACCTGTGTTTAGTCATTTGCCCCCTCTCTTAGCGTTCAATCCAGAGGTGTGTTATTTCGGATTCGATGTGCAACTGGCGTCGGATGCAGATGCAGAGCGGATACTGAATGCCTTTGATTTTGTGATTCCCGGCACGCAGGTGGAATTGCTGCCTCCTCATGCCCAGTTGTCTGACTTTGTCGCTTTGCGTGCCCGCCTGCCCGAAGCGCCTGAAGAGATAGCAGCACGTTGGCTTGCGTGTGGTGCGTTGACAGAGGCAGAAGCCGCTGAACTACATGCGGAAGCCGCCGAGGAGAGGGAGGGCGAGTTACACGAAGGTAATACGGGTTTGACCGCAAGCCAAGCTGCCGCGAGCCGGCAAATTGAACGCCGGTCTGCCGACAATCAGTACATCAAGGTAGAAGCCAGCAAACTTGATCGCCTGATCAATAAAGTAGGTGAGTTGGTGATTGCTTCCGATGCGACCACGGCCGTGGCGGATCGCCGCCGCGATATCGAGTTGACTGAGTCGGTGAAAGCGATCAACCAGCTTGTAGCTGATATCCGCGACGATGCATTGAAGCTGCGTATGGTGATAATGGGCGAGGTATTTGGCCGTTTTCCCCGTGTTGTGCGCGATGCTTCCGAAATTCTGGGTAAGCAGATCGAATTGGTGATCAAAGGCGCTGAGGCGGAAATTGACAAGTCGATGGTGGAAAAACTGACTGATCCGCTGATGCATCTGGTACGCAATGCAATTGACCATGGCATTGAAACACCAGAACTAAGGCTTGCACGTGGCAAGCCTGTGGTCGGGACCGTTGAATTGCGGGCCTACCACGATTCCAGCTGTGTGGTGATCGAGGTAGCGGACGATGGCGGCGGTTTGAATCGCGACAAGATACTTGCCAAGGCCATCGAAAAAAATCTGGTGAGTGCGGGTACAAATTTATCGGATACCGAGGTATTCAAGCTGATTTTCCAGCCAGGGTTTTCGACAGCTGAAAAAATTACCGACTTATCGGGGCGGGGCGTTGGCATGGATGTCGTGCGGCGCAATATCGAGGCATTACGCGGCAGTATTGAAATCCTCAACAGCGAGGAGCAAGGTACTACATTCCGTATTCGTTTACCGTTGACCTTGGCGATTATTGACGGTTTCCGGGTGCAGGTAGGCGATACGTTATTGGTGGTACCGGTGGACATGATGTATGAGTGCGTCGAAATGCCGGCTGACTTACAGCAAGATAAGGCCCGTCAAATCAATTTGCGTGGTGAATGGTTGCCATATATATCGCTGCGTGAGTTGTTTCAACTGGGCGAAGTTGATAAAGGAAGCGAATACGTTGTTATTGTGCAATATAGTGGTAGACGGGCGGGTTTGGTGGTGGACCGCTTATTGGGAGAGTTTCAGGCGGTGATTAAACCACTTGGAATTATATTCAAGGCACTTCAGGGAATTTCTGGCTCTACGATTCTCGGTAATGGTGAGCCGGCGCTTATCTTGGACATTCCCCAGTTGGTACAATTCGCCTGGAAATTGGAGCATGCCCAAATTAGGCGAAATGGTAACTCGTCACAAAATGATGTCTATCGAGTTACCCAAGATATACCGATTTGAAAACGCAATATTTAACTTTAATGCCGGTTGTATTATATTTTATGAATGTAAAATACTAAGCAATAAATGAATTGCCACTAGGAGCTAGCTATGTTGTCCTCCAAAATGAGAGTTTCTACCATGCTCGGCATGGGCTTTGCTTTGATGATGATAATCATGCTCTTTGTGGCCGGGTTTGGTTTGGTGAGTTTGAGCCAGATAAATAATACGATAGTGATTAATGATGGCAATGCAGAGAGGTCGGCCGTTGCCAAAGATATGTCTAGTGCACAGTATAGAATGATAATTAGTATTCAGAATTTAGCGCTATTGACGGATGAGTCTGAAATGGCAACGATTAATCAAGAGCGCCTTCAGGCAAAATCGGAGTATGAGGCGTTGGAAATGAAACTGAATCAACTGATTTTTCGTGCTAAAGCCAAGGAAATTGCTAACCAAGTAAAAAGGGAACGAGATATTGGTATGCCATTGTTGGACAGAGTAGCACAGCTTGGTTTGGCTAATAAAAATGCTGAAGCAACCAATCTTCTTATTAAGGAGCTATTGCCATTGGCTAAGCGGTGGCGAGATCAGCTGGAAGAAATGTCAGTCTTTCAAAAATCCATGAGTGAGGCCTCAAGCAAGGAAGCAATACATTTATACGAAAATGCAAAATTCTGGATGATTACTTCTTTAATTATTGGCTTGCTGTTTGCCATAACTGTGGCGTGGTTTATTGTTCATTCCTTAATGAAGCAGTTGGGTGGAGAACCTGGCTATGCACGGGATATGGTAGCTAAAGTGTCGGAGGGTGATTTATCTCTTGTTATTCACACCAAAGCGGGAGATGAGTCGAGTCTGTTGTATGCTCTCTCGAAAATGGTGGAGTCGTTGTCCAATACCATCGGCATGATTACCTTGTCGGCCCAGAATTTAGCATCGGCTTCGGAGCAGATCGCGTCATCTGCCACGAGCCTGTCGCAAACAACTTCTGAACAAACCGCGGCGGTGGAGCAAAGCAGTTCATCGATTGAGCAGATGGCGGCATCTGTATCGCAAAACACCGATAACGCGAAGATGACGGATGGAATTGCCTCCTCGGCAGCCACAAGTGCGGCGGCCGGCGGGCAGGCTGTGCAGGAAATGGTGGCTGCGATGAAGGAAATTGCCAGCAAGATCAGCATGATCAATGAGATTGCCAACAAAACTGATTTACTTGCCATTAATGCGGCGATTGAAGCGGCTCGTGCAGGCGAGCATGGCAAGGGCTTCGCCACCGTGGCGGTGGAGGTACGAAAGCTGGCTGAGCGTTCGCAAAATACTGCCAAGGAAATTGGCGACTTGGCGAATCGTTCGGTAGGGGTGGCCGAGCGGGCGGGTTCTTTATTGCATGAAATGTTGCCGGGCATTCGTAAGACAGCCGATTTGGTTCAGGAAATCGCCGATTCTTCGCGTGAGCAATCCAATGGGATTGGCCAGATCAACGTCGCCGTATTCCAACTAACCGAAGGTATGCAGTCGGCCGCAGCGGTGGCGGAAGAATTATCGGCGACGGCAGAAGAAGTCAGTTCTTCTTCCATGCAGCTACAAGGCTTGATGGAAGAATTCATATTGCCTACCACCGGCCGTAGGGGAGGCCGTGGCAAGCGTAACGTGATCGATAAAACAACAATGCAGCATAATCTTAAGAAACATCATGTGATAGGCCACCACCAAAGTTCAGAACCTGACGACGTGGCGCCGATTGATGAAACCCAATTCTCAAAATACTAACTGATGTTACGCAGTGCATACGATAACCTGTCGCCATGAAGAACAAAGAACTCGATTTGTACACCGACTATTTGCTGAGCACGTTTGGTGCGGCGACAGCAACGGGCTTGTCGGCGATGGT
>NZ_PDZH01000096.1 GCF_002735695.1 Chitinimonas sp. BJB300
ACGTGGAAGTGGTGGTTGCGTTGATTGCACCGATCGCCATGGAGCAGGGTCTGCGTTTTGCTATCCGTGAAGGTGGCCGTACTGTCGGTGCTGGCGTTGTTGCCAAGATCATCGAGTAATTAGTTTGACGGCCTTAGGCAAGTAATTGTATAAGGCAAAGTTACAGGCGAGTAGCTCAATTGGCAGAGCACCGGTCTCCAAAACCGGGGGTTGGGGGTTCGAGGCCCTCCTCGCCTGCCACAAAAGTGGTTTGGCTTTAATTTGATTAGATGGCCGTTTTCCGTCAGGAAAGCGGCTCTCTTTTATTTCTTGGGTATTGATCCGACGCATGGAAAATACAGATAAATTGAAGCTCGGGTTGGCTTTGCTGCTGGTTGCGGCAGGGGTTGCTGGCTTCTATTTGCTTCCGGTTGATCAAAAGGCACTACGTGTGTTGGCGGTGGTGGCGGGTGTACTGCTTGCGGCTACGGTGGTTTGGTTCTCTGCAACTGGGCGTACTTTTGTCGATTACGCCAGGGATTCCATCAAGGAGGCGGAAAAGGTCGTCTGGCCTGGCAAAAAAGAGGTGTGGCAGGTTACCGGTATGGTGTTCCTGTTTACCTTTGTGCTGGCTTTATTCATGTGGCTGGTCGATTCTGGCCTGACCTGGTTGTTCTATGATGTGCTGTTGAAGCGCGGCTGATCGACCTGTCGGAGATAAAAGATGGCAATGCGCTGGTATGTTGTTCACGCTTATTCGGGTTTTGAAAAGAGCGTGATGAAGGCTTTGAAGGAGCGGATTGATCGCTCTGAGATGCTGCATTTATTTGGTCAAATTTTAGTGCCGGTTGAAGAAGTCATGGAAATCCGTAATGGAACCAAGGCATTGACCGAAAGGAAATTCTTTCCTGGCTACGTGTTGGTCGAAATGGATATGACTGATGAAACTTGGCACTTGGTGAAGAATACCCCCAAAGTGACAGGCTTTATTGGTGGCTCTGGTATGCGTCCTACTCCTATTTCCGCTAAGGAAGTTGAAAGCATCATGGCTCAGATGCAAGAGGGTGTGGAAAAGCCTAAGCCCAAAGTGTTGTTTGATGTGGGGCAAGTCTTGCGTGTGACTGAAGGCCCGTTTGCTGACTTTAATGCGACGGTTGAAGAAGTTAATTACGACAAGAGCAAGCTCAAAGCATCGGTGTTGATTTTTGGCCGTGCAACACCGGTGGAATTAGATTTTTCGCAAGTCGAGAAAGTTTAATATTTTCGATTTGGTTTGAAGTGCCGGTGCGAGCCGGCTTTAGTAACTGGGGAGCGAACATTGTTCGCGTCAAATACCCGTTCTTAGGAGCACATCGTGGCTAAGAAAATTATTGGCTATATCAAGCTGCAAGTACCGGCAGGCAAGGCAAATCCTTCGCCGCCAATTGGTCCTGCATTGGGTCAACGCGGCCTGAATATCATGGAATTCTGCAAGGCGTTCAATGCCCAAACGCAGGGTGTTGAACCCGGCTTGCCGATTCCTGTGGTAATTACTGCTTTTGCGGACAAGTCTTTCACTTTTGTGATGAAGACTCCCCCGGCAACCATTCTGATTAAGAAGGCTGTTGGTATTACCAAGGGCAGCAGCAAGCCACATGCGGATAAGGTTGGTACTATTACTCGTGCTCAGCTGGAAGACATTGCCAAGACCAAAACATCGGATTTGACCGCAGCTGATTTGGATGCTGCTGTGCGTACCATCGCGGGCTCTGCTCGTTCGATGGGGCTGAATGTGGAGGGTGTGTAAATGGCTAAAATTTCTAAGCGTGTTGCGGCCTTGAAGGCCAAGATTGACCGCAATAAATTTTATGCCATCGACGAAGCATTGTCCTTGGTAAAGGATGGCGCTACCGCGAAGTTTAGCGAGTCAGTTGATGTTGCTATCAATCTGGGCGTTGATGCACGTAAGTCAGACCAAGTTGTGCGTGGTTCGGTTGTCTTGCCGAAAGGCACTGGCAAGACCGTACGCGTTGCTGTATTCGCTCAGGGTGCCAATGCTGAGGCAGCTAAAGCCGCGGGCGCTGATATTGTTGGCTTTGACGATCTGGCAGAGCAGATCAAAGGCGGCATGATGGATTTCGACGTGGTTATCGCCACGCCAGATGCAATGCGTATCGTTGGTCAGCTGGGTACCATTCTAGGTCCGCGTGGATTGATGCCTAATCCTAAGGTTGGCACCGTCACCCCGAACGCGGCGGAAGCTGTGAAGAATGCCAAGGCGGGTCAGGTTCAGTATCGCACTGACAAGAATGGGATTATCCATACTACTATTGGTCGCGCTGCATTTGATGCTGCTGATCTGAGAGCCAATCTGGCTGCTTTGATCGATGCTTTGCAAAAAGCCAAGCCAGCATCTTCGAAGGGCGTTTACTTCAAGAAGATCGCTGTCTCTAGCACTATGGGTGCCGGCGTGCGTGTAGACACCAGTTCGGTGTTGGGCGCTTGAGTTTTAAGGGCGCGACAGTTGTCGCGTCGACACGGACTTTGGGCTGCAGCCTCGCAAGAGTGACTGCAGATTATCAAAGACCGTAGGGGGTGGCGAATCGATTTGTTCGGTTGGTCGCCTTAATCGGCTAGGCGATACGGAGCGGTTTACTGCTCACGTCGCCCCGCCCTACGCAGATGGTGTACCCAGGAACAGGATTTGCTGTTGCCTTTCGAGGTGGCTTCACTACCTGATGATTGGTCGCCATTTCTTTTAGGCCCCGCTCCTTGGGAGTGGATATTCTAGGAGGGTAGACCTTGAGTCTTAATCTCGACGATAAAAAGGCTGTAGTGGCTGAAATCGCTGCGGAAGTGGCGAAAGCTCAGACCATTGTGGTGGCCGAGTATCGCGGTATCCAGGTCAGTGCTATGACCAAGCTGCGTGCAGAAGCGCGTAAGCAAGGCGTATATCTGCGTGTGTTGAAAAACACACTGGCTCGCCGTGCGGTGCAAGACACTGCTTTTACTGGCCTAAGTGAACACATGGTTGGTCCACTGGTATACGGTATTTCCACCGATCCAGTAGCTGCGGCCAAGGTGTTGGCTGATTTCGCCAAGCAAAACGATAAGATTGTAGTTAAAGCAGGTTCTTACGAAGGCAAAGTGTTGAACGCTGCCGAAGTGAGCCAGCTGGCTGCAATCCCGAGCCGTGAAGTGCTGCTCGCGATGTTGCTTGGTGTTATGCAAGCCCCTGTTTCCTCGTTTGCTCGTGGCCTTGCCGCCCTGTCCGCCAAAAAGTCCGAAGGCGTTCCGGTCGAAGAAGCTGCAGCAGTGGAAGCAGCGCCAGAAGCTGCTTAAGTCTGTTGTGTTAACACAGACAGCCTTTTCAAATAGACAGACTGTATTAATCAGGAGTAATTAAACATGGCTCTGACCAAAGAAGACATCCTCGAAGCCGTAGGCAACCTTACCGTTATGGAACTGAACGACTTAGTTAAGGCGTTCGAAGAGAAGTTTGGTGTTTCCGCTGCTGCTATGGCAGTTGCTGGCCCTGCAGCCGGCGCTGCTGCTGTTGTTGAAGAAAAGACCGACTTCGACGTAATCCTGACCGGTGCTGGCGCTAATAAGGTTGGCGTTATCAAGGTTGTGCGTGAGTTGACTGGCCTGGGCTTGAAAGAAGCCAAGGATCTGGTTGATGGCGCTCCGAAGGCCGTTAAGGAAGGCGCTCCCAAGGCTGATGCTGAAGCCATGGTGAAGAAGCTGATCGAAGCGGGTGCTACCGCTGAGATGAAGTAATCACCCTCGGGTGAAGCGAGATAGGCTGACGACCTTGTCGTCAGCCTTCTTGCGCTTGTAGTAAATCGTCGGCAAACCGCGCAGCCAAACCGGAAAGCCTGCTAACACGGGCCTTGCGGTTTGGTTTTAGCGCCCCACCTCGATCGGAGACTCTATGAGTTACTCGTTCACTGAGAAGAAACGCATTCGTAAGAGTTTTGCGAAGCGTGCGAACGTTCTCGACGTTCCCTATCTGCTCGCCACCCAAATCGACTCCTACACCGAGTTTTTGCAGCTTGGTGTGACGGTAGAAGATCGACGTACTATCGGCCTGCAGGCTGCCTTCTCATCGATTTTCCCGATCGTTAGCCATAATGGCTACGCTCGGCTCGACTTTGTCAGCTATCAGCTGGGTGAGCCACCATTTGATGTGGTGGAGTGTCAGCAGCGTGGCATCACGTTTGCTGCGCCTTTGCGTGCTCGGGTTCGCCTGACCATCTTTGATCGGGAGTCATCTAAGCCCGTCGTTAAAGAGGCGAAGGAGCAGGAGGTCTATATGGGCGAAATTCCGCTCATGACCGAGAATGGTTCCTTCGTAATCAACGGTACTGAACGTGTCATTGTCTCCCAGCTACATCGGTCGCCGGGTGTGTTTTTTGAGCACGATAAAGGTAAGACCCACAGTTCGGGCAAGCTTTTATTCTCTGCGCGCATTATTCCTTATCGCGGTTCTTGGCTCGATTTCGAGTTTGACCCAAAAGATCTGCTCTATTTCCGTATCGACCGTCGCCGCAAGATGCCGGTGACGATCTTGATGCGGGCCTTAGGCTACAACAATGAGCAGATTTTGGCAGAGTCGTACGAGTTTGATATTGCTCGACTTTCTCGCCAAGGTGTATTTATGGAATTGGTTGCCGAGCGCTTGCGTGGTGAAGTGGCCAAGTTCGACATCGTAGGTAGCGATGGCAAAGTGCTGGTGCAGAAAGACAAGCGCATCACGGCCAAGCATATTCGTGACCTACAGGTGGCTGGTGTCAAGGAGTTGGAAGTGCCGGCGGACTTGCTGGTTGGTCGGGTACTTGCGGCTAACGTAGTCAACCCTGGCACGGGCGAGATTGTTGCGAAGGCGAATGAGGAAGTCACTGAAGAGCTTCTGATTAAATTGGATGCTTCTGGCGTGAAAGATGTGAAGTTGCTCTACATCAATGACCTTGATCAGGGAGCCTACATATCCAACACAATGCGCTTGGACGAAACGCCGGATCGTCAAGCCGCGCGCGTAGCTATTTATCGCATGATGCGTCCTGGCGAGCCGCCGACAGAAGACTCAGTGGAAGCATTGTTCCAGGGGTTGTTCTTCTCGCCAGATCGTTACGATCTGTCGGCTGTTGGTCGTATGAAGTTCAACCGCCGTGCTTATCCTGATCGTTTGGATGACAAGGCACCAACTTGGCATAAGCGTTTCTACGAGCGTGTCGGTAAGCAAGGCATTACAGGCCCTGCTGTATTGAGCACCGACGATATTATGGCAGTGATAGGTATCTTGGTTGAGCTTCGCAACGGTCGTGGCGAAGTTGATGATATTGATCACTTGGGTAATCGCCGCGTTCGCTCTGTGGGTGAGTTGGCCGAGAACCAATTCCGTGCTGGTTTGGTCCGTGTTGAGCGTGCTGTCAAGGAGCGTCTCTCGCAGGCTGAGAGCGAAAACCTGATGCCGCATGATTTGATCAACGCGAAGCCGGTTTCTGCTGCGATCAAGGAATTCTTTGGTTCTTCGCAGCTGTCGCAATTTATGGATCAAACCAATCCATTGTCCGAGATCACGCACAAGCGTCGTGTTTCGGCCCTTGGACCTGGCGGTTTGACGCGTGAGCGCGCTGGTTTTGAAGTGCGTGACGTACACCCGACCCACTATGGACGTGTTTGCCCGATTGAAACGCCAGAAGGCCCGAACATCGGTTTGATCAATTCGCTGGCTATTTACGCACGGACCAATGAGTACGGTTTCCTTGAAACCCCGTACCGCAAGGTAGTGGACAGTAAGGTTACCAACGAGATCGAATACCTTTCTGCGATCGAAGAAGGTAAGTACGTCGTTGCCCAGGCCAATGCCAAGCTGGATGACAATGGCACGCTGATTGATGAATTGGTGACTTGCCGTGAACACGGTGAAACGATCGTGGCCCGCCCGGAGCGTGTGCAGTACATGGACGTGGCGCCGAGCCAGATTGTTTCTGTCGCTGCTTCGCTGATCCCCTTCCTGGAGCACGATGACGCAAACCGTGCCTTGATGGGCGCCAACATGCAACGTCAGGCTGTGCCTTGTGTTCGTGCGCAGAAGCCGCTTGTCGGTACCGGTATCGAGCGCACTTGTGCGGTGGACTCGGGTACGGCTGTGAAGGCGCTGCGGGGCGGTCGCGTTGATTATGTTGATGCGAACCGTGTGGTGATTCGCGTTAATGATAATGAAACAAGCGCTGGTGAAGTTGGGGTAGATATCTACAACCTGACTAAGTACACCCGTTCGAACCAGAACACTAATATCAACCAGCGCCCTATCGTTCGTGTCGGTGATGTGATTACCGCGCATGATGTGATTGCTGATGGTGCTTCGACCGATTTGGGTGAACTGGCTTTAGGCCAGAACCTGTTGGTTGCCTTTATGCCTTGGAACGGTTTCAACTACGAAGACTCGATCCTGATTTCGGAACGGGTGGTGGCGCAAGATCGCTACACCTCGATCCATATCGAGGAATTGAGCGTCGTTGCGCGTGATACCAAGTTGGGGCCTGAAGAAATCACGCGCGATATCTCCAATCTGTCCGAGCGTATGCTGGGGCGTTTGGATGAGGCGGGTATTGTTTATATCGGTGCTGAAGTAGAAGCCGGTGATGTGCTTGTCGGTAAGGTAACGCCTAAGGGCGAAACCCAGCTGACGCCAGAAGAAAAGCTGCTTCGCGCCATCTTCGGTGAGAAGGCGTCCGATGTTAAGGACACTTCACTGCGTGTGCCTTCTGGTATGAGCGGTACCGTGATCGATGTGCAGGTGTTTACCCGCGAAGGCATTGATAGAGATCGTCGTGCTCAGTCAATCATTGACGAAGAACTCAAGCGCTATCGCCTGGATCTTAATGATCAGCTACGGATTCTGGAAAACGATGCTTTCGAGCGTCTTGAGCGCTTGCTGATTGGTAAGAAGGTCAATGGCGGCCCGAAGCGCATCACCAAGGGTACCGAGCTAAGCAAGGAATATTTGGCTGACTTGTCTCGTCACGATTGGTTTGATATTCGCTTGTCTGATGAAGATGTCGCCAAGCAGCTGGAGCTGATGAAGGACAATCTGTCGCAGAAACGTGCTGAATTTGATCTGCGTTTTGAAGATAAGAAGCGCAAGCTGACTCAGGGTGATGAACTGCCGCCTGGTGTTCAGAAGATGGTCAAAGTGTACGTGGCTGTGAAGCGTCGCTTGCAGCCTGGTGACAAGATGGCTGGCCGTCATGGTAACAAGGGTGTGGTCTCGAAGATTCTGCCGATCGAAGATATGCCTCATATGGCCGACGGTACGCCGATGGACATTGTGCTGAACCCGCTGGGTGTGCCATCGCGGATGAACGTGGGCCAGATTCTTGAAGTTCACCTTGGTTGGGCTGCAAAGGGCTTGGGTCAGCGTATCGACCGCATGCTCAAGGACGAAAGCATCAAGGAAGCTAAGCGCGCCGGTGAGGTACGTAAGTTCTTGGAACAGATCTACAACACGCGTGGCAAACCGGAAGACCTGGGTTCCATGAGCGATCAGGAGATCTTGGAGCTGGCGAACAATCTGTGTGATGGCGTGCCGTTTGCCACACCGGTGTTTGATGGCGCTAAGGAAGCTGACTTGATGGCCATGCTGGAGTTGGCTTATCCAACTGAAGCTGAGCAGACCAAGCGTCTGGGTTTCAACGACACCAAGACTCAGTTGCAGCTGCATGATGGCCGCACTGGCGAGGCGTTTGAGCGTCGGGTGACTGTGGGTTACATGCACGTCTTGAAGCTGCATCACTTGGTGGATGACAAGATGCATGCGCGTTCAACAGGACCGTACTCCTTGGTCACTCAGCAGCCGCTTGGTGGTAAGGCGCAGTTCGGTGGTCAGCGCTTCGGTGAGATGGAAGTGTGGGCGCTGGAAGCCTATGGCGCGTCGTATACGCTGCAGGAAATGCTGACGGTGAAGTCCGATGATGTGAATGGCCGTACCAAGGTGTACGAGAACATCGTCAAGGGCGATCACAAGATTGATGCCGGCATGCCGGAATCCTTCAATGTGCTGGTGAAGGAAATCCGCTCGCTGGGTATCGATATCGATCTGGATCGTTACTAAGCCGCAGTTGCAACAACATGGGCGCGCGGGACGAGGCAGTGAGGCCGCGTCCCGCCAGGCGCCCCAAGAGCTGAAGGCAAATCTTTGCCCAGGTTTGCAGGGCCTCACGGGTCATACGAGGTAAAAAGACATGAAAGCTTTGCTCGACTTGTTCAAGCAGGTAACGCAGGAAGAAGAGTTCGATGCGATTCGCATTGGCCTGGCGTCGCCTGACAAGATCCGTTCGTGGTCGTACGGTGAAGTCAAAAAGCCGGAAACCATTAACTACCGCACCTTTAAGCCGGAGCGCGACGGTTTGTTCTGCGCCCGCATCTTCGGGCCGGTCAAGGATTACGAGTGCCTGTGTGGCAAGTACAAGCGTCTCAAGCATCGCGGTGTCATCTGCGAAAAGTGCGGTGTTGAAGTCACGCTCAGCAAAGTACGCCGCGAGCGTATGGGCCATATTGAGCTGGCATCGCCAGTAGCGCATATCTGGTTTCTGAAGTCGCTGCCTTCACGTTTGGGTATGGTTCTCGATATCACGTTGCGTGATATCGAGCGTGTGCTGTATTTCGAAGGCTTCATCGTTATTGAGCCGGGCATGACGCCGCTCAATCGTGGTCAGTTGCTGTCGGAAGACGACTATTTGGCCAAGGTGGAAGAGTATGGCGATGAATTTGTCGCGCTGATGGGTGCTGAAGCGGTGCGCGAACTATTGCGCACGCTTGATATCCACGCGGAAATGGACAATCTCCGCCATGAGCTTCAATCCACAGGGTCTGAAGCCAAGATCAAGAAGATTGCCAAGCGCCTAAAGGTCTTGGAAGCTTTCCACAAGTCGGGCATCAAGCCCGAGTGGATGATCATGGATGTGTTGCCGGTATTGCCGCCGGAATTGCGTCCGCTTGTGCCTTTGGATGGCGGTCGTTTCGCTACGTCTGATTTGAACGATCTGTATCGTCGCGTCATTAACCGGAATAACCGTCTGAAGCGTCTTCTGGAGCTGAAGGCGCCTGAAATCATCGTGCGTAACGAGAAGCGCATGCTGCAGGAAGCGGTTGATTCCCTGCTGGATAACGGCCGCCGCGGCAAGGCCATGACGGGTGCCAATAAGCGTCCGTTGAAGTCGTTGGCTGACATGATCAAGGGTAAGGGCGGTCGCTTCCGTCAGAACTTGCTGGGTAAGCGCGTCGACTACTCGGGCCGTTCGGTTATCGTGGTGGGCCCAACCCTCAAGTTGCATCAGTGCGGTTTGCCTAAGAAGATGGCGTTGGAATTGTTCAAGCCTTTCATCTTCCATAAGTTGGAAGTGTTGGGTTTGGCTACCACGATCAAGGCAGCCAAAAAGCTTGTTGAACAAGAAGTGCCGGAAGTTTGGGACATCTTGGAAGATGTAATCCGTGAACACCCGGTATTGCTGAATCGTGCGCCGACGCTGCACCGTCTGGGTATCCAGGCTTTCGAGCCGGTGCTGATTGAAGGTAAAGCCATCCAGCTGCATCCGCTGGTCTGTACTGCCTTCAACGCCGACTTTGACGGTGACCAGATGGCTGTTCACGTCCCACTGTCGCTGGAAGCGCAGATGGAAGCCCGCACGCTGATGCTGGCATCCAATAATGTGCTGTCACCCGCTCACGGTGAACCAATCATCGTGCCGTCGCAGGATATCGTGTTGGGTCTGTACTACATGACCCGTGAGCGTATCAACGGCAAGGGTGAGGGCCTGCGTTTTGCCGATCTGGAAGAGTTGATCCGTGCTTACGAGACTCGCCAGGCCGAACTGAACGCCAAGGTAAGTGTGCGCCTGAAGGATTGGTATCAGGACGATTCAGGCGAGTGGCAGTACAAGATGGTGCGCCGCGAAACTACCGTGGGCCGCGCTATTCTTTCCGAGATTCTGCCCAAGGGCTTGCCTTTTGAGAACGTCAACAAGGCGCTCAAGAAAAAGGAAATCTCGAAGCTGATCAATGCATCCTTCCGCCGTGTGGGCTTGCGTGAAACGGTTATCCTGGCTGATAGGCTGATGTACACCGGTTTCACTTACTCGACCCGTGCAGGCTTGTCGATCTGTGTGGACGACATGCTGGTGCCAGCTGAGAAGGTTACTTTGTTGGCAGATGCTGAGCGTGAAGTGAAGGAAATTGAGGCTCAGTACACCTCCGGTCTGGTGACTCAGGGTGAACGCTACAACAAGGTTGTGGACATCTGGGGTCGTTGTGGCGACCAGGTTGCCAAGCAGATGATGGCTCACCTCGGTAAAGAGAAGACCTTCGATCGCGAAGGCAAGGAAGTCGATCAGGAATCGTTTAACTCCATTTATATGATGGCGGACTCGGGTGCCCGGGGCTCTGTGGCCCAGATTCGCCAGTTGGCTGGTATGCGGGGTTTGATGGCGAAGCCAGATGGCTCAATTATCGAGACGCCGATCACCACCAATTTCCGCGAAGGTCTGACGGTTCTGCAGTACTTCATTTCCACGCACGGTGCACGTAAAGGTCTAGCGGATACGGCTTTGAAGACAGCTAACTCCGGTTACCTGACTCGTCGTCTTGTCGACGTGACCCAGGACTTGGTTGTGACCGAGCATGATTGCGGTACCAAGAACGGTGTCAACATGAAGGCGGTACTGCAAGGCGGCGATGTGATCGAGGCGTTGCGTGATCGTATCCTTGGCCGTGTGGCTGCTGTTGATGTGATTGATCCTGCGACGCAAGAAACAGTATTCGAAGCCGGAACCCTGCTGACTGAAGACATCGTTGATCAGATCGAAGCGCTTAGTATCGATGAAGTGAAGGTTCGTACCCCGCTGACCTGTGAAACGCGTTACGGCTTGTGCGGCCAGTGTTACGGTCGTGATTTGGGTCGTGGTCAACGTGTCAATGTGGGTGAAGCGGTGGGTGTGATCGCCGCCCAGTCGATCGGTGAGCCGGGCACGCAGCTGACAATGCGTACCTTCCACATCGGTGGTGCCGCGTCACGTGCTGCTTCGGCAAGCCAGGTTGAGACCAAGTCGAACGGTAAGATCGGCTTCGCGGGTACCATGCGTTACGTCACTAACACCAAGGGCGAGCAGATCGTCATTACCCGTTCGGGTGAAGTTGTCGTATTCGATGACAATGGCCGTGAGCGTGAGCGCCACAAGGTGCCATACGGTGCCACCTTGCGTGTCAACGATGGCGAAGCGATCAAGGCTGGTGCAGTATTGGCGACTTGGGATCCGCATACCCGTCCGATTATTACCGAATATGCCGGCCAAGTGCGTTTCGAGAATGTGGAAGACGGCGTTACCGTAGCTAAACAAATCGATGAAGTAACAGGTTTGTCAACGCTGGTGGCAATCGATCCAAAACGTAAGGCTGGTGCGACCAAGAGCGTACGCCCACAGATCAAGCTGTTGGATGAAAACGGCGTTGAAGTGAAGCTGGCCGGTTCTGATGCCGCCGTTAATATCACTTTCCAGGTTGGCGCCATCATTACTGTGAAGGATGGTCAGCAGGTGGGTGTCGGTGAGGTGCTAGCCCGTATTCCGCAAGAATCGGTCAAGACTCGCGATATTACCGGTGGTCTGCCACGTGTGGCTGAGTTGTTTGAAGCCCGTTCACCTAAGGATGCGGGCATGCTGGCTGAAGTAACCGGTACCTCGTCGTTCGGTAAGGATACGAAGGGCAAGCAACGTTTGATCATCACCGATCTCGATGGTACGCCGCACGAATACCTGATCCCGAAAGACAAGCATGTGCTGGTCCACGATGGCCAGGTAGTCAACCGCGGTGAAACGATTGTGGATGGTCCGGCGGATCCGCACGATATCCTTCGCTTACAAGGTATCGAAACGCTGGCTCGCTATATCACCGAAGAAGTACAGGAAGTGTATCGTCTGCAGGGCGTGAAGATTAATGACAAGCACATTGAAGTAATCGTGCGTCAGATGCTTCGCCGTGTAGTGATTTCCGATTCTGGTGATTCTGACTTCATCATGGGTGAACAAGTTGAACGTGCGGAAGTACTCGAAGCGAACGACAAGCTCGTGGCGGAGAACAAGCAGCCAGCTCAGTTTGACAATATCCTGTTGGGTATTACCAAGGCTTCGCTGTCGACCGACTCCTTTATTTCGGCCGCTTCGTTCCAGGAAACCACTCGCGTATTGACCGAAGCCGCCATTATGGGCAAGCGCGATGATTTGCGCGGTCTCAAGGAAAACGTGATTGTTGGTCGATTGATCCCTGCTGGTACCGGGTTGGCTTACCATAGCAACCGCCGCCGGCAACGGGCAGGTGATGGCCAGACAGCCAGCGCCTCGATTGAGGCCAATATTATCGAAGCAGCGGAAAAGGCACAGGAAGAAGCCTGATCCCAGTAGTTTCCCGGCAACGCGGTTGGTTGTCGGGTAAATCAGCAGCCCTTCCCTCGAATGATTGCCGCAGTGCGATAGGAGAGGGGAGGGTTTGTTGACATTAAGCGCTTGATTTACCTATAATCCGCGCTCTTTTTTAAGTGGGGGTGCGTCTCTATGTTGAATGTAGAGTGCGCCATTTTTTATTTTTGGGAAAAAGATAATGCCAACGATTAACCAACTCGTCCGTAAAGGGCGTGTGGCGGAAACGGCTAAGAGCAAGGTACCTGCGCTCGATGCTTGCCCGCAGAAGCGCGGTGTTTGTACTCGTGTTTACACCACTACTCCTAAGAAGCCGAACTCGGCTTTGCGGAAAGTAGCCAAAGTACGTCTGACCAACGGTTTCGAAGTTATTTCGTATATCGGTGGTGAGGGCCATAACCTGCAGGAGCACTCGGTCGTATTGATCCGCGGTGGTCGTGTAAAAGACTTGCCGGGGGTGCGTTACCACACTGTACGCGGTTCCCTCGACACTGCTGGTGTTAAGGATCGTAAACAAGCGCGTTCCAAGTACGGCGCGAAGCGTCCGAAGGCTTAATGCCTTGGGTTGGGTCGCGAGCCCTGTCTTGTTTGATCAAGATATTCGCGACGACGGCGAGCAGCCCGTTGGGCTCCGTCGAGTAAGTGATCATCTCCATTGAGTGATCGCGAGCGCCTGAAAGCGCTCAACTGAAAACTACTGAGGTTGAATAATGCCGCGTCGTAGAGAAGTACCGAAACGTGAAGTATTGCCGGATCCTAAATTCGGTAGCGAAGAGTTGTCCAAGTTCATGAACGTCGTTATGCAAGATGGCAAGAAGTCGGTTGCTGAGCGTATCGTTTACGGCGCTCTTGAAATCATCGAGAAGAAGTCCGGCAAATCCCCCCTCGAGGTGTTCTCCCAAGCCCTCGGTAATGTGAAGCCGGTCGTTGAGGTGAAGAGTCGTCGCGTTGGTGGCGCCAACTATCAGGTGCCGGTTGAAGTGCGTCAGACCCGTCGTATGGCTTTGGCTATGCGCTGGCTGCGCGAAGCCGCCCGCAAGCGCGGTGAAAAATCCATGGGTCAGCGTTTGGCTGGCGAACTGCTGGATGCGGCCGAAGGCCGTGGCGGCGCGATGAAGAAGCGTGACGAAGTGCACCGTATGGCTGAAGCCAACAAAGCCTTCGCCCACTATCGCTTCTAATTCACCCTTTTAAGCAAAGGTATTGGCTGTGGCTCGCATTACACCCATTGAACGCTACCGGAACATCGGTATTAGCGCGCACATCGACGCGGGTAAAACCACGACGACTGAGCGTATTCTTTTCTACACCGGTGTGAACCACAAGATCGGTGAAGTGCACGATGGCGCCGCCACCATGGACTGGATGGAGCAGGAGCAAGAGCGTGGCATCACGATCACGTCTGCTGCTACCACCACGTTCTGGAAAGGCATGGCAAACCAGTTCGAGCAGCACCGCATCAACATCATCGACACGCCGGGTCACGTCGACTTCACCATCGAGGTGGAGCGTTCGATGCGTGTGCTGGATGGGGCCTGCATGGTTTACTGCGCTGTGGGCGGTGTTCAGCCACAGTCGGAAACCGTTTGGCGTCAGGCAAATAAGTACAAGGTGCCGCGTCTTGCCTTCGTGAATAAGATGGACCGTCAAGGTGCCAACTTCTTCCGCGTTGTAGAGCAAATGCGTCTTCGCCTTCGTGCCAACCCGGTGCCTATCGCGATTCCTATCGGCGCTGAAGATGGTTTCACTGGTGTGGTCGATTTGTTGAAGAACAAAGCCATCCTGTGGGATGAGGCTTCGCAAGGCATGAAGTTCGACTATGTCGAAGTTCCGGCTGATCTGGTCTCTGTTGCAGCCGAGTGGCGCGAAAAGATGATTGAAGCTGCGGCTGAGTCATCGGAAGAGATGATGAACAAGTACCTGGAAACGGGCGAACTGACCGAAGACGAAATCGTCGCCGGTTTGCGTGCGCGTACCTTGGCTTGTGAAATCCAGCCGATGTTGTGCGGTACTGCCTTCAAGAATAAGGGTGTTCAGCTTATGTTGGATGCCGTTATTCAACTGCTGCCGTCACCTGTTGATGTGCGGCCGGTTGAAGGTTTGGACGACCGCGATCAGCCCGCTGCACGGCAAGCTTCGGATGAGGCTCCGTTCTCGGCATTGGCATTTAAGCTGATGAGCGATCCGTATGTTGGTCAGCTGACTTTCTTCCGCGTGTACTCCGGCGTGGTGAAGTCAGGTGATTCGGTTTACAACTCCGTGAAGAGTCGTAAAGAGCGTATGGGCCGTATCGTTCAGATGCACGCGAATGATCGCCAGGAAATTGACGAAGTCCGTGCTGGTGACATTGCTGCTGGCATTGGTCTGAAGGATGTGACTACGGGTGAAACTCTGTGTTCGCCTGACCATATCATCACCCTGGAACGCATGGTGTTCCCGGAGCCGGTGATTCACGTCGCTGTTGAGCCGAAGACGAAGGCCGACCAAGAGAAGATGGGCGTTGCCTTGAATCGCTTGGCTAAGGAAGATCCTTCATTCCGAGTGCGTACTGACGAGGAAACTGGTCAGACTATCATGTCGGGCATGGGGGAGTTGCACTTGGAAATCCTGGTGGACCGCATGAAGCGCGAATTCGGCGTGGAAGCGAATGTGGGTGCTCCGCAAGTCGCTTACCGTGAAACTATCACCAAGATTGCCACGGATATCGAAGGTAAGCATGCCAAGCAGTCTGGTGGTAAGGGTCAGTATGGCCATTGTGTGATCACGGTCGAGCCTTCGGGCGAAGGCAAAGGTTACCAGTTCCTGGATGAAATCAAGGGCGGTACGATTCCCCGTGAATTCATCCCATCGGTAGACAAGGGTATTCAAAACACCCTGAAGTCGGGTGTCTTGGCTGGATTCCCGGTGGTTGACGTCAAGGTTCGCCTGACATTTGGTTCTTACCATGATGTTGACTCGTCGCAAATCGCCTTTGAATTGGCTGGCTCGCTGGCTTTCAAGGAGGCTATGCGTCGTGCGGGTCCGGTGATTCTTGAGCCGATGATGGCTGTTGAGATCGAGACGCCGGAAGAGTACATGGGCGACATCATGGGTGACATCTCGTCACGCCGTGGGATGCTGCAGGGTATGGATGACAATCCTGCTGGCGGCAAGATGATTAAAGCTGAAGTGCCGCTGTCCGAGATGTTTGGGTATTCGACTACGCTGCGTTCAATGTCGCAAGGTCGCGCTACCTACTCGATGGAATTCAAGCATTACTCGGAAGCGCCGCGTAACGTTGCTGATGCGATCATCAATAAAAAGTAAACAGCTTCGCCAGGCTGCAGGTCTGGCGGGTTGTAACCTAATTCAGATCAAGGATTGAGAAATGGCAAAAGAGAAATTCGAGCGGACCAAGCCGCACGTAAACGTTGGTACGATCGGTCACGTTGACCACGGTAAGACCACGCTGACAGCTGCAATCACCACGATTCTGTCGAAGAAGTTCGGTGGCG
>NZ_PDZH01000097.1 GCF_002735695.1 Chitinimonas sp. BJB300
CGCGCTGGCGCAATTCATTGCTGGCACGAACCTGCCCATGCGCGGGCTGTTCGGTGGCGTAGGCAATGACCGCTGCTTCGGTGGCTTCCTCGACGCGATTCTTCGGGTTGGGCTTCTTGCGGTTAGCGTCGAATAGGGCCTCGACACCGCCCTCCGCCTTCGCATGCTGATAGCGGTAGAACGAGTCGCGTGAAAGCCCCATCATCTTGCAGGCCTTGGAAACATTGCCAAGTTCAGCGGCGAGATTCAGCAGGCCGATCTTGTGCTTGATGACATTCTGATTGAGACTAGCCATGGGGTTACTCCTTGGCGCATATGCGCTGTTTCGATAAAGATTCGCACCTGTATCAAAACGGGTAACCCCACCATTTGCAAGGTGAGACTGTCAGATCAAGTCTGAACTTCTACACGTAATGGCTACGGCGTGCTGAATCGTGCGCTGCCGATCGCCTATTTCGACCGCTTGGGAGTTCCAAGACTCGCCTAACCTCAACTTCTCGAACCGCCCGGTGCGGACCCGCATGCCGGGTGGTGTGGCAGGGGTCGGCCAGGTAATCTGGCCGCCCCTATGCCGATAGGCTCGCTTGAGGGGCTTTTGTGGGGTGAAGCCCCAGCGCTTGAGGTACTCGCCCATGGTGCGAATAGGCAACGCCAGACCGAATTCCTGCTTGACCAGCAGGAGCACCGCCGCGCGCGTCCACAACGCAAATTCCAGCTTGAGTTGCTCGGGGCGGTTCTTGCAGATCAAGCGCTGGATGTGTAGTTCCTGATTGGCGCTCAGGCACCGCTGCTGGCCCAGCGAGCGCCCTGTGGGTTTAGGGGCTAGCGCCTTGAGGCCCCCGGCATCGGCCGACTTGACTGCGCTGCGCACCGTTCCCTCCGCCACGCCCAGGCTGACTGCCACTTCCTTGATGGGCATGCCACGCCGATGCAGCCTCACAGCTTGCTTGCGCCTTTCGTGCTGTTCTTGCCGCGACAGCTTGCGTCCGTCTTCTTTGTCCATTTCTATCAGTTGGGGGCAGGCACCAATAAATCAACACTTAGTTGCCGGGTGAATAGTTTGAACCTACCCGTAAAATTCACACCATATATGACAAAAACATGTTTGTAATATCAAATTAATGTAGCCTAATGCCCATTGTCATAAATCTCACCTCTGAGGACGATCATGATGACTAAGCGAGTTTCAGTTCGGCGGATGGTCACGCTGGTAATTGCAGTCGCCAGTGCTACATCTGCAGTGGCAGCCACCCGTATTGATTTAAGCCAAGGTATGCCGGCTTTTGACGCTCCTTCCGATTCTTCCGGTTTTGTCGTGGTACCCAAAGAGGGGAGCAGCATTACAGATGCTCGTGGCAACAAGCTCTCCAGAATGGAGCAACGTCATAAGGGTGTGCGCGTATGGGGTGAAAATCCCATCGTCACCAGCTACGCCAGTAGCCCTGAAGGCATGCTTGCCGATGTACCGAGCTATACAACCGGTACTTTGTTAAGCGGTATTGCCGCTGACTTGCCTAGTCCTCAAGCTCGCTACAGCGAAGATGATGTGTGGAACCTGCTCCGGAAAAAAGGAACTCAGGTAGATAAAGCAGAACATAAGGCCATTGAGCAAGTCATCACCGTGATTGACCAGCGTAGTGGTCGTGCTCAACGAGTGTACTTAGCTTCTCTATACATCAGCACGCCAAACCCCACACGCCCTCACTTCATCGTTGATGCAGAAACCCTTAAAGTTCATGACCAGTGGGAAGGATTAACCACCCTAAACATGACAGGTCCCGGCGGAAACGAAAAGGTAGGCCAATACGAGTATGGCCGTGACTATCCCGCTTTCGAGGTAGGTCAGGATTGCAGCTTTGAAAATGCTAATGTCAAAACCGTTGATATGCTCAATGGAACTCAACCTTTGGATACAGCTTTCCGCCCACCTTCATGCCTCAATAACGGAACTGCACGAAATACCGTCCGCTCAGTCAATGGCGCCTTTTCACCGCTGAACGATGCTCATGCCTTTGGTAACTCCGTTTTCAATATGTACAACGAATGGTTGGGAAAACGTCCTATACAACAAAAGCTGACCCTACGCGTTCATTTCGGCCAAGACTGGACAAACGCCCAATGGACCGGCCAAGCAATGAACTTTGGCGATGGTGGCCGTAAATATTACCCCTTAGTATCTTTGGATATCATTGCCCATGAAGTCAGCCATGGCTTCACTGAACAAAATGCTGAGTTGGTTTACACAGGCCAGGCAGGCGGGATGAACGAAGCATTCTCGGACATGGCAGCTGCTGCGGCTGAAGTATATGTCCGCGGTAGAACCGACTTCATACTCGGCGACGAAGTCGTGCGTGACGGCACTAATAACTCCACTCGCTACATGCTGGACCCTGAGCGAAATGGCCATGCGATCAGCCATGCGAGCAAATACTACAGCGGTATGAATTCTCACAACTCCAGCGGTGTATACAACAAAGCCTTTGCGTTATTGGCCAATAAACCAGGCTGGGATGTGAAGAAGGCATTCACTACGTTTGCTACCGCCAACATGTTGTACTGGAAACCGCAGTCGACTTTTGACGAAGGTGCTTGCGGTGTAATACGTGCTGCAGACGACCGCGGTATGTCACGGGCTGACGTGATCGATGTGTTCGACCAAGTTGGTGTACGTTGCCCTAATTTTCCACCCACCACAGGAGGGGGAGGCGGTGGTAGCGCCAGCAAGTACGACCGCAGTATCAAATACAAGCAGGGTGACATTGTCGACGTCAATGGCAAGCGCTACGCCCTCACAGTGCGGGTCAACAACCAGCCAGGTGGCGATTACCAGATCTGGGGTGCGTACTGCGACCCGACCACCTGCGGTGAAAATAACTCCTATACATACGGTGGTTGGCTGAAGGCTTACTGGGCTGATGCGGGTAGCAGTGGTGGCACCACAGGCGGTGGTGGTACGACAGCGTCAGGTAATTTTGATGAATATCGTCAGTATCGGCGTGGCGAGCAAGTCCAGTTTAATGGGCGAAGCTATACGTTGACGGTAAAAGTCGATGGCACCCGATCAGGAAACTACCCTATTTATGGTAGTACTTGTGCTCCCTCGCGTTGTACGTCTTCTCAACCGTGGGTCAATGCGGATGGGCGTGCCTCTGCTTACTGGGAATAAATCATCAACGTAGTTGCATATCTTGTCCCCTGTACCTGAACAAGGTCAGGGGGATTTGATTTTTTCAATATCTATAGCCCGAGGGCGTCTCCCCCCGGGTACTCAGGCAACCGATACGGGTAATCGACCACCCATAGAGCCACTGTCGATCTTGGTCCGGGCAGCTTTTTCGGCTGTTGGGCCTGTAGTAGGGCTTCAAGCCATTATGTTCTTGGAAAAGTTTTCGCAGTGTCAGCTGCGTTTTGGGGCTGGGCTTGCACTGAGCTGTAATAAGGCAGTCTTCGCTAAGTGGTTTCCTGCAAAAAACCGCCAAGAGAGTATGGGGAAGCCACGTCAGCTAGTGCGTTGATGGCTACACATGAAATAACCGGTAGGTAATGGTATTAGTTGGGTGCGTTCGTTTATTGACATGTCTATGTCATAACTTTAGATTTGCCCAACAGTATGTGTGCATACCCGTTGTGGTAATTGTTCAACAAACTAATTTGAAGCGGTGATGTTATTGAGACTTCGCCAATGCGATGGCCTCGTGTGGGATGCATGAAAGTGTAGGTAAATTGTGGTGATGGATAACAGATTAGAAGCGTTTATCTAGTTCTGATTTAGCCCTTCTAGGTTATCAATTGTTGTTGAATGAATTCAAGATGGAAGGGCATCATGAAACTTAAATTTTCTGCGCTTACTTTATTGGCGGTTGCCGCCCTGGGCGTAATGGCCGAGCCCAATACGATGGACAATCCAGAACTGAAGGTATCTGATAAACAGCAGTTTGCCGAAGTCACGGTAAAAGGCACTGTTAAAAAGGTCATTGTCCGCGTCGTGGATGGCAAGGCTCTCTTAGGCGATATGGTGCTTGGTCCAAGCGAGGAGGCTATACGCGATGGTGTCGATCTATCCCCCGTAGAGCCATGGAGCAAGGAAAGCGCTAATCAATCCAAGCAGAATGCGCATGACAATCATATTGCCCGAGCTACCCGGTGGCCCAATAATACCGTTTACTACATTTACGACGATCAGCTGCCACAAACTAATCGTAAGGTTATTCAGGCCGGTATGAAGCTGATTTCGGATAAAACTGCCGTGCGTTTTGTACCGCGGACCCTCGAACCGAACTATGTACGCTTCTACCGTAACGATGATGATGATTGTTATTCAGAAATAGGCATGAAGCAGGGTAAGCAGGACATTTCTATCGGCAATGGCTGTAGGGCAGGAAACGCTGCACACGAATTGTTGCATGCACTGGGCTGGGAGCATGAACAGATGCGCCCGGATCGTGACAACTATATACGGGTATACTTTGAAAACATTCAGGACAAGTACCTGAGCGAATACGAGAAGAAAAGTTCTAGCGAAGTTGATCCTGCAGGTGACTATGACTACGACTCGATCATGCATTACCCCGATTGGGCTTTTAACAAGAGTGGGATGTTGAGTCAGAAGACGATGGTTCCACTCAAAAGTGGTATTGACCCAGAAAGAATGGGACAGCGTAGGGACCTTAGCCCTGGTGACGTGGCAGCCGTAAAGCATTTCTACCCTGGTGATCCGGGCCAAGTAACGCTCAACGCCACATTTAGCGCTCAGCAATTAACCATTGATGAAAATGGCAGCGGTAACCTGACCTTGGATCTGGCGGGTGCCGACCTGGCGGGGGTTCGTTTCTACCCTGATTCAGACAACACACGTGTGATTGCGTATAACGGCATCGATATTCAAGCAGGCCAAGGCAACCAACGTACCGTTCGTGTCACACCGGTTAGGGGCGCCGTCGGTACAGCCAACGTTAAGGTGCGTGTTATTGCCGCCAACGGCAAAGAAGCTACGGCTTCCTTTAAGCTAACTGTACTGAAAGACAAGAACGGTGGTGGTACGGGTAGTGGTAGCGCCAGCAACTACGACCGCAGTATCCAATACAAGCAGGGTGACATTGTCGACGTCAATGGCAAGCGCTACACCCTCACAGTGCGGGTCAACAACCAGCCTGGTGGCGATTACCAGATCTGGGGTTCGTACTGCGACCCTACCGCCTGCGGTGAAAATAACCCCTATACATACGGCGGCTGGCTAAAGGCTTACTGGGCTGGTGCGGGTAGCGGTGGTGGTACGACAGCGTCAGGTAATTTTGATGAATATCGTCAGTATCGGAGTGGCGAGCAAGTCCAGTTTAATGGGCGAAGCTATACGTTGACGGTAAAAGTCGATGGCACCCGATCAGGAAACTACCCTATTTACGGTAGTACTTGTGCTCCCTCACGTTGTACATCTTCTCTACCGTGGGTCAATGCGGATGGGCGTGCCTCTGCTTATTGGGAATAAATCATCAACGTAGTTGCATCTCTTGTCCCCTGTACCTGAACAAGGTCAGGGGATTTGATTTTTCAATATCGATAGCCCAGGTGTTATGAATCGCTCAAGGGCGACATGGCGCTGTTTTGGGATAGGTCGAACTGGCTGTCTCTCTGCTACGGTACCATCACCAAAAACGGCCCGCGAGGCCGGCGGTTTGGTTTCAAAATAGGGGCGGGGGGGCGCTGTTGCAAAAAATATTGTCGTGCTGGCGCTCCGCTTAGGGGGGGGGCGGTCTCGCAACCGGCGCGGGACTACCAGTTGACACGGCAGTCCATCATGCGGGTTCGGGAAAAGGCAAGTGCGTCCAAGAACCCATTTTCCGATTCCCCACGCAACTCAACTTGGATGCAACCTAATTAGCTGAATACAAGTTCACTCTTGCAAAGATGTAATCTTTAGCATCAAATGGTGCGATTATTGATTCTATTTTATTAGAAGGCCAATATGCGTACTACCATCAATCTCGATGATGCTTTGCTCGATCGGGCCCAGCGGCTGACCGGCGTACAAGAGCGCGGTGCACTTTTGCGCGAAGCGCTTATGGCCCTTATCCAAAGAGAAAGTGCTAAGCGTTTGGCTCAATTGGGTGGTTCTGATCCCACACTGCAAATGGTTACGCGCCGCCAGTCCGAACCAAAATGATCCTGGTTGACACTTCAGTTTGGATAGACCATCTGCGTTATCGCGATGTCCAACTCAAGCTATTGCTCGAGAATGGGATGGTATGTGTCCATCCCATGGTGATTGGCGAACTGGCCTGTGGGAATCTCAAGACAAGGGAAACGGTATTGGACTTACTGCAGTCCTTACCAACTGTTCGGTGTGCTGAAAATGAAGAGGTACTGTTTTTTATTGAACAGCGTCAATTGATGGGGCGAGGTATCGGTTACATCGATGCTCACTTACTTGCCTCTACTTTGCTTGAAGGCTCAGTGCGGTTTTGGACACGGGACAAGCGGCTTGCTGCAATTGCAACAGCGTTTGAATGCGCGTTTTCTGAGCCGACCCATTGAAGTTAGGGGCAATCTAATCACGCGATTGCGGCTAACTAGCTCATTGGTTATTGGGGGATTACAGATAGCTGCAAAAACTGCCACATCGCCAAAATCAGCTGGAAACGGCGGCTTAATTGCGCAAAGGATATCTTTATCTATCAAAGTTTTGCCCATACTCTATAGCCTTTAAGGCAGTAGGGGTATTCACAGTCTATTTCAATTTGGTGAACTAGGTAAACTGAATGAGAATTGCCTCAGCACTGTTGGCTTGAGGTTTTTGCTAGGTTTGGGAATGCCAATCCTTTGGGTGCATAGGCGTTGACGGTTAAGAGCCCCCTATGCCCAAAGCGCTCAGAATACATAAGGACAGTCATGGCCAAATCTACTCAGTCTGCCAAGCGGGCATCGAGCGAAGTTAAAAAAGGTATCGACGACTTAACAACTGGTGTGCTGAATACCCCAGCATTCCCTATTGTGGGGATTGGTTGCTCAGCGGGGGGGCTTGAAGCGCTTGAGAAATTCTTGACTCATACTCCTGCCCATACTGGTATAGCATTTGTGATTGTTCAACATCTCGCACCTGCTTACACCAGTGCCCTTCCAGAACTTCTGCAGCGCTCGACCACCATGTCGGTGTTTGAAGTCAGCGATAGTATGCGTGTGGTGCCTGACTGTGTATACGTCATCCCCCCCGGTAAGAACCTGTTGCTTCAAAACGGGATGCTTTATCTGCGTGATCCCATTGAGTTGCATGGCTTGCGTCTGCCTATCGACTTCTTCTTGCGTGCTCTGGCAGAGGAACAGCAAGAGAGAGCGATTGGTGTCATCTTGTCGGGTATGGGTTCTGACGGGGTGGCTGGCTTGCGTGCAATCAAGGAGAAGATGGGTCTTTGTCTTGCACAGGAACCCGCCAGCGCGAGTGCGGACAGCATGCCGCACTCTGCCATCGAGGCTGGGGTGGTCGACATCATTGCCCCTGCAGAACAGCTACCAGAAGAAATTCTTGTCAGCCTCAAACTCCCGGCAAGGATAACGTTGGCGTCGAGCTCTTCCGACACCGAAGTTAAAACCAATCTGGGTAAGATCATCGTTTTGCTGCGCAACCGTTGTCATAACGATTTTTCGCTCTACAAGTCCAATACCCTCGAGCGACGCATCGAGCGGCGCATTGCCTTACACCGACTAAGCAGCATTGCTAATTATGTGCATTATCTGCGTACAAACCCGCAAGAAATCGATCAGCTATTCAAGGAGCTGTTGATCGGTGTCACTAACTTTTTTCGTGACGCTGATGTGTGGGCGTATTTTCGCGATGAAGCTATCCCTGCGTTGCTTGCGCAACACCCCGAGGGTAAGCCACTACGCGCGTGGGTAGCAGCCTGTTCCAGCGGTGAGGAAGCCTATTCGCTGGCGATTGTTTTGAAAGAGGCGCTGGAAGTATTCAAACCCAACGGGCGTTTTGAGTTTCAAATCTATGCGACCGATCTGGACCCGGACGCTATCAGTAAAGCACGCAAGGGACTCTTCCCGAGCAATATTGAAGCAGACGTATCACCTGAGCGGCTTGCCCGTTACTTTGTCAGTGAAGCAGATGGGTATCGGATCAAAAAAGAGATTCGCGAGATGGTTGTGTTCGCAACCCAGAACATTATCTCCGACCCACCCTTTACAAAGTTGGATATCTTATGCTGCCGCAATCTCTTGATCTACTTTGGAACACCGTTGCAGAAAAAGTTATTGCCGCTGTTTCACTATGCCTTGAATCCCAGTGGATTGCTGCTGCTGGGCAGTGCGGAGTCCGCCGGTCATGGCAGCCATTTATTTGCACCCATCAAAAGCAAGGTGCACTTATTCCGCCGGCTCGATCAGCGGTCTTCTGCATCGGAAATGGTTTTCCCTGGCAAAACGCCAGGGCCCGTCGCAGTGTACAGTGAGACCCTGCCTGTCGAGCGCATGGAACCCGACGAGAACATTGGGCTGCTGACCGACCAGCTGATCCAACAGAACTATGCGCCGGCAGCGGTATTGGTGGATTCAGACGGCGACATCCTTTACATCAGTGGACGTACGGGAGCCTACCTAGAGCCAGCTGCGGGCAAGGTAAATATCAATATTCATGCGATGGCGCGTGAGGGGTTGCGTGAAGCTCTGGTTGGTGTAATTCGTAAAGCGCTACGGGATCCACAACCAATTCAACTCCAAGGGCTGCAGATTCCTATCAATGGCAGTGTACAAATCGTCAACGTTACCGTAAGAGCGATTGAAAATCCCCTGCCGTTGCGCGGGCTAATAATCATTGTATTCAGCGATGTTGCTACCCCAAAAACGACGCGTATGCGTCGTAAGTCCGCCTCCTCTTCGGTCGATGAAGTTTTGCAGCAGGAATTGCGACAGGCGCGAGACGCCCTCCAGGCAATGCATGAAGAGATGCAGTCCTCCATGGAGGAACTAAGGTCGAGCAATGAGGAGCTTCAATCCACCAATGAGGAGCTGCAATCGACCAACGAAGAGCTGACAACCTCCAAGGAGGAAATGCAGTCCTTGAACGAGGAGTTACAAACGGTCAATGCCGAGCTTCAGTCAAAGATGGAGGACTTGACCGGGGTGAAGAATGATATGACGAACCTTCTAAACAGTACCGAGATTGCGACTATATTCCTTGACGGCGATATGAAACTAAGGCGCTTTACCTCGCATACAACCAGGCTGTTCAAGCTTATTCCCAGCGATGTTGGCCGACCATTCTCGGATGTGATGACCGACCTTGATTATCCAGAACTCAAGAATGATGCACATGATGTGCTTTCGACATTGATATTCCAGGAGACGCAAGCCGGAACCAATGACGGTCGTTGGTATCGTGTGCGGATTATGCCTTATCGCACGCAGGATAACGTGATCGATGGTGTGGTCATTACCTTTACGGATATCAGTGAGCTGAAGCTACTTGAGACGCAGTTGCAGCATAACCAGCTTTAAGATGTTGTTGATTTGGCGTCCCCCATTTGCGCTGATTGTGGGTCAAGGTAATCAATTGATCGGCGATCTGGCATTCTCGGCGCGATAAAACGGCAAGGGCGCTGTTGCAAAAAATATTGTCGTGCTGGCGCTCCGCTTAGGGGGCGGTCTCTGCTATGCCGATAGCTAGCATCTTGGGGGGCAAGGCGATGAACACAGACTTCAAATGGCGCCACTTTGAAGGAGAAATCATTCTCTGGGCCTTCCGCTGGTATTGCCGCTACGGGATCAGCTACCGCGAACGCCAGGAAATGCTGGATGAATGCGGTGTCCATGTTGATCACACTACCCTCTATCGCTGGGTCCAGCGTTACGCACCCGAGATCGAGAAACGGTTGCGCTGGGCTTGGCGTCATCCCGGCAGCCGCTGGCGGGTCGATGAAACGGGTGCTGTTGCAAAAAGGCTGGAGGAGCGCATGAAGAGCGGGGTTCTGGCCTTTTTGCAACAGCGCCCTTACAAGTTATTACCGACCCCAGAAGACCGAGCAACAGCCGGTTTCAAGCTTGTTCAATTCTTATCATCGCACAGCTTGAATTAAAACAGCTTTGATGTCACTCAGCGCCACCCCCAAGCGCTGACGGGCAGCCATTAAGCCAAGCAGCATGATGTGGCGCTCGCCGTAGACATGCTTGATGCGCTCCGCAGCCCGGACCAGCAGCACTCCATTATTCGTAATATTGATCAGCAGCTGACTCTGCGATTTATCAGGTAACTCTATCGGCACCACCACCGGCTCTTGCCGCATCCTCTCCAAAGTTGGCAGGGCAGACGATTGCCCAAACGCCGTAGCGCGCAACTCCCCACCCTGCTCCGTAACCTTGTATTGTGCGACTGGCGAAATTCGGCCACCGTCAGGTTGATCAAATACAGGGATAACCGTATCGCCCAATGACGTTTGAGATACACCTTTGGGATTGCCCGCGCCGATGGCAACGGCAATGGTATTGTGACGATTATTCACCGCTACAGGATTCAACTGTCCAACGCCTGTCAAATCGGCCTTCAAATCCACATTGAGCAAAATCGGGATTTGGTCGTCAACGATAGGTCTGCCATTAAGATCAAGCACTCCTTTCACAGGGTTGATCGGATCTGGATTCAAAACTGGAGACTCCAACTCAGGAATATACTGCTTGGTGTTGGAAGTAATATCCGCTGTACTCACCTGTGTACCAATTGCGTAATTGCCCGCATCACTCCCTTGCAATCCCAAGCCCAAGACATTGACCGGCTTGCTCTGCCCTGGAAAACCATCCACAAAGTTCGCGTTTGAGCCGCCACTGCTCAGCACAACTGTCTCGCCGGCAAGTACGCCTGTCAAACTACCAAAAGTGCCAACGGAGGCAGTCGTGTTGCCGTCGAACGGTTTGTTATTGATGGTTAACCCCGTCAGGGATAGTGACTTAGGGGTAAGGTCTGCGGTAGCGGTCTGCGTGGTGATAAAGCTGTAGTTGGATATATCCAGACCTGCCAAACCCAAATTGGCAACCGTGACCGTTTTGCCGATCCCAACGTTCTTATCGGCATAGTTCGCCGTTGCACTGTTGCTGTCCAGCGTAACGTTCTCGCCCGTGACTACGCCCACCAAGTTGCCATAACTGCCTATAGTTGCGTTCGTACTGCCATCGTAGATTTTGTTATTAGGGGTCAGCCCGCTTAGCGTTAATGCCTTGGGGGTGAGGTCACTGGTACCGGTTTGCGTGCTGACAAAGCTGTAATTGGATGCATCCAGCCCCGCCAAACCCAAATTGGCAACCGTGACCGTTTTACCGATCCCGACATTTTTATCGGCATAGTTCGCCGTTGCATTGGCGCTGTTCAGGTTAACAGCATCCCCCGTCACCAAACCCACCAAGCTGCCATAGCTGCCTATGGTGGCAAGTGTGCTGCCATCGTAGATCTTGTTATTGGGTGTCAGCCCATTCAGCGTCAATGCCTTGGGCGTGATGGTGCCGATATTGCCATTAGCCGTTGTTGAAGAGAGCTGGTAGCCATATACGGTGGCAGACCCATTGGTCGCACTGGCAATAGCAATGCCTGTCGCCGTTACATTCTTACCTGTGCCCACATTCTTAGTGTCGTAGTTCCCGGCAGCAGGATCATTCAACGTCACAATATCGCCATCAATTGCACCGCTTGACGTGTAGTTAGCTGCCGTCAGGCTGGTTGCCGTATTACCGTCATATACCTTGCTTACCGCACCAATCAGGCTCGGTGTAATAACGGGAGCCAGGCTATAGAGAAAGCCGCGTCCCGTTCCCAACACAGCGGTACTGCCATAAGTAGCGTTGTATTGTTTGTAGTCATACACCAAACCACCACGTGTATCACTGGCTGGGTCGCTTGACCATACCTGCCACGCCCCCCCCGCCAAGGCACCGCTACCACTATTGTTGACGAAGTTCCCCCCACGTGAAGCCAGCACAATATTGCCCGTACCGGCATTAAGGCTAACGCCGTTGGCAATCGTCATGGTGGGGGTACCGGCGTCGGTATAGGCGCTGATTGCGCCGCTATCTCCAGCAACCGCTGTCAGGTTGCCATTGTCGGTGCCGACGTTGGCATTAAAATTAATGTTTCGTCCTGCCTGGAAGGTAAGGTTACCGCCATTCCCACCAGGATTATTGGCCGCTATGGCGCTGCTGACCGTGATGTCATTATTGGCTTGCAGGGTGACTGCCGAGCCCGTGTTCAAGATGCTCTCTATCGTTGCCGGCGTCATGTAGGTCGTGGCGTCGGGCGTCTGGGAAAATACCGCCGAATCCGCCCCAGAAGGAAAGGTCAACACGCCATTGAACAGGTACATCGCGCCACGAACCACACCACCGGCATCCTCCAACGGTGCCCCCACTGCCATACGATCGCCATCCAAGGCGATGGACGTGCCAAAGAACGAATTCGCGGCCAACGCCGGCATCGTCCCTACCGTGCCGCTGTGCACATACTTTTGGAAGGTCAGACCGGAGTAATCGTTACCAACACCCGTGTATAACAGCGCAGAACCTGCTGAAGCCGCCATGATGTCATCACCCACCATACCCACTGCAAGGCGGTCTGCATCTAAAGCAACGCTATACCCAAATTGATACGTAACTGCGCCATTCGTGCGTGTTGGCTGATTCACAGCACCAGTGCCACTTGCTAATTTCTTTACCCATTGAAGGCCGGAAAAATCACTGCCTACCCCGGTAAATAAATGCACAGCGCCCCAATTGGTTCCACCCGTGTCATCTAAATTAGTGCCTATCGCCAGGCGGTCACCGTTCAGGGAGACGGCATTACCGAAGCTGTCATTCGTACCCAGGGCCGGCATGCCAATTGCGCCTTGGCTGGTGGTCACTTTATTCCGGTATGTCAGCCCGGAAAAATCACTACCCACACCAGTAAATGCATACACCGCACCGCGAGTGACGCCGGTCACCTCTTCATAAGGTGTACCAACAACCAAACGATCACCATCCAAGGCAACACTAATACCAAAAAACATGATGTCATTGGGAAATGTCGGCATACCCGTGGCACCTGTGGTGTCCGCTAACTTTTTCTGCCACGTCAGCCCCGAAAAATCCCCCCCTGCACCATTAAATAGATGCACCGCACCACAATTCGTTACACAAATGCCTCCACTTGTGCCGTCCCCCGTTGAGCCAATAGCCAGCAGGTTGCCCTTCAGCGAAATACTTGCGCCAAATTTGGCATCATCTGTCAGTACAGGCATGCCTACCGCGCCCTGAGCATTCGCGATCTTTTTTTGCCAAGTCAACGCCGAGTAATCTGTCCCTACGCCAGTAAAGAGGTACACAGCACCACGGTTAGTACCACCGGTGTCATCCAGAATGGCACCCACGGCTAATCGGTCGCCATCCAGTGCAAGGCCATTACCAAACCAGTCGTTATTTGCCAAAGCAGGCCCGCCAGCCATGCTGCCACTCGCAAGCCTTCTGACCATGGTCAGATTATTGGGTGGCGTAGCGGTGATGATGAGGTTTTTCGGATCCAGCAGTACGTTCCCGCCAAAGCCGGCGTCCAGCCCACCATTAAGCTGTACCTTACCTTTGGAAGAGAGTTCGATGCGCCCGCCATCTTTCGCCTGCAAACGACCGTTGTTTTGGCTAGCTTGGGTAGACCAGACAACTACCTCACCGCCCTGTCCCAGTCCACCACCGTTGGCGCGAACCTCTGTACCCACGCCGATAAAGGTTTCCTGCGCCTGAGGTAACGATGTCGTCCCTTGCCAGCCGCCCCCCAAGTGTACGGTGCCACCTTGTACCCCGCCCGAAGCATCAACCTTGGCATTTAGCAACGCCAAATTGGCACCGGTAGCCTCAATAACACCACCATTGCGGACACCAGTAGCCGACACAGCAGAGGAGAACCCCACCATGCCCGTACCCTCAATTTTTACACTACCGCCATCTGTACCATTGGCCTTCAGGCTGCTTTCCGCCATCCCTTCCAGTTTGCCGGTCTTGATCCCAATATGCCCGCCCTGTCCCTGCATGCTTGAGACGTCAACCTCACCATCTAGATAAATACCCTGGCTTGCCTGTAGATTGACCTGACCGCCTGAAGCAGTAAGACGGCCTTCCTGCGATATCCAATTGCCTTCCAGCAATATGCGCCCATTCTGCTGAGTCAACGCATTGGCCTCAATTACGCCAGAATTCCCGACAGCACCAGCTAACACATCACGCGCAGCCCCAGCGGTGAGGATGACCCGCCCGCCATTCGCTTGAATTAAACCGTGGTTCTGTGCCAATGCATCGAGCTTTGATTTTGCGACTGTAACTGTCAACAAGCCCGTCCCAGTGAAGTCCAGCGAGACATCCTGCGCTGCAGCCAGTACCGCTGTACCGTTTGGCGTGGTGATGGTCCCTTCGTTTCTCACCACCGGTGCAACCAACGCCACTACACCACCCTGGGCGCTGAGGGTCCCCTGATTCACGATCTCGCCTGAAGTACCGACAAAGCGGAGCCTGCCACCCAGGAAGTCGGTATCGGTCAACGATAGAGTGGAAGCCACAATACCGCCCACATTCACTTGGCTACCCTGGCCAAACACGACACCAGCCGGATTCATCAGTATCACTTGGCCGTTCGCATTCAACTGCCCGAATATCTGGGTAGGGCTTTGACCAGTGATCCGATTTAGCGCAATGCTGTCCGCACCGGGCTGGTTGAAGCTGACACTGGCTTGGTTACCGATATCGAAACTTTGCCAGTTGGTAATCAATTTGTCGGTAGCCTGATTTACCGTCATCGCATTGCCAGACTGGCTGATGTTGCCCGAGCCCGAGACAATCTGCCCGCCACTAGGTAGGGTTGCAGCAACTGGTGGTGCCGCCTGTACCAAGCAGATGCTCTCTAAAACGGCAATCATTCCCCAACGCGCAGCACAAGCAGTGCTGGTAGTAGTCGCGGCTTTACCAGCGGCTTTGGCACACTCATGCGCAACCACCCAAGCATTACGAACACAGCTCCAAACCAGACGATGAATTTTGTTCATAGCAGCGCACTCGCTTGAAAGTTGGATAGGCGTTTGGGTTCCGTCATATACGCTAGCTTCGTTGCGACACAGCATTGCCTAAAAAAAATATCGCTATGCATTTTCAACTTTCCCATGCACCAATGTTTTTCTCTCACCTTGTCTTGCTGAGTTACTGGCATGTTTTGAGGTCCCCGTTTATGCCTTGGTTGACGGCAAACTAGAACCACAGAATGCCCTGCAACCAAACACGACTTGCATGATGTTTCCCATCCACATCATCGCCCATGGCGCTACGTCCAGGGTTTGACCCTATCTTGTGCGCCCAGGCCAGTCGCAGGCTGTACTGGTTCGGTTTAAACAGGCTGGCACCCAACCCCCATCCCTTCAAGGCATAGCTGTTACGGCCTGTTGCAGTGGAAATAGCAATGCCCGACGATTCACTGTTAACGGCTATGTTGCCTGTGTCGACAAAGGTAGCCAGCTGTAGCCGGCCCAGTGAAGGTACGACTTTGGGCACGTCGTATCGGAGTTCCAAGCTAGCGCGCCCACCCCGGTCTCCCTGTGCTTCGCCGACAGGATAGGCGCGAATATCGCTAGGGCCTCCCAGCGTGAATTGCTCCGACGAATCAAGGTTCTTTTCGGCGTATTGTCCTTCCAGCCACCCTTGTAAGGAAAACCCACCCGATAACGGTTGTTGATATGAGTAACTGATGTTACGCAGTGCATACGATAACCTGTCGCCATGAAGAACAAAGAACTCGATTTGTACACCGACTATTTGCTGAGCACGTTTGGTGCGGCGACAGCAACGGGCTTGTCGGCGATGGTA
>NZ_PDZH01000098.1 GCF_002735695.1 Chitinimonas sp. BJB300
CCTACCATCGCCGACAAGCCCGTTGCTGTCGCCGCGCCAAACGTGCTCAGCAAATAGTCGGTGTACAAATCGAGTTCTTTGTTCTTCATGGCGACAGGTTAGCGTATGCACTGCGTAACATCAGTATCTAAGCGGTTTTCTCGCTGTTATTTCAATGTGGCTTGGCTGCACGAGCAATGTCTATCGCCGATCCTGGCAATTTTGCTCATTCCTTCTGTTGGGCAGTATTTGGTGCCAGCATTACATCAAAACTTATCACTTCATGGATGACCAGGGCGTATTACGTGAATCATTTGCTCTACCGTTATTTGTGCTTCTGTTTGGGGGCGGGATACTCTACATAGTGGTGCTGAGTATTCTGCATGGTTGTCGTTTTGTTAGGGCTTATCTCCGGTAATGAGGGGGCGCTATTCTCACGCTGATTTTACCCTTGGGCTAAATTGACTCTGTTGTTTAAGTCTTGTGGAAAGTCGTTGTTTTGGCCAGCTGCACGACTTTGCAATCCTTCACCGCGTACTTCGCCAAATCCCGTTCGATATGATGCTGCGATACGTTGGTAAGACTGAGTACGGTGACTATCATGGCTAACACCACACCGGTAGCGATGCTTAAGCGGACGATCAGGTCATTGATTTGGTAGGCTTTCATGGTCATTCCCTTGGTGGTTTCGCCTGTTTGGCGGGTTTTGTTGGATGTATATTGGCCAAACCCGCTGGACGATACTTCCCTTGCGCGACAGCATGATTAAAGTGCAGGATGAACGACGTTTTGCCTGGATGAAATACAAAAGGGGTGGCATTCAGCCACCCCTTTTTCGTATGAATAGAGATATGACTACAGGACGTAACGCGCCAAATCTTCGGATTCGGCCAGCTTGCCCAGACGGTTATCCACGAAGGCGGCGTCGATACGGACTTGGCCGGCCATGGCATTGAAAGCGACGTCTTCCAGCAGGCGTTCCATCACCGTATAGAGACGGCGCGCGCCGATGTTCTCGGTTTTCTCGTTCACCTGATAAGCAATTTCGGCAAGGCGACGGATACCATCGGCGGCGAAGTCGAGCACTATGCCTTCGGTGGCCAATAACGCCTCGTATTGCTTGGTAAGGCAGGCGTCGGTGCCCGTGAGAATTTGCTCGAAGTCGGCGACGCTGAGAGATTCCAACTCCACCCTGATGGGAAAGCGGCCTTGCAGTTCGGGAATAAGATCGCTGGGTTTGGCCAGATGGAAGGCACCTGAGGCAATAAACAGGATGTGGTCAGTCTTTATCATGCCGTACTTGGTGGACACGGTGGTGCCTTCAACCAGCGGCAACAGGTCGCGCTGAACCCCCTGGCGAGAGACCTCACCACCTCCCTGACCCTCGCCCCGGCTGGTGACTTTGTCGATTTCGTCGATAAAGACGATGCCGTTTTGCTCGACTGCCGCCAATGCCTCGGCCTTGAGTTCGTCTTGGTTCACCAGTCGGCTGGCTTCCTCCTCGATCAAGGCTTTCATGGCATCGGGCACAAGCAGTTTGCGTGCTTTGCGCTTTGGCTGGCTCATCCCTTGAAACATGCTCTGGATCTGGCTGCTGATTTCCTCCATGCCGGGCGGGGTGAAAATCTCGGTGTTCACTTGCGCCTCTACCAGTTCAATCTCGATTTCCTTGTCATCGAACTTGCCCTCCCGCAGCATCTTGCGGAATTTCTGGCGGGTTTCATTGGTCTCGCCTGCTGCTGTGGGCTGCATGCCAAACGGTGTATGCGGTGGTGGCAATAATGCGTCCAGGATGCGTTCTTCAGCGGCATCGTCGGCTTGTGCCCTGACCCGCTTGGTAGCCAGGTCGCGGGTTTGCTTCAACGCCATTTCCACCAGATCGCGGATGATGCTGTCTACATCGCGGCCAACGTAGCCCACTTCGGTGAACTTGGTGGCTTCCACCTTGATAAAAGGCGCGTTCGACAAGCGTGCCAAGCGCCGTGCGATCTCGGTTTTTCCCACGCCGGTCGGGCCTATCATCAGGATATTCTTGGGCGTGATTTCGTTACGCAGTGGGTCGGCGACCTGCTGCCTGCGCCAACGATTGCGCAGTGCGACGGCTACGGCGCGCTTGGCTTTGTCTTGGCCAACAATGTGCTTGTCCAGTGCGTGGACAATTTCCTGCGGAGTCATCTGAGTCATTTCATTCCCTTTGTGGGTCAGGATGCATCCTGACGGCCATCATCGGTACCGTCCTATCGGGCAAGCACCGTTACAAGGTTTCTATCACGTGATTGTGATTGGTGTAGATGCAGATATCGCCCGCAATCTCGAGGGATTTCTTCACCACGGTTGCCGGGTCGAATTCGGTGTTGTCGAACAGCGCTTTTGCCGCGGCCTGGGCGAATGCGCCGCCCGAGCCTATCGCGGCGATTCCTTGTTCGGGCTCCAGTACATCGCCATTACCGGTAATGACCAAGGTGGCGGTTTTGTCAGCAACGATCAGCATGGCTTCCAGGCGGCGCAGCATGCGGTCGGTACGCCAATCCTTGGCGAGTTCCACGGCGCTGCGCAGAAGATGGCCTTGGTGTTTTTCAAGCTTTGCCTCAAAGCGTTCGAACAGAGTAAAGGCATCGGCTGTACCGCCGGCAAAACCGACCAATACGTTGCCGTGATAGAGCTTGCGCACTTTGCGAGCCGTCGCCTTGATGACCACATTCCCCAGGGTTACCTGGCCATCGCCACCCAGTGCCACGCTATCGCCACGGCGGACTGAGAGGATGGTGGTGCCGTCGAATTGCTGCATATCAGGACTTCCACTTTAAAGAAAACAACTGTTTAGAAATGGGCCCAGATGGGTGGAATGCAAGCGTAGATTAACGATTTTCCACATGACTCAGGGTCGATGGGCTGTAGGGACACCAGGGGGGTGAGCAAGTGCAGTAAAAAGCATGATGGGTCAGTTATCAGCAAAACGGCCTGCGATTAAGGCAGGCCGTTTTGAGCACTCATCTGAACGGTAACGCTATTTTTTGCGGACGATGGTAGTCACATCAGCAATACCCATGATACGGAACAGAGCGACAACCAGTTCATTCGCACCCATGATGATAATGGGCTTGCCTTGTACTGTAATGCCTACCAGTGTGTTCATCAGCATGCCGGCACTGACGAAATCCACCCGACTCACGCGAGAAAAGTCGATGCGTATACCGCCGGTATGTTCATCGGCATAGGCTTGCAGGTCGGCAAATGAAGCCTCTGTGGCAGCCACGATAGGGCCGTTGAAATTGTAGGCGTCAAGGACTGGTTCTGGCGGCGGGGCTTCGGCACGTAACAGGGCTTCTTCCTGCACCACTTCGGCAGCCGTCTTGGTTTTAGCGGTGGCATCCCAAGAGGGTGGCGATACTTCGAAAGTCACGGCGAAATCAACTGCTGAGTTTTCAAACTCATCATGTAAACCAAGCTGTTGGTAAATTTCCAGTAGTAGTAGCCAGAAAGGCATCTCTTCGTCGACGCGGCGCATGACTTCGAGTTTGGACTTCAATTTTTCGACCAAGCCCGTGCCGCCCGTTGATTGCAGCTTGGCCTTCTTCTTCTTCATCTTGGCCCAGCGGGCCACGATGGCCGCGGCAGCGCCTGATTCGATCTGCTCGATACGGCTGAAATCAACCCGCACCTGTACCCCATTCGCAGTCTGCTTTTCCAGCTGGTCGAGCAGTCCTTCGATGCTTTCGGTTAGCACCTTCTGCGGGAACATGAAGTAGGGGCCGCTGGTCTTTGCGGCTTGTGGACCGGGTTTGTCGGCGCCTTGTCCTTTTTGCCAGACTGGTGCGCTACGTTCAAACTCGACGACAAACTTCAATGCCAGATCATCAAACTCAGGCCGTAGATTCCGCATCTGGAACAGGTCGAAAAGCATGAGCCATGTATCAAGGGCATGCCGACCTTCCACACTGGCAAGTTCGCCAGCCAGCACGCTGATTGCGTCCTCGACCTGATCATTGGCGAAGGCGATGGCGGCTTGCTCCATCGCCGGTGACAATACGTCACTACTCTCCAGCAAATCAATGCCCGCGCCACCAGGGCCTACCGAGCCGATGGTGGAGAAATCCATGATGGAATCCAGGACGGGAATCTCCCGTTGAGAATCTCCGTCTGCTGGAGTTTGACCTGGTTTATTGGGCTGAACGATGCGCGGCTGCTTGGGCGCATCCGGCTCGACGTCCTTTTTCTTGAAGAAGGAAAACACCACGATTTTGTCCCGATAATCCGTGTCAATCGAACGTATAGACTTGATTCTACTTCTGAAGGCCTATGTCTCGCACGCCGGATTTGTGTCAAAACGTTAAGGATGGCGGTCTCGCACCAGCCGAAGTACTTGAGCCATACAGGTAAAGCAGTTCATTTGTTGCCCACGCCCCGTACTTGGAACTGTACGCTATCGGCCACAGTGCCAGTCTGATTTTGTAGACTGAGGCGATGTACGCCAGGGCTCGGTTGCCAAGCCAATGGCGCATCAGCTGCGCCCAGTTTTTGTCCATTCAGCCACCATTGCATACCTTTTGCCTGGCTGGCGCGTAGCCAAAGGCGCTGACGGTTGGCTGGGATGTCCGGGTCTAAAGCGACAATCATCTGCTTTGCAGGATAGACGATGGATGGCCCTACGTAACGGCTAGAAAGCTCAAAGCCACTTTGCTCAGTACCTGCAATGAAGTATTCCTGGCGAGGGGCTTCAACGGCAGGTAAATAGTTGATCGATTCCTTGACGATGCTGGCGGGCATGGCCGGTGCAAAGGCATCGCCGCCGAGCAGACCCACAATCGACCGCCAGGCAGGTGCTGCGCCACTGACGCCGGAGACATCCCACATCGCCTCCCCATCGGCATTGCCCATCCAAACACCGACCACATACCGGTTGGTAAATCCCATTGCCCAGTTATCGCGCATATCCTTGCTGGTACCAGTCTTTGCGGCGGACCATACCGACGTGGCCAATGGATTATCCAGACCAAAGGCGGGCGACCGCGCAAGGCGGTCAGCCAGGATATCGGTGGTCAGCCAACTTGCTGCTTCGTCGATGACTTGTTGACCTGTGCTGGAAGGTGCGCCGGGCTGTAGCCGCCATGGTGTCAGCCGGCCACCGTTGGCCAGTGCACGGTAGGCATTGGCCAACTGGATAAGCTGCACTTCGGCACTGCCTAGCGCCAAGCCATAACCATAGTAGGCAGGTTGCTGGGGCAGGGGGAGCCCAAGCGCGTTCAGGCGTGCATGAAAGTCATCCAGCCCAACCAGCAACAGCGTACGCACTGCCGGGATATTGAGTGAGGATGCCAGCGAAGTTCTGGCGCTGACCGGGCCTCGGAAGCTGCGGTCGTAATTTTGCGGGATGTACTGTCCTGCAGCCGTGGTGAGCGCGACTGGGCTGTCATCAAGCAAGGAAGCCGGGGTCAGCAGCTTGCGCTCGAAAGCCAAGGCATAGAGGAAAGGCTTGAGGGTGGAACCGGCCTGCCTGGGTGACACAACGCCATCAACGAATCTGGCGCTTGAGCCTGCACCTATCTGCCCTACCCAGGCTAGTACTTCGCCGCTCTGTCTATCGAGCACCACGGCAGCCGCGTCCCGCACATTGCGGCCTTCCAGTTGCGCCAGCTGAGCCTGCAATTGGGCACGCACCTGGGCTTGTAGCCGGGCATCAATCGTGGTGCGTAAGGCTTGGCCGGCAGTTGGCCTGAGTTGGGCGATGAGTTCTGGCGCTGCATTCGGCCCAGGCAGGGCGGCTTGTGGGGCATTAAGACGAGCCAGTGTCTGTGCACGAATCGCAGCACAGCCAGTGGTTAAGGCAATGTGGAGGGCAAGTGCGCAGGCACGCCGGGCTACGCGGTCTGGTGGCGCGTTTGGTGCACGTAACAGGCTGGTCAGGATCAAGGCTTCTCGCTGATCCAATCCCCTCGGCGCTTTACCGAACAACAGTCGGCTGGCGGCATCGATACCGACGAGTTCACCTCTGAAGGAGGCGAGATTCAGATAAGCCTCGGCGATGTCGGCTTTGCTCCAGTCCCGTTCCAATGCATAGGCTGCACGAATCTGTCCCAGTTTTTGCCATATGCTGCGTCGCCCATCGGTGCTGCGCAAGTCGGGTTCGATAAGCCCAGCGAGTTGCATACTCAAGGTACTCGCACCACGTAGGTCGCCGCTGGCACTGTCGAAAGCCGCAGCCGCCATGGCGCGCCAATCCACTCCGCCGTGTTTGTAGAAACGGCGGTCTTCCGCAGCCAGTACGGCCGGTAGAAGCGTAGGGGAAATGTCTGCCAACGTTACCCAGGCCAAGCGACGCTGCTGTTTATCAACCCGAGTGCTTTGTATTACCTGGCCATGCCTATCAAGCAGCGATGCTTCGGAAGACCGCCAGCCCTTGCGGATTGCGGCTGGGTCGGGTGGTGCACTGCAAGCGGCTAATAGGCTAGTTAATAGGGCGATTTGCAGAATATTTGTTGCGTTGCGGAACTTTGCGGACAGAGTGGTCTCTGAATAAGCATGAGGTGTGTAGGCCTCATGTTTTGTTGCATTGTATCTCCCTTGAATCCTGTCTCCCCAACAGGAAACTAAGCGGCGCAGCCAGTTAGGCTGCGCCGATTTTTTTGCCATATCAGCCCTCATGAGAGGGACTTGAAAAGCAGCACTTAGGCGAAACAAGGCGGACACGAAAAACACCACAAGGGTTTGGCATAGATCGAGAAGATGTTTTCTGCAGCAGGGAGAGGCTGCCGTAAGCAGGCAAGCGACAGATAGGGCCGCCAGCGCTCAATATCGTGCCATCTCCGGGTCTATCTCACTGGCCCATGCGGCCACGCCGCCATTCAGGTTATAGACTTCATCAAACCCTGCCCGTTCCAGAAAGCTGCCGACCTGATAGGAACGCATGCCATGGTGGCAGATCACCACGGTAGGCAGCGTGGAGTCCAGCTGGCCCACATTGGCTCGAATCGTATCCATGGGTCGGTTTTCTGCGCCGGCAATCTGGCACGTCTCGAACTCCCATGGCTCACGTACATCCAGCAGGAACGGCTTGGGGCGGCTATCGTCGGCTAGCCAGGTGGCCAACTCAGTGGGGGTAAGGTGTTTCATGCGGTCTACTCGTCTTGTTGTGGTGGAGTCGGTTTAGAACCTGTCTGAACTCTGCTACGCGTCATGCAAATATGGCGTTGAAAACAGCCTCGGAATGCGCATTTACCGCTTGTAAACGCCGCTTCCTCGGCTATTTTCGACTTATCTTGCCTAGCTCGCTAGACCTGAAACCGGTTTTTAGGAACGCATCACTTAGCGTTTTCGCGCAGCAAGACCATGGGCCGGTTCAAGCGTTGGCGCCACAGCATTTCTTGTACTTCTTGCCGCTGCCACAAGGGCAAGGGTCGTTTCGGCCTACCTTAGGTGCTTCACGTTTGATTGGAGCTTGCGATTCGCGTTCCGTCTCTTCGTCATCTTCATCGTCGTGGAAGCAAGCCCAGCGGCCAATCTCACCGATGATGTCGCGTGGGTAGCCCCAGCCGTGGTCCAGCTCTTCGGCGATGCAGGCTTGCCAGCTACGCGTCAATCGTGTCTTCGATTCCTCAAATGACAGGAAGGCGTCATCAATCAGCCCATCTTCGAACCATTGGGCAATCTGCGCTGTCAGTTCATGTGCCCCGATTTCTTCCATCGAGACGACCAGTTCACAGAGGTAATCTGTGTGGGTGCCCTGTTCCGGTTGTAAGCCCTCGTCCATCATCCGCTCGGCTTCACGTGTCCCCTCAGCTTCTAACCATGCCAATAGTTTTTCACGCGGATAGTCGCCCTCAAGGCTGCGTAAAGTCAGGGCGCGCAGGGCGGCCGAGCGGCTCCAGAAGTAAGCGGTGCGGTCGGCTGCCAGCGCTTGCAGCGCGGCTTCATCTTGCGGGCAAGTGGCAGCCAGCGCGCGCGGTGCGCCTTCTGTCAGATGGTCTCCAAGCAAGTCTTCCAGCGTTTCGCCCTCCAAGCGCAGCAACTGCATCATCGGTGCAAATGCCTGGGTTTCGCGCAACGCAGCCAAAAGGTGCATCGCGTACAAATGCAGCATCCAGCCTTCATCGTCGTTGGCTCGCTTGGCGGGTTCGGCTGCACAGGCGGTCAGCTCGGCCAAAAACGGCTTTACACTGATACCGGGTTGGCGCAAGGCCGCTTCCAATGCCAGTTGGGGAAAACTTTCGTGAAAACGGCTTAGCTCTGCTTCGATGTCGGACCAGTTTTGCGGCAGTGCCGTTTCTTGTTCGGCGGATAAAACAGCAGAAGATTGCATCATGAAAGCTTTCGAAAAATGAGCTAAAGGGCCTGATTCTGGCGCTATTGTAAGCCAGTCATTCGCACTACTCATTGGCGCAAATCATTGGAACAGACAAAAATCTGCATGCAAGGCAGATTGGTATAAGCGGCAGGGTCCGCCGGGCTTCTGGGTGCAATACAATATCCGTCTTCTTTCCCGCCTTATGCCGCTATGTCTACCCCTCCTACCTATACCCGCCAAGAGATCGTTGCTTGGCTGGGCCACCATACTGTAGCCAAAGGTGAAAACTGCCTCAAAGGGGTTCGGAAGGTGCGCTGGCATCATCAGCAACTCATGGCAGAGGTACAGGGGACAGCACGGTACCCCTACCAAGTAGATATCGGTTTTCGTCGCACGCCGCACAAGCGTTGGCAAATCTCCGCCGAATGCACCTGTCCGGTTGGCTACGAATGCAAGCACGCTGCCGCTGTGCTGCTTACGGCGTTGGCCCAGGAGGCAGACAACGCGGAAAGGGCGGTGAATCCTGCTGTACTGGAGTGGTTGGCGAATTTCCAGGCTAGGTCGGGTACTGCCAATACCCGCAAAAAAGGCAATCCACAGCAGTTGTTTTATCTGATGCATCTGAGTGGCAATGGTCAGGTCAGCATCAGCTTTTGTAAGGCTCGCTTACCGGCTGATGGCGCGCTGCGTCAGCCGGGGGAGCGTTGGGATAACATCGACGGGGCATTACGCCGGCCACTCAGCTTTATTGATGACGCGGATGTAGCCATTCTGGGCCTGCTACGGGCCCAAATTCGCCATCAAAACTGGGTTTACGGCGAATACCCGCTCACGGGCAGTAGCAATGTCATGGTGCTGGAACAGATGATAGCCACCAGGCGTCTGTACTTCACCGACTCGCGGCTTGGTTTTGTCGGCCCCTTGCGCTCGGCAGCAGCCCGACCCGCAGTGCTATCCTGGCAACGAGATGGCCTTGGGCGGCATAGCCCCCGGCTGGTGGCGACCCCGGCGGGTTTATGCCTTTCGCTTGGGCTACCGCATTTTCTTGATGTCACCACTGCCGAGGTCGGCCAGCTCCAATTAGACGCCGATTGGTTAGTGCTGAACCAAGTACTCAGTTTGCCGCCGCTGGGTGAGGCGGAACTCCTCTTGGTGGTAGAGGCGTTGCGCCCACAGTTGCCCGAAGCCATGCTGCCCAATGTGGTGCAACCTATAGAGCGGCGGCTGGAACCCGCACCTTGCCTGATTCTCGACAAGCTCCCCACCTTTGGTTGGCGCGAACACCGAGATTACGATTTCCAGCTGGGCAGGGCCGATTATGACATTGCAGTCCCCCGTTTTGACTATGGTGGCGTGCTGTTGGCCCCGGGGGATACGGATAGCCTGGAATACGACAGCGACGGCCAGCTAATATTGATACGCCGTAATGGCCCGGCTGAAGCTCGCTTTCTCAAGGAGTTGCAAAAGCAGGGCTTGAAAGCCGTCGCGGTGTCGCGCCTGGTTACGCAGGCAAATGATCTGGAGGGCATGCAAGGCTTGATGGGGTTGTCGCATGAGCGTGATTGGCCCTTGTTCATGGGTCAGGGCTTAACACGATTGAAACAGCTGGGATGGCGAATAGAGATTCGGCCCGGTTGCCGCCATACCGTGGCCGAGCCTAATGCTTGGTTTGCCAGCATTGTAGAATCCCAGCAGGGTTGGGCCGTTGCGATGGAGGTCGAATTCGATGGCGAACGGCATCCGCTGGCGCCTATGTTGGCAGACCTTGTGCAACGGCAACCGGCATGGCTGCAAGCTAGCCATCGCAGCAAGGCGGAAGATGACGACATTGTGATTCTGCATACCCAAGCCGCTCAGAAACTCGCCGTGCCCGCGGCACGGATAAAGCCGTTGCTTCAGATGTTGGCAGAGCTGTTTGACCATGTGGATGGCGACAAACTACAGATCAACACGTGGGATGCCCCACGCCTCGTCGAAGCGTTTAGTGAATGGCAGGTTGATGGTATCGAGGCCGCGAGGGCGATCGCTGAGCGCTTGCGCATTGCCGGTACGGTGGTGGCGGTGCCTGCGCCTAAAGGGTTGCGCTTGGCGTTGCGTTCCTATCAGTTGCAGGGGTTGGCATGGCTGCAATACCTTCGGCAGCATCAGCTCGGGGGCATTCTGGCTGACGACATGGGCTTGGGCAAGACTGCGCAGACGCTGGCGCACCTGTTGCTGGAGAAAGAATCAGGCCGCCTCGACAAACCTGCACTCATCGTGTTGCCAACCAGTCTTGTCCCGAACTGGCAGTATGAAGCCCATCGCTTTGCACCTGACTTGAGCGTGCTCGCTTTGCATGGGCCACAGCGCAAGGTGGACTTTGGGCGGATTGGTGAACACGACCTTGTCATCACTACCTATGCGTTGATCTGGCGCGATCTGGCCGAACTCAAACAATATGACTACCACCTGCTGATTCTGGATGAAGCCCAGGCCGTGAAGAATGTCAGCGCACGTGCCGCAGAAGCTGTGCGTGCGCTCACAACCCGACACAGGTTGGTTTTGACTGGAACGCCCATGGAAAACCATCTGGGCGAGCTATGGGCGCAGTTTGACTTCCTGTTGCCCGGTTTTCTGGGTGATGAGCGCAGCTTTGGCAGGCTATGGCGGCAGCCTATCGAAAAGAACGGCAATCTGGAACGGCAGTCATTGCTGGCCCGCCGTGTACGCCCCTTTATGCTGCGCCGGAAAAAAGACGAAGTTGCTCGGGAGTTACCGCCCAAAACGGTGATCGTGCGCAATGTGGAGTTGACGGGCGCGCAGCGCGAACTTTATGAAACCGTGCGGGCGGCCATAGACAAGAAGGTGCGCCAAGCCGTAGCGGGTAAAGGCTTTGCCCGTAGCCAGATCGATATCCTGGATGCGCTGCTCAAGCTGCGCCAAGTCTGTTGTGACCCGCGCCTGCTCAAGCTCGACAGTGCCCAGCAGGTACCGGAGCGGGCAAAGCTCGATTTACTGATGGAGATGCTGCCCGAGTTGGTTGCTGAGGGACGTGGCGTGCTGGTGTTCTCCCAGTTCACCAGCATGTTGGCGCTGATTGCGGCAGCGCTCGACCAAGCCAGCCTCGCCTACGTCAAACTCACCGGCGCAACCCGAGATCGTACTACGCCAGTTCAGCGTTTCCAGGCAGGTGAAGTGCCCATTTTCCTTATCAGTCTGAAAGCGGGTGGTGTAGGCCTGAACCTTACGGCTGCTGATGTCGTTATCCACGTTGACCCTTGGTGGAACCCCGCTGCCGAGGACCAGGCAACCGATCGCGCCCATCGCATTGGTCAAGACAAGCCGGTCTTCGTCTACAAGTTGGTGGTTGCCGGCAGCATAGAAGAGCGCATCCTTGCGCTGCAACAGCGCAAGGCGGCATTGGCAGCCGGGGTGTTGGGGGAAGATGGGCTCGACAGCCCCAAGTTCGGCTCAGACGATATGGCGGCGCTGTTCGCGCCGTTGGATTGAACCAAGTGACAGTCAAGTTAGCTGGGCGACCGGGCTAATTTTTCTCGACCAAGCTTACCAAGCTGGCAGATCAGTACCAAACGCAGCACGATACTCGGCGCTCAGGCTGGCGCGGTCGAAGTGGTGGTTCTGCCCACCTTTACTGGCGATCTTGACGGCACCCAGCAACGAAGCCAGTCGGCCTGTGACGTCCCAAGTCCAGCCTTTTTCCATGCCAAACAGCAGGCCGGCACGGTAGGCATCCCCACAGCCGGTCGGGTCGACAATAGCTTTGGGGGGTGCTGATGGGATGCGGAGTTCTTTGCCATCGACGTAGATATTCGAGCCATCGCCGCCCAAGGTAACGACCAGCACCTTGGTCATCTTGGCCAGTTCTGACAAGGTTTTCCCCGTCTTCTGGTGGACAAGCTCGGCTTCATAGTCATTCATGGCGACGGCGGTAGAGGCCGAAATACATTCGATGAGCTGCTCGCCACTGAATAGCGGCGTGCCTTGGCCTGGGTCGAAGATATAGGGCACGCCGGCCTTGGCGAGCTCCCGGCAATTGTTCAGCATGCCATCCAGGCCATCAGGGCCGACAATGGCGTAGTGCAGTTCCGGGCGGACTGCGGCGAAGCTGTTTTCGTGGGCGTAGCTCATCGCGCCGGGGTGAAACGCGTTGATCTGGTTATCGTCCAGATCGGTAGTGATATAGCACTGGGGGGTGAAGTACTGGTCGAATTGCTTCACGCAATCGCGGCGGATGCCCAGTTGGTCAAAACGAGCGGCGTAAGGAGTGAAGTCCTGGCCGACTGCGGCCATGACTATCGGTTCGCCACCCAGCATCTTGAGGTTGTAGGCGATATTACCTGCGCAGCCGCCGAATTCGCGGCGCATTTCCGGCACCAGGAAGGACACCGACAGCATGTGCACTTTGTGCGGCAGGATATGGCGGTCGAAACGGTCGGGGAAGACCATGATGGTGTCGTAGGCGACGGAACCGCAAATCAGCGTGGGCATGGCTAGATCCGATAGATTAGTAAGGATGTCTAAGAACCTGTCTAAAGTCTGCTGCGCGTCAGCAATACGGCGTTGAAAACACCCTCGGAATGCTCATTTACCAATCGTAAATTCCGCTTCCTCAGCTGTTTTCGCATTGTCTAGCTCTAGCTCGCGAGACTTTAGACAGGTTCTAATAGTTATTCTAGACGGGCTGGGCGGGTGAGATAGCCCAGGATAGCGTCCCCAATGGCTTGTTCCAATTTATCTGTTGCCAGGTGGGGTGTTGGTTCCAACACTGTTGCATGGTCGAGCGACTCCAGCATGCGCAGTACCATGTAGCTTGCGAGGTTGATATCCACTACGCCAAGTTCGGCGCGGTGCTCGTCGAGTATCTGACGAACGATGCCATGTACCAGCTGGTCCGCCGGGCTGACGTCGTAGGCGGGCTCCAGCGCTACGAAATTCCGCTCCAATACCCAATGTAGATCGGGCTCCAGCCTATGTGCGGCCAATACAGCGGCAATTAAGCGGCGTATACGCTTGGTTATGCTTTCTCTGCTGCCCGTGGATAGGTCACGAAGCAGTACTACCGCCATCTGCGCCACATGGCGTTCATGCAATGCGGCGATCAGGGCAAGCTTGTTGGGAAAGTACTGATAAAGCGAACCGACACTGACACAAGCCAACTCGGTGATTCGATTTGTATTGGTAGCGGCATAGCCATGCTGGGCCAATACGCGGGCCGTGGCCTCCAGAATGCTTTCCACTGTTGCTTGGGAGCGGGTCTGGCGTGGCGTCTTTCTTGGCGTTGTAGCAGTCTGCATGGGCTTTATCTGAGAACCTGTCTAAAAGTCTGCTGCGCGTCGGCAATATGGCGTTGAAGATGTCCTCGGAATATTCATTTGCCGCTTGTAAGCGCCGCTTCCTCAGCAGTTTTCGCCTTATCTTGTCCTGGCTCGCGAGACTTTAGATAGGCTCTGAGCGGATGTATTGAGCTGGTAAGCCTGAAGCTACCATAACGCCAGATAACGCGAGTGATGGTTCACCGACTGGAATTTGTCGGGATAGAGAGGCCGGGCAGCGTATTGCCCTAGATGGTTAATGCGGGGTCTTGAGATCGTAGAGGTGTTCAATCCGGGTAGATGTGCCGTCTTTAAGCATGGTGTGTAGTGAAGCTTCCAACTGATTTATCACTTCATCAGGCGTTTGCCGATTACAAGCCAAGTACAAATTGACACGATTGAACGTAAGCACAGGCACGATTTTTTTGGCTAAACCCTGCCGCATGATCAAGGTGCCGCCCTCGTAACGACCGGAAGCCCACAGATCAATCCGGTCGGCCATCAATTTGGCAGGGTTGAGATTTTCGTCCGGTGCGGTATCAACCTTGAAGTTCTTGGCGCGCAGGAAGGCGTCGCGACTATCCCCGTTGTAGGTGCCGATGACATAAGGGCGCGCTTCTTCAAGCGTCGTCAGATGCAATTTCCGCTCTGCTTTGCCATAGAGTACCCAATCGGTCGAAGCGAGTGGACCAACCCACTTGAATAGTTCTTCTCGCTCCGGGGTGCGGGTAGTCGAAAAGACACAGGTCAATTTTTGCGCCACTGCCAGTTCATAAGCCCGCCGCCAGGGCAATAAATCAAGGCGGTAACCCAGGCCGGCTCTTTTCATCAGCTCCCGGACCTTGTCCGTTGCAATGCCTGCGATATTTTCGTCCACCAGCATGTTGTAGGGCGGTGAATCTTCGGTAGTCAGAATCAAGGTTACCGGCGCAGGCGCTGCACGGATTGTGACTGAGGCAATGCATAGCCCCAGAAAGAACGTATAGATGCCAGCCGTAGTGGTTGTCACTGCCAAGAAACGCTGAAGGCGTAGTTGAGGGATATGCAAAATTGGCTTGGCATGCGGTACCTTATCGTTTCAAAACCATTCGTGACCATAATGCTGTACTTAAGAATGTTTGTTGTACGTCGGCGATACGGTGCTGGAAACGCCCTCGGCATGCTCATTCCCCTTGGGGAAACGCCGCCTCCGCCACCGTTTTCGCTTTGTCTGGCGTAAGCGCTAACTCGCGCGACATTGAACAGGTTTTAAGCAAAACGCTACCTGAGAAATACGCTGGGTTAAGGAAGCGGGCTGGCGATGTGTCGCTCACACCTTAGCGCGCAACATATTTTCCACCGGGCATCCTGAAACCCGCCTTTTGCTTGCTTAAAGTCTACTCGTGCGTTATCCCTCTCGAAACCCTTGTGATGACCTATTCGCAATCTGTTGTGTATATCCGTCAGTGGTCGAAGCGCAGCTTTTCACGCTGTAAGCGGGGAGGGTTTCGCGCAGCATAGGCAGTGATCGGCACTTCTTAGAACCTGTCTAAAGTCTCGCGAGCTAGGGCAAGATAAGGCGAAAACAGCCGAGGAAGCGGCGTTTACAAGTGGTAAATGAGCATTCCGAGGGTGTTTTCAACGCCATATTGCCGACGCACAGCAGACTTTAGACAGGTTTTTAGAACCTTGTTTACGATCTGTCGCGAGCCGTCGTCAGCACGGTGAAGCGCAGCGCAGAAACGGAGTGTACTTAACTGATGTTACGCAGTGCATACGATAACCTGTCGCCATGAAGAACAAAGAACTCGATTTGTACACCGACTATTTGCTGAGCACGTTTGGTGCGGCGACAGCAACGGGCTTGTCGGCGATGGTAGG
>NZ_PDZH01000099.1 GCF_002735695.1 Chitinimonas sp. BJB300
GGAAGTGGCTGAATAAAATGGGCGCGGAGTGGAAGACGCGCGTCCAGATTGGAGATGAAAGAGGGATATTTACAGAGCTTTACCAGCCGTTAACGTTGAATGGTGAGTTGTTTGTTGCATTGGGCGGTAGTGTGGATAGCGGCCACATCAATTTATATCAACAGGAAGTGAAGGTACTCAGTGCTCGGAGAACTCGTCGAACTATCCACTTGGATATTGGATCGGCATGGGGGCGCTGGGGTGAAGTAAGAGTGGGTTTAGAACGCTCAAAATCCAATTTAAGTGTTGTCAGTGCCGTAGAAGAGATTGCCAACGAATTAGCTTCCGATCGGTCTTCTCTAAAAGGCACAGATGACCATGGTGGTGTGCGATTTGCCCTAGGATATGACCAATTGGATAGTGCCCGCTATTCCCGGATGGGTACCTTTGCGCGTTTGGAGTTGTATCGGTCCATGCGTGTTATGGGAGCTAAAGAAGAGTTTCATTCAGCTTCTTTAGATTTAAAGCAAGCTTTTACAAAGGGTAAATGGTCATTATTGGTAAATCTCAATGGCAGCACAATTAGTAATAATGAAAAATTTGATTTGTTTGATCTGAAGCCCTCAGTTGGAGGTTTATTCAATCTGTCGAGCTATGCTAAAGATGAGTTCCGTGGCCAAAAAATTTTGCGCACGCAAATTCGCTTATCGCGAGATATTATGAGGCTTTCACCAGTTTGGGGAAAAGCTGCTTTTGGCGGGGTGTCATTGGAAAGTGCAAAAATTTGGGATGTGCATTCATCTTTCGAGAAGCCTGCGGAAAATAAAGTTCATCATTCCATAGCTGTATTTATTGGCAGTGACACACGCATTGGGCCGGCGTATTTAGCGATAGGCTACGGTGATAATAAAAAAGCGCGAGTATATCTAAGCATTAATGGCGGTTTTTGATATGTAGCGGAAGTTCAAGCCATGCCATCTAGCGGTTGATAATTCAGCCATGGATCTCGGGTTGGATCGGCAGCGAAGGTTTGGAAACGCTCAATGATAAAGTCTGCTGCTGCCCGTACCTTGACAGATAAAAAACGACGGCTTGGATAGACCATATAGAGATCAAACTGGCCGGCTCGCCATTCGGGCAGCACTCTTACCAGACTGCCTTCGCGTAGGGACTCGCTGGCAACATAGGAGGGTAGTAATGCTATCCCCATGCCATTCAATGCACACGATCGTAACACTTCCAGAGCATTACAACTAAGCGCTGGCGTTGGCCAGGGTACTGCGATGGCTTCGTTGTTACCGCGAAATAAGCGATCCAGGTTCTTGTTGCTATTGCTTTGCAAGATAGCATGCCGCGCCAAATCGGCAGGTTGCTCTGGCATGCCGCTCTTCGCCAGATATTTTGGCGCTGCACATAAAATCATTTCCGAGAAAGCCAGTTTTCGTGCCACAAGACTGCTGGCCATTTTTTCATGGCCGAATAACAAGGCAAGATCGAATCCTTCTTCAACAAGATCAATCGACCGCGTACCTAGCACCAGCTCCACTGTTACTTCAGGAAATGCCGCCCGGTATGCAGGTAGCACTGGGGTCAGATGGTGTTGAGCAAAACCCAATGGTGCATAGGCGCGCAGTACGCCGCGTGCCTGATCTTGTTTCTCAGTGATGAGGTTTTCGGCATCGGCTACTGCCTCCAGAATGTCCTGGCAGCGTGCCAGATAGGTTTGCCCCGCTTCTGTCAGCGAAAGCTTGCGCGTTGTTCTTTGCATCAGCCGAGCGCCCAGCTCACGTTCCAACTCTGACACGATCAATGAGACGGAGGCTTTGGATATCCCCAGTGAGTCTGCCGCTTTTACAAAGCTACCAGTTTCTGCAACGCGAGCAAACGTCTGCATGGCTCGAAATCGATCCATCCTGCCTCCTAAGCTATTGTTTAATTTTATAGAACTATTAGTTGTATATCAGATTATTTATCTTGATTTGGCCGAATGGCAGGATATGAACCGTCGCATAGACCCGGATTACGTATCTACTGCGACATGCCGGATCGAAACCGGTTCTCTTCGTTACATTAGGGAATTCATTATGACCATGACCAAACAGTCTATCGCGTTGTTCACATTGATTGCCGGCCTAAGTGCTGCACCGGCCATGGCTGACGCTGCCACAGGGACGTATGCATTCGGCCAAGTCACGCATGCCCGTGAAACTGCAGGCGCCAAAAACCTCAGCAACGGTTTGACCGCGGGGGTGGGTTATCGCGTTATGGAAAATATTGCGCTGGAAGGTGCCTATACCGGTTTGAAAGATCGCAAGACAAGCATGTCGGATAAGAATATGCGGGTTAGTGCTCTGGGTATCTTGCCTGTTGGTAACAATGTAGAAGTATTCGGTAAATTGAGCTGGGCAGGTCACAATAACAATAACAATGATGGTATGGCCTACGGTTTGGGTGCCACTTATGCCTTGGATAAGAACTTGGCGGTCCGTGTTGACTACGATCGCATGAATACTGGATATAACCAGGTCAATACGGTAAATCGCAATACCCAACATATCAATACATATTCTGCCGGTATGCAGTACAAGTTCTGATTCAGTATTGGTGGATGCCCTTAAGACACGAACCTAGGCATAATGAAACGTCGTCTACGGATTGGGGTTTTTCGAGGCATTCATCCTTAGTTTATCGCGTAGCATGTACTCAAGATAATATCTCCTACTCTTGAGGAGATATTATCTTGATGTTTAAGAATCAATTTTTAGTTTAGATAATATTCATCGGCTTATAATTTAAATTTCTTCTGGCGGCCATGTAAAATCGAGTGGCAATAAAATACGTTGATATTTATTGAGGTTGCATTATGTTATTGCCCCGGATTTTCTTATCGATATTTCTAATTGGCATTCTCACTGCGTGTAGTGAGGATGGGCAGGATGAGGTCATTACTTATTCCTTCATGCCCACTATAATAGAAGCTATTGGAGAGCATCGCTATGTTCGCAACCAAATTACACCTAGAGGCATAGTTCAATTAAAACAAGCCTATGAGAATAGGCCTAAAAAGGCGACTTGGTTATATATTGATTCAAGTGGTGGTGATATTGCTGATGGTATGACACTGGCAGAATGGGTTTTAGAAAAGAAATTGAATGTCAAAGTCATTGGGAAAGGATGTTTCTCTTCGTGTGCAAATTATGTTTTTCCGGCAGGTAGAAGGCGTGAAATCGCTAAAGGTGCTGTAGTGGCTTGGCATGGTTCAGCCATGTCTGGCGGTTATTATGCGAAATTGCTGGATAGCGCCGTAGCAAAAGCAAAAGACTATTATTATAATGTATGCGCCTCAGGTGGAATACATGACGCTTCAGATACAATAAATTGCCAACAGAGCGCTGAATGGAATATGAAGCGTGTCGCAAATGCTATGCTGGAAAAATCAAAAGCTGATGCAGAAAAAGAGCAAGTACTTTTTAATAAAATGGGGGTTAATGCGTGTATTACTGTAGTAGGGCAGAGAATGGAACCCAAAGTGAGAGATTTTTGGTTTCTTTCTGCGAAAGATATGGCGGCATTTGGATTGAATACCGTGTTACCTGATCAATATGAGAAAACAGATACTTCATCACTCAGCTTCAGTGTCGAATTGATAGATTTAGATAAGAATAACGATATTACACGTTGTACCCGGCAAGACTCACATACCCGAATGTCTTAGAACCTGTCTAAAGGGTACCTCGAAAACCTATGCTTTTTGATGATGGTTGGTACACAAGTTATTGATATCATTGAGCATGGATTTGTAAAAATAGGGTTTTTCGAGCTGCTCTAAAGTCTGCTGTGCGTCGGCAATATGGCGTTGAAAACGCCCTCGGCATGCGCATTTACAACTTGTAGATGCCGCTTTCTCGGCTATTTCTGCCTTATCTTGCCTTAGCTCGCAAGACTTTGACGGGTTCTAAGTAACAGGATGTACTCCCCAGGCCTTAGTGGCGGATTTGAATGTCGCGCCGCCATTTTTGAAAGCAGGCAATCTTAATTAATGCCTGATTTTTACTTCGGTATCTAGTTTTATTCAACTATTGATTGAAAAATAATAGATTTCTTACTGCTTTTATTGATGGCAGAATATTAGGCATGAAGTCAGCGTTGCTTAATGACATGCCTGCCAAGCGGGCTTCTTTAAGCTTTAAAATTAGAAAATGGTTAAGCACTAAATTTATATGAAGTATTTCAATCTCAGTTCTCTCAGTAACTATTTAGTGCTGGCGTGAATGTATCAAGCAGTTGAATGTAAATTTTATTTATCCTGAAAACTTAAACATCTTTAGAAAATTCTTCAGAGTGGATAATATATATGCCCAAGCGTTGGATTCCGATTCCCTTTGCTACGGTTTTTTCTTGTACTCTTCTTGCGGGCTGTGGTGGTGAAATGAATAGTACTCCTCCGGCAGTGCATTTCAAAACACAGAAGGTTGACTGGGCACCTTGTGATAAGAGTATTTTCGTTAAAGAAAAAGATATAGTGGAGCCAGCAAAAGCGCAGTACCGAAATTTACGAGATCGGATACTCTGTGCAAATAAGAGGGCCCCACTTGATTATGCAACACCTTCCAAACGCCATGTATCGGTAGCGCGATTGAACCTGACGGTAGACGGCCTTGCCACCCGCCCTGGCAGATTAATGTTTACTCGGTGAGATTTGGTCATTACAAGGGTTAAACTGTGAGGCCGTCGAATAACTGGCAGCCTCACCGGTGATAGAAAGTTGCCTATTGCCAGCTAAACCCAGTCTTGGTTTGGACGCTTAAATAACTGTTGAATGCTGGAAAAATCGAACGTTCCCTTACCTTGGTTGCTATGCAAGGCGTATAGACTCCGGGCAGCAGCGCCTAGCGGTGTGCTGGTGCGTGTTGCGAGGGCGGCTTCCATGGCTAAGCCCAGGTCTTTCAGCATCAAGTCGACGCCGAACCCGCCTTGATAGTCGCGGCTGGCGGGTACATCGTTCATTACTCCTGGCCAGGGGTTGTACTTTTCTAGGCTCCAATTGCCACCAGAACTAACCCGCATGATGTCGCTGAGAACTTTAGGGTCGAGCCCATTGGCTACGCCCAGGTTGAGTGCTTCGGCAGTGCCTATCATGTGAATTGCGAGCAGCATGTTGTTGGCAATTTTTGCGACCTGGCCGGCACCTGGGCCCCCAGCATGAAATACATTCTTCCCCATTTTTTCGAGTATTGGCCGCGCAGTTGCCAGGTCACTGGCTTCTCCCCCGACAATGAAGGTCAGCGTACCGGCTGCTGCACCGGCAGTGCCGCCTGAGACGGGAGCATCCAGCATATGAATGCCACGTGCTTTGGCTGCTGCATGTACCTTACGTGCTACCTCTGGGGAGATAGTCGAACATTCCAATACGATTGCGCCTGGCGAAATGGCGTGGATGAGTCGTCCCTCACCCAGGTAAAGCCCTTCGACATGTTGGCTGGCTGGTAACATGCTGATGACGATATCGGCGTTCATGACAGCATGAAGCGCATTGGGGGTAGGCATGGCACCCAGTTGCACGGCGGTTTGCATGGCGGCGGGAGCTAGATCAAACACTTTCAGGGGGAAATCGGCCTTGAGTAGATTGGCGGCCATAGGGGCACCCATGTGACCAAGGCCAATAAAGGTGATATCGGGCATGCATGTCTCCATATATTTGTCTGGGTCGGCATAGATGCCGACCTCCTTTGAACAGCCGCTACATCAAATCAACGCAAGGTGATGGTGGTATTAACTGCCGTTGTGGTGACTTGGTCATCGAACCAGCGCGCAGTAACGGTTTTAGTCTGGGTATAAAAGCGGACGACTTCCTTGCCATAAGGGCCTAGGTCGCCCAGCTTGGAGCCACGCGAACCGGTGAAGCTAAAGTAAGGGACTGGCACAGGAATGGGGACATTGATACCGACTTGTCCTACATCGATATCGTGCTGAAAGCGTCGGGCAGCTGCGCCACTTTGCGTGAACAGTGCTGTGCCATTGCCGTAGGGGTTGGCATTGACGAAAGCAATTGCCTCTTCCAGTGTATCCACTTCCACGATACACAGTACTGGGCCAAATACTTCTTGCTGATAAATTTGCATGTTGTCGGTTACCCCCGAGAAAATAGTAGGCCCGATGAAGTTGCCCCGTTCATAACCCGGTACAGTGGGGCGGCGGCCGTCGAGTTCCAGCTTTGCCCCTTGCTCAATACCTTGGCCGACCAGTTTTTCCACTCGTTCGAGCGCTTGTCTGTTGATGAGGGGACCTAGATCAGCACCTGGCTTGTGGCCTGCATCCACCTTGAGTGTTTGCGCACGGGAGACAATCTCAGGAATCCAATCACGAGCCTTGCCGACCAGTACTGCTACTGAAGCAGCCATACAACGTTGGCCAGCTGCACCAAACGCAGCACCGACCAGGGCATTCAGAGCTTGTTCTTTATTGGCATCGGGCAAGAAAACGGCATGGTTCTTGGCCCCAAGCATGGCTTGTACTCGTTTTCCATGCTCGCTGGCACGGCGGTACACGTGGGTGCCGACGGCCACCGAGCCCACGAAGGAAATGGCTTTGATATCGGGATGGTCGCACAGCGCATTGACGGCTTCGACACCACCATGTACGACGTTCAGTACACCACGTGGCAAACCTGCCTGTTGGGCCAGTTCCGCCAGGATCATGGGAGTTAATGGGTCTTGTTCGCTGGGTTTCAGAACGAAAGTATTACCGGTAACGCATGCCATGGGGAACATCCAAAGGGGAATCATGGCGGGGAAGTTGAAGGGGGTAATGCCCGCACAAACGCCAATTGGCTGGCGGATGGTATAGGTATCGACGCCGCCTGCCACGTTTTCGGCAAACTCCCCTAACTGCAAGCTACCGACCGAACAGGCATGCTCTACGACTTCCAATCCGCGAAATACATCACCTTTTGCATCGAGCAGCGTCTTGCCCTGCTCCCGCGTGAGTGTGTTGGCCAGTAAATCTATCTGTTCACGGATCAGCGCCTGCAAGCGCATGAAAACCCGGGCGCGTTCAGCAATCGGTGTGGCGCGCCATGCTGGAAAGGCAGCCTTGGCGGCGGCGACTGCGTCGGCAACTTCGTCTGCATCACACATTGGTACTTGAGCCAATACTTCCTGCGTTGCCGGGTTGCAGACATTTTGCCAATGTTGGCTGCGGGATTCTGCAAACTCGCCATTAATCAGTAGCTTTACGGTTGGGGTCATGTCTCGCTCCATTATTTTGTTGTAAAGGCAGACGTAGACGCTGCGCATGCCCGTTTGTAGCGCTTGGTTTACGTTCACGTCAATGCGGATGAGAGAAATGCCCCAATAAGGAACCAGCGTGGGGCTATCTGGGTACAAATAATGGCAAACGATGGCGACGGGGCGGGAATACGGTATTGATTGGGAAAAGACCACTATCCCTAGAGGGTGTCGTCACAAGATTTCCCTGGCCTTAAAATTCAGCAATGACGCTTGAATCTATTACTTCGCCGGCGCATCGTCGCCATGACATTTCCGATTCACACTGGCTCTTGCTCGAGCCCCATCTGCCGGGGCATCGCAACCTGTTACGCCAAGAATATGATTCTTTTCTGGCGGCCGCCCAGATTCGCTGCATGGCGATCTGGATCGGCATCTTGTGACGACACCCTCTAGTACGTTCCACGATCAGAGCACGTTCAAATTCGGCGATCCCGCCAAAAACGGTCAACACCATCTTTCCCGAGGGGGATGTCGTATCCGCCCAAGGTTCCGCCACTGAACGTAGTCCAACATTCGCTCGTTGGAGAATTTCCGCCAGTTCCAGCAGGTCTCGTGTCGATCGAGCCAGACGATCCAGTCGGGTCGCCACCACTACGTCACCCGCGCGCAAATGCTCAAGCAACCTGGTTAGCTCCGGTCGATCACGCTTTGCGCCGGAAATCTTCTCTTTATAGATACGCTGGCAACCTGCTGCTAGTAATACGGCTCGTTGGTTATCTAGATGTTGATCTTCTGTTGAGACGCGAGCGTAGCCAATTTGCATGGGAAAATGCCCGCCCAATCTGTCGCAAATATGTATCAAAAAAACAGATTTTTGCACCATACTTTTGCGACACGCAATAGGCCCATCCTGCTTGGACTGGGAGTTTGTCGCAGAATTTAGGAGTTTCGCGAAAGCAGCGTCTTCCTAGTCATTGCTTCCAACCACGCTTTGCCTTCTGGCATTGCCGTGAACCGGTTCAGATCTTCGAGCGAAAGGCCTGCTACGTTGCTCTCGCGTTTTGCAACAGAGCTCAAAATCCCCACATGGGGACGGTTCGAAACTTTTAAAACACTCTCTTAATGCTGCAGGTTTGCTGTTGTCTTCAATAAGCCGAAGTCTAAACGTCAACAGGCCCTAGCCCGAAAATCGAGATATTGGAACAGAGAATGCCCAACGATAAAAAATTGTTAAATACCGGTGTCATCGTATCGGTCCGAGGTAGTGTGGTTGACATACATTTTGAAGCGCACCTACCCCCCATTCATTCCCTGTTACGCATGGGAGACGCTGGTTCGATTGTCGTTGAAGTCATGGCGCAACTTGACGCGCACCATGTACGCGGAATTGCACTGACGCCCACGCAAGGCTTGGCTCGAGGCATGTTGGTTGAAGATAGTGGCAACCCCTTGCTGGCCCCTGTTGGTAAAGCCATTCTGTCCCGTATGTTCGATGTCTTTGGCAATACAATCGACCGGTTGCCCGCACCCGACATCAAATGGCGTAGCGTTCATCGATCTCCGCCGTCGCTCATTCACCGCACCACTAAATCGGAGGTATTTACGACCGGCATCAAAATCATTGATGTCTTGATGCCACTCGAACGTGGTGGCAAGGCCGGATTATTTGGTGGTGCTGGGGTCGGCAAAACGGTTCTGCTGACCGAAATGATTCACAACATGGTTGGCCAGCACGACGGGGTCAGTATCTTTTGCGGTATTGGCGAACGCAGCCGTGAAGGCGAAGAACTCTACCGCGACATGAAAGCTGCCGGCGTTCTGGAAAACATGGTGATGGTCTTTGGCCAGATGAACGAACCACCCGGTGCACGTTTTCGGGTAGGCCATGCCGCCTTGACAATGGCTGAGTATTTTCGTGACGATGAACATCGTGATGTATTACTGCTAGTCGATAACATTTTTCGGTTCATCCAGGCAGGCATGGAGGTTTCCGGACTGATGGGGCAAATGCCCTCTCGGCTGGGTTATCAACCAACGATGGGCACAGAACTTTCACAACTAGAAGAGCGAATTGCTAACACCGATACGGGCGCCATCACCTCAATTCAGGCCGTTTATGTTCCTGCCGATGATTTCACAGACCCCGCAGCTGTTCATACTTTCTCGCATCTTTCCGCCTCTATCGTGTTATCGCGCAAACGAGCCAGCGAGGGACTTTACCCAGCCATTGACCCACTACAGTCGAATTCGAAAATGGCAACGCCTGGCGTTGTTGGCAACCGACACTACACCCTTGCTCAGGAGATCCGTCGCACACTGGCACAATATGCTGACCTGAAAGACATCATTGCCATGCTGGGCCTTGAGCAATTATCAACAGAAGATCGTAAGGTGGTAGCGCGAGCGCGGCGACTGGAACGTTTCCTTACCCAACCCTTTTGCACAACCGAGCAATTCAGCGGTCTAAAAGGGAAACAGGTCAACCTTAAAGATGCCCTGGATGGATGTGAGCGGATACTGCGTGACGAGTTCAAAGATATACCAGAAAGCGCGCTCTATATGATTGGTACCATTGATGAGGCGCTAACCAAGCCAAAATCGGAAACCGACATACCAATGGAGAAAAGTCATGCCATCCACCAGCATGCATCTTAAGATTCTTCTCCCCTTTATGATATTTACCGAGAAGCAGAATGTGCTGCGGATTGTTGCCGAATCACGTGATGGTGCCTTTGGCCTACTTCCGCATCGTTTAGATTGTGCCGCCTCGCTGGTTGCTGGTATTTTTGTTTACGAAACCGAAGCGGAAGGTGAAGTGTGCATTGCCGTTGACGAAGGCGTGTTAGTCAAAACGGGTACCGAAGTATTGGTCTCAGTCCGCAATGCCATTGGTGGAACCAACCTTGGCGCATTACGTGCAACAGTTGATCAACAGTTTCTTACCTTGAATGAACAGGAGAAAACCGTACGCTCGGCACTGGCAAAAATGGAGGTCGATTTTACTCGTCGCTTCACGGCACTACATCGTGAGTAAACAGGATAAACACCGCACCGAAGGCAAGTCAGACTTCAGTGAGCAGATTGGTAGCAAGGCTGCTCGTAAACTGAAAGCACAGCAACAGGTAACACAAACAGTCTGGTCTGGCCTTGGGATGATGGGGCTCATTGGCTGGTCGGTATCAATACCCACCTTGCTGGGTGCTGCGCTGGGCATGTGGCTGGATGAAAACAACCCAAGTCATCACTCCTGGACTCTCGCGCTGCTTACCGTGGGTTTAGGGCTGGGCTGCTTCAATGCGTGGCATTGGGTCACCAAGGAAAGCCGCGAAATTAACGAACAGGAAGAAAACAAGGGTGAGTGAACTGCTGAGTCTAGTAACCGTACTACTAGTGGGCATTGTGCTAGGTACGCTATTCTTTGGCGGCCTTTGGTGGACAGTCCGCAGAGCCGTCTCCTCCCGCTGGGTAGCACTCTGGTTTATCACTAGCCTGGTTGTACGAATGGGGACCGTACTGGTCGGGTTTTATTTGGCCTGTGGCAGCAACTGGCAACGTTGGCTGGCAGCCATATTGGGCTTCAGTCTGGCGCGACTGACTGTGACACGACTTACCCAGTCAAGCGCACCCACTATTTCGATGTGATCGGAGCATCAACGTGCACCTTAGTCCAGATAACATCATTTTCTGGCAGTATGGTTTTGTCAAAATCAACGCCACCATCGTCTTCACCTGGGGGCTAATGCTGGTTCTGGGACTGTGTTCCAAACTTGTCACTCGCGGACTGTCAAAAGACCTAACGCGCAGCCGTTGGCAGAATCTACTGGAAATCATTGTGACGGGTATTACCCAGCAAATCAGGGAAGTTGGGCTTGTTCAACCACGAAAATACCTAGGGTTTATCGGCACATTGTTTTTGTTTGTCGCCACTGCCAACCTTTTCACAATCTTTCCCGGCTACGAACCGCCGACCGGTTCATTGTCCACTACGACAGCGCTGGCAATTTGTGTATTCGTGGCCGTTCCACTATTTGGTATCTCGGATTGCGGGTTGAAGAAATACCTCCGTGAATACCTAAAGCCAACGTTTATCATGCTGCCTTTTAACGTCGTGAGCGAACTGTCACGCACGCTGGCGTTGGCTGCACGTCTATTTGGCAACATGATGAGCGGGAGCATGATTCTCGCCATTCTGCTCACGATAACGCCCTACCTCTTCCCCATTGTCCTCAGTGCCCTGGGGCTGCTAACCGGCATGGTTCAAGCCTACATTTTCAGTATTCTTGCCGCCGTTTACATCGCTGCAGCGACACAACCTAGCAACGCCGTCAACAACTCAGAACCGAACGAAAATCTCAAAGTTTCAAAGGAGTAAGCATGGATAGCATGACCATTATTGCGGTGGTTTCCATCATCACTGCAGGCCTGACCATTGCCATTGGCAGTATTGGTCCGGCCCTCGGCGAAGGGCGAGCTGTCGCCACCGCATTAACGTCATTAGCGCAGCAACCGGATGCCTCTGCAACCATCACCCGTACGTTATTTGTCGGTTTGGCCATGGTTGAATCCGTCGCTATTTACTGCTTTGTGGTGTCAATGATTTTGCTTTTCGCCAACCCATTTTGGAATCACGCCATTGCACAGGTGGCCGGAAAATAAATCATGCTGATTGATTGGTTCACTGTCGGTGCACAGGTACTCAATTTTCTCATTTTGGTATGGCTATTAAAGCGCTTCCTCTACCAGCCCATTCTTGATGCCATTGATACGCGTGAGCTACGAATTGCCAAAGAGCTTGCCGATGCGGATGCGCAAAAGGCAGATGCCAGCAGAGCACGCGATGATTACCAAAACAAGCATATAGCGTTCAAAAAAGAGCGCGACGCCCTCATGCAACAAGCCACTGAAACGGCAAACACAGAACGCCTGCGCCTTCTCAGTGAAGCACGCCAAGCCGCCGCCACCTTGAGTGAACAACGCCACGAAAGTATGCAGCGCGAACTCATGGTGTTGCAGCGTGAAATTGGTCGCCGTACACAACAGGAAGTATTTGCTATTGCGCGTAAGGCATTAAACGACCTTGCTGGAGGCGATCTTGAAACACGCATAGTCGATCGCTTCATCGATCGTCTGAATCATCTAGGTCGAGATGAAAAAGACGGTTTGGTTTTGGCACTTCAACATTCGCGAGAGCCGCTGCTGGTGCGCAGCGTCTTTGATCTTCCCCCTGCACAACGCGCTACGCTTGAAGCAGTAATCCAAACATTGCTTGGGGCTGAAACGAAAACTCACTATGAGATGACACCTGATTTGGTCAGTGGCATTGAGCTCAGTTGCGGTGGGCAAAAAGTAGCATGGAATATCGACGAATATCTGGCATCGCTGCAAAAAGGCCTGGAAGACCTACTCAGCGTAACGTCCGCCACCAAGACAGTGAAAAAGTCGGCAGAGACCAACGAGAAAGTAGAGCAAGGCACATGAGCATGGAAGGCCTTCAGTCGATGCTCGAGTCTGCGTTCGCTGGTATCAGCAAAGCACAAGTGGGGTTTAAGCCAAGCTTGAATCCAAAGGAGGTCGGGCGAATCACCAGCATCGCCGCCGGTATTGCTACGGTGTCGGGCCTCCCATGCGTAGGCTTTGAGGAAGTATTACGATTCCCTGGCGATATTTACGGGATTGCCTTGAATGTGGATGCCGATGAAATTGGTGTCGTTCTGCTGGGCAGTTACTGGAAACTACATGCAGGTGACCAGGTTGAACGTTGCGGACATGTGGTAAGCGTACCCGTTGGTGATGAGTTAATTGGGCGAATCATTGACCCAACTGGCCGCCCTCTCGATGGTAATGGTCCGTTGCTTGCCAACTCGCACCTGCCGGTTGAGCGCCCTGCTGCGCACATCATGGACCGCGCCCCGGTTACCGTTCCCTTACAAACCGGCATCAAGGTAATTGATGCACTCATTCCAGTTGGACGCGGCCAACGAGAACTCATTCTGGGCGACCGGCAAACCGGCAAGACTGCTATTGCCATCGACACCATCCTCAATCAACGTGACAAGAATGTATTGTGCATCTACTGCGCGATTGGCCAACGCGCTTCAGGTGTTGCGAAAGTAATTGCCGCCCTACGCGAACAAGATGCCTTAACCTATACGGTAGTGGTGGTCACCGAAGGTAATGACCCACCGGGGCTCGCTTACATCGCACCCTACGCGGCCACAAGTATTGCCGAGCACTTCATGGCACAGGGGCGCGATGTACTCGTGGTCTACGACGACCTTACCCATCATGCAAGAGCCTATCGCGAACTCTCATTACTGCTGCGTCGGCCACCGGGTCGCGAAGCTTTTCCTGGTGACATTTTTTACATCCACTCGCGTCTTCTAGAGCGTGCAACCCATTTACGACCGGAACTTGGTGGCGGCTCCTTAACGGCGTTGCCCATTATCGAAACCGAAGCACAGGATATTTCGGCCTATATTCCGACCAACTTGATTTCTATCACTGATGGTCAAATCTACCTTTCACCTACGCTCTTTGAGCTGGGCGTGCTTCCCGCAGTGGATGTAGGAAAATCAGTCTCTCGTGTTGGTGGCAAAGCCCAACGCGCAGCCTACAGGCTAGTGGCGGGAGACCTAAAGTTGGCCTACGCCCAGTTTGAAGAACTCGAGACCTTTTCACGTTTTGGCGCCCGCCTTGATGATACGACGCGTAAGTTGATTGAACACGGACGGAGAATTCGCGCCTGTCTAAAGCAACAAGAATTGGATCCTCTATCCATGTCGGTACAAATTGCTGTTTTACTGGCACTCACTAGCGGCTGTTTCGATGAGATCCCCCTTGAGAAGATGGGGGAGGCCGAACAGGCTGTTCGCGAAGGCGCTGCTGCCATGCCAGGCGAAATCAGCGCTCGCCTGATGGGAACTGAAAAATTGCATGATGCCGATCGCGCCTTGATTATCCAAATCGCGCAAGCCTCGCTAACACGTTTTCAGCCCAATACTTCGCCGGTCAATGCATTGTGAGCGACACTGCAGCCAGCCTTCGTCACAAAATCACCAGTGCTGGCGATCTCGAGTCCGTGGTTCGCACCATGAAAGCGATGGCGGCATCCAGTATTGGGCAATATGAAAACGCCGTACGCTCCCTTGATGAGTACCATCGAACCGTTCAGCTAGGATTGGCAGCGTGCTTCCGACAAAACGTGTCGGTCTCCACCAAAGCCGACATACGCGAGAAGCCAGGTGCTGTTGGTGCGCTTATTTTTGGTTCGGACCAAGGTTTAGTCGGCCAGTTTAACGAACTACTGGCTGAATTTGTCTTCAATAAACTAACCAATCTTCCCGGGGAAAAGATGGTCTGGGTGGTGGGTGAGCGTATTCAGTCACGCCTCACAGAAACTGAGTTGAATCCCATTTCGGGCTTTACCTTACCCATTTCAATCAAAGCGATTACACCATTGGTAAGGCAGCTCTTGATTGAAATGGAAACCCAACGCGAAAAAGGCAAAATTACGCAAGTATTTTTGTTTAACAACCGGCCTAAATCGGGCTCAATCTATGAGCCCGTTTGCCAACGTCTGCTGCCCCTGGATAACCTGTGGCGGCAAAATCTAATCGCTACGTCTTGGCCAACAAATAACCTGCCTGAAGTCTTGAAGCACCAAAGAAAAACCTTGCTCGCGTTTGTTCGTGAATATTTGTTTGTCTCGCTTTTTCGAGCCTGTGCCGAGTCACTCGCCAGCGAAAATGCAAGCCGCCTGGCAGCCATGCAGCGCGCAGAAAAAAACATTACCGAACTACAAGAATCCCTCAGCAAGGAGTTTCATCGCTTGCGTCAGCGATCAATAGATGAAGAATTGTTTGATGTTATTTCAGGCTTTGAAGCCCTAACCAAATCAACTTAGTACAACTCGTATACCATCAGAAATTTGCTTCAGTATTGCGGATCTTTTCTTGGGGAACACAGCATGAATACAGCTCCCGCTTCCGTAACACCAAAGCCAAACACGCTTGGCCTTAGTCTTCTTATTGCGCTCGTTGTCGGTTCCATTATTGGCAGTGGTATCTACGGTTTGCCACAAAATATGGCTT
>NZ_PDZH01000009.1 GCF_002735695.1 Chitinimonas sp. BJB300
CGGTTTACGATCCACGCTTCCTTCCCACGCTCGGTCGCCCTCACGCAGTTGCGCTTCACTTCGTTCGCTGTGATCAACTTACGGCGGGACTTCCACCCGCAGGAGTGCGCCCATGCTGGGCGCACATAAAAAAGGGCCAGTCGAACTGGCCCTTATGCATCAGCTACACCGGACATCGCGTCTTAAGAATCCGTCTAAAATCTCGCGAGTCAAGACAAGACAAGGCGGAAACAGCCGAGGAAGCGGCGTTTACAAGTGGTAAAAGCGCATGTCTTCACGCCATATTGCCCACGCGTAGCAGACCATTAGCCAGGTTCCAAAACCGTGCTCACCCCCAGCGTAACCAACTACGCAGCTGGCGCAACTGCGCAGGGGATGCGCTATCAGGCCAAAGAAATAACAATAGCCGGCTACCATCGGCCAACTGCAAAGGCAGGCGCATCAACCAAAGGCTGCGATAGACGCCACGGTCCAGTTTGGCTTCCACCTCTTCTGCGCCAAAAGACAAGGCCCAATCACCATCGGGCAACAGCCGTATCTCTGACGGCAAGCGCTGCCCATGCAGATGACGCCAATACCATGCAGCCGATGCCAACAGCAGCAATAGCAACACAAGCTTCACCGGCCACGCCAGACTATTCAGCCACACCATCGGCAGCGCCACTGTATGCAGCGACACCACGCCCACAGCCGGATAGCGTGAAGGACGTAATTGCAAACGCAGGTTTGGCATACCAAGGCGAGACATAGCTTGAGCAGGACCTAGCCGACAACTTGCTCAATATCCGTAACCATCGGCCAGGACCCAGTCCTACTGTTCAATCTGGATACTACCGCTAACCCCCACCGTTACCACGCTTTGCCCTCCTTCCATTGGGGGCGGCGCCGCATCCATGGCTTCAGCGCGCAACATCCCCACCTTAGCTCGCATCATCGGCGGCGGGGCATAACCGCCACCCTGCGTGTTGACGTTAATGCTCACCAACTTATAACCCTTGCCGCCCACACTGCGTTTGACCACTTCCGCGCGGCCCCGGAATGCCTTTACGGCCTCGTCGATCAGTTCGGTCTCTGCTTTTTCCATGGTGGTAGGCGACACGGCAAAGCTCATCCCGCCAAGCTGCATATTCGCTTGCAGCTTGCCAACCAATTCAGCCAGCGCCTTGAAGTCGGTACTTTCCAAACGAATTTCCGCCCGCCCCCGCCAGCCTTCAGCCTTGTTGTTCTTGCCATAGAGCGGGTAGACACTGTTCCCGCCGTTGGCTGACTTGACGCCGGGATAAGCCTTCGCCACCTTCAACCCGTCAGAAAGTGCACGGTTAAGCCTGTCTGACAATGAGGCAGGATTGGTTTCGCTAAATTCGACATAAAGCGACGCCTGGGCGAGGTCGTTCTGCACCTCGCGGCGCGCGTCAGCCTGCAGGCTGACGATGTTGTACGCAATGGTATCTTCAGCCAACGCACCGCCAGCCAATAATGCCAAGAGCGTCAAACGGGCAATTCGATTCATATGTGCATTCCTTTTTATGGTTGGGATCAGACCAATCCCCCAAATGGGTTCAAATCTGCAAAACACCGGGCTGAATCAAGGCTGAATCCACATAACTTCAGTGCAGGCCATGGTCGGCAGGACTGTTGTGGATATCCTGATCGACGCTATCCATCAGGACGGTATGAATCTCTACATCAAACCAGTCCCAGAAAGTCTTCAGGTTACGCGACTTGGGCCAGTGCTTTTCATCCTGACTCCAAGAGGCCAGCTCCATCTCGAACACACGGTCAGCCATATCATCGATATAGGCAATGCCATCTTCTTGTTCGTTTACCTCGGGAATCATCAGTACAGTGCAATCACTGCGCACGTCATCCAGGCTTAACGTGACTTCGTTATCCGGCAGACCATTCAGCCAGTCCAAAAAAAGCTGCTTCGGCTTGATCACAGCAATCGAACGATCAACAAAATACATAAAAGGTCTCCACAATAAAGCTAGCTCAGCATATCACGGCCATGGACTGCGCCTTGAAGCGCCGCAGCCATCGCCTAGAATCAATAACAGACATATCAAACCAGGGCTAAGCATGTTTGACCAACGCACTTCCGGCCGCAGGCTGGTTCGCTGGAAGGCTGCCGTCATTCCGCTGAACGAACCTGATCGGGTCATCCAGGCACAGGCAACCGAAGTAGCACAAAAGGGTATCTCTCTCTTTTGCAAGGAACAGCTTTTTCCCCACATTACTTATAAGGTCATCCTACAAATCCCCGATTCCATGCATATCAGCGTCTCGTATGTCGATGTACAGGGCAAACCCATCTTCTCTTCCCTGGTGGGTTCCATGGGCGAATTCCGTACCGGCATGCGCATCACCGATGTAAGTAACGAATACCGGACCAAACTCGACCAATTACTGCGTGGCATGGGCTAGCCAACAGATTTTGGGGTAGCTACACAATCTCAGGCCCCTCCTAGCAATGTAGCGCCAGGGTTATAGCATCTCTCCTAATCAACCGGGCACCCATGCTCCGTTTCAACACGGCAAAACAACACTAAAGTGCATAAGCCCTGAACAAAGACACACCCTTTGCAAGCACCCGGGGTGCCCGCAGCCAAAATGGAAATCGCAGTCTTACAGGGCTATAAATGGATATCCTTGCAACAGGAGGCTCCAATGCCGAACTGGTTTTGTCGGCTCAGTGTCATTACCTTGCTGACAACTTGCTCTGCCTTCTCGGCCGACAAGCCCCCTATCATCAAACTTTGCATTGAAGATGAAGACTCCTACCCCTGGCTGCTGAAAAATCGTCCTGGCTTGAGCATCATCATGATGCAGATGGTGGAGAAGCGCCTGGAGGTCAAGATGGATATCCAGCCACTGCCCTGGAAGCGCTGCATGGAGGTGGTCAAACACGGGATTTTCGATGGGTTGTTCAAGATCAGCTTCAAGGCCGACCGGATGGAACTGGGAAATTTCCCCATGATTGGCGACAAGCCAGACATCAGCAAACGCATGTTTGATGACAGTTACAGCCTTTATCGCCTGAAGGGCACCAATGTCGATTGGGATGGCAAAGTTATTCGCAATGCGGAAGCCGGTATTGGCGCTCAGGCGGGCTTTTCTATTGTTGACCAGCTCAAAGCCATGGGCATTACCGTAGATGACGGCACGCGGATTGCGGATGACAACCTGAGAAAGTTACTGGTCGGCCGAGTGGCCGCCGTTGCGCTACAAACCCAAGAGGGCGATGCCAGCATTGCTGCCAATGCAGACATGCGCGGCAAAATTGAGCGTCTCAGCCCTCCCCTGGCTGAAAAGCCTTACTTCCTGATGCTGTCCAAGCCATTTGTCACCAAATACAGCGAATTCTCCAAGCTCGTTTGGGATGCCGTGGCCGAGGTAAGAGAATCACCCGAATACAAGAAACAGGTCCAGCAATTCAAATAACGCGCTCAGCCGCGCTGATCAATCAAGCCATGAGTTCCACCCCACAGCCCCTAAGTCGGTAGTGCCTTGGCAGCCCGTTTGCTCCCGGCAACCGACTTGTCATGTAACACAAAGTCTATCTTGCCCGCCTCCAAATCCACCCTGGCCACTTTAATGGTGATGCGGTCAGTCAAGCCAAATGACTTACCGCTGTGCTCGCCCCGCAATACATGCTTGGCATCATCACAGTGGAAGTAATCGCTCCCCAACTCGGAGATATGCACCAGCCCTTCGACAAACAATCCATCCAGCAGCACAAATACGCCGAAACTGGTCACCGCCGAGATTACACCGTCACAGACTTCGCCGATACGGTCTCGCATGAAATAACACTTGAGCCAGTTTTGCACATCTCGGGTTGCCTCATCGGCGCGCCGCTCGGTACTGGAACAGTGCGCGCCTATCTCCGCCCAATTGCCCGGCTTGTAGGTGTCGCCCTTTAAGACCGCCTTGATGGAACGATGTACCAACAGGTCGGGGTAGCGACGAATCGGCGAGGTGAAGTGGGTATACGCCTCATAAGCCAAGCCAAAATGGCCCTGTTGCTCCGGCGTATACACAGCCTGCTGCATCGAACGCAATAACATTGTCTGCATCAGGCTCACATCAGGCCGTTGCTTCACCAACCCCATCAAAGTCGCATAGTCGCTGGCTTGTGGTTCATCGCCCCCACCCAGGCTTAAGCCGTGCCCACCCAGAAAACGGCGCAAGCTTTCCAACTTACGTTCAGTTGGGCCCTCATGCACCCGATACAACGAAGCATGCTTGTGCTCACCCAGAAAATTCGCAGCGCACACATTTGCCGCCAGCATGCATTCCTCTATCAACCGATGCGCCTCATTGCGCTGCACTGGCTCAATCCGCTCAATCTTGCCCGCCTCGTTGAAAACCATCTGGGTTTCGGTGGTCTCGAAGTCAATCGCGCCCCGTACGCAACGCGCCTTCAACATGGTCTGATACAGGCCGTGCAAATCCTGCAGGTGCGTGACCAGTCCCTTGCGCGCTTTGGCAGCCTTGCCTTTGGGCTTCTTGAGTATCTCGGCCACCTCGGTGTAGGTAAAACGGGCTTTGGACAACATCACCGCAGGGTAGAAACGGTAATGTTTCACGACACCTTTCGCATTGATCTGCATGTCGCAGACCATACAGCAGCGTTCCACATCAGGATTGAGAGAGCAGATGCCATTCGACAAAGCCTCGGGCAGCATAGGAATAACCCGCCGAGGAAAGTAAACCGAATTGCCACGGTCGTAGCTTGCTGCATCCAACGCATCGTTTGGTCGTACATAGTGGCTCACATCGGCAATCGCCACGACCAGCCGCCAACCCTTGCCTGCCTTTTCGGCATACACCGCATCATCGAAATCACGCGCGGTTTCTCCGTCGATGGTCACCAACGGCATATCGCGCAAATCTTCGCGTTGCAAACCTTCCGCGATCTTCCAGTCTTTCTTCAACACTTTCTTGGCGGTCTTCCTGGCTTGCGCCTCAGCCGCATCCGAGAACTCATAAGGTAGATCGTGCTTACGCAAGGCGATTTCTATTTCCATCCCCGAATCAGCGTAGTTGCCCAGCACTTCAACAATTCTACCAATTGCCTTGGCGTACTTATTTGGCTGGCTGATCAACTCCACCGTCACAATCTGCCCTGTCTCCGCATCCAGACTACCTTCGGGCGAAACCATGATTTCCTGGCCAATGCGCCGGTCTTCCGCCAGGACAAAGCTGACGCCCTTCTCCACATGCAATCGCCCCACAATCCGGCTATTCATGTGTTCGAGCACTTCAACCACCTTGCCTTCACGCCGGCCGCGTCGATCTGTGCCGACCTCGCGCACCATCACTCGGTCCCGATGCAGCACCTTCTGCATCTCCCTAGGGCCAATGAACAAGTCCGGCGTCCCGTCATCGGGCACCACAAATCCAAAACCATCCGGATGGCCTTGGACCCGCCCTTTAATCAAATCTAGCTTCTCGGCGATGCAGATGGCACCCTTGCGATTGATCACCACCTCGCCTTCACGTGCCATCGCATTGATACGGCGTGAGAAGAATTCTGACTCATCGGGCTGGATGGCAAACAGCGCAACCAGGTCCTCGGGCAGCATAGGCATGCCCTTTTCCGCCAAAATCTGCAGTATGTAGCTGCGGCTTGGCAAAGGCTGCGCGTACGTCGCAAGTTCTTGTTCGTAAAAAGGATCAGCCTGCCGCAGCTTCAATGCCGCGCGGGGCAGCTTGATTGTCTTCGCGGTTTTTTTCGTTTTCGTGTTTGACACAGCGTTTTGTCTCTCTATAATGCGCATCTCTTTTGACACGCTACTGCAATTGCAGCGATGTCCTAAGCCCAGGTGGCGGAATTGGTAGACGCACTAGGTTCAGGTCCTAGCGGTGGCAACACCGTGGAAGTTCGAGTCTTCTCTTGGGCACCAGTATTAAACGAAAAAGCCGATGCACACGCATCGGCTTTTTTGTCTTTCAGCTTTGTTACAACACCCCCAGCCAATACCCTTGCAACGCCAGCAACGGCAAGGCTTGACACAAGGTTTCGATTCTCTATAATGCGCACTTCTCGGCACACTGCAAACACAGCAGTGTTGCTCGAAGCCCAGGTGGCGGAATTGGTAGACGCACTAGGTTCAGGTCCTAGCGGTGGCAACACCGTGGAAGTTCGAGTCTTCTCTTGGGCACCAACATTCAATAAAGCCGATACGAAAGTATTGGCTTTATTGTTTTCAAGCCTGACCCACCACTGCGCGATATTCCCTAGCGGGCGCATCAGTACATCAACACCCGCCACATACCTGATATTGCCTCCCCACAAAGCCGAGCTCTGTTGGCAGACCTCACGTCGCAAGCAAAGTAGACAGCTCAAGCATTCCCCCGTCAATACGCTGCATTAATCAATACGCGCCCCGGGCCGCGCAAATGGCGGCGTAAGCGCGCACAGTCGCATCCAACCCCGCGTACAGCGCCTCGCCCACCAGGGCATGGCCGATAGATACCTCGGCAACCGCGGGCACAGTACGCAAGAACACGCCCAGATTGGCTTGGCTCAGATCATGGCCTGCATTCACCCCCAAACCCACCGCCGACGCCCGCATCGCAGCCTTTGCGCATTGCACCAATGCCTGCTCATAGTCTCCCGCCGCAAATGCATCTGCATATGGGCCAGTGTAAAGCTCGATACGATCTGCCCCCACCTCGGCAGCTAGTTCAATATCTGGCGAATCCGCATCCATGAACAAGCTCACCCTGCAGTTCAGGCGCTTCAATTGCGCGACCAAGGGGCGCAAACGAGCAGAATCAGCGCGCAAGTCAAACCCATGGTCTGACGTGATCTGACCATCCGCATCAGGCACCAACGTTACCTGAGCAGGCCGAACCGCTGCACACAAGGCCTCAAGCCCCGGATACCCATCCCGTGGTGGCGCAAAGGGATTGCCTTCGATATTGAATTCAATGTCGCTGCCAGCCAACAATCCGCCCAACTCATGCACATCGCCAGGGCGGATATGGCGTTGATCCGGCCGTGGGTGAACCGTAATGCCACCACAACCGGCAGCAATGCTTGTCTGGGCTGCAGCGATCACACTAGGCATATCGCCACCGCGGGAATTACGCAGAACGGCAATCTTATTGATGTTGACGGAAAGTACGGTCATGCAGTCAGGTCCGCTATTACAAACATTAAAATTCAGAGGCTATATACAACAACGCCCAGCAGCAGCCGGGCGTATTCAACAGGCTTAGTGGTTAAACGGGTGCCGGAGCACTATCGTTTCCTCACGGTCCGGGCCGGTCGAGATGATATCAATCGGTGCGCCAGTCACCTCAGCGATGCGCGTCAAATAGTTGCGTGCATTCTGCGGCAGATCTTCATAACGCTTTACACCGAAAGTTGACTCACTCCATCCTGGCAACGCTTCGTAGACCGGCGAGCAACCCGATAACTCCTCGGCACCTACCGGCAGAATATCCACCACTTCACCGTTGATGCGGTAGCCCGTGCACAACTTGATCACGTCAATGCCATCCATGACATCCATCTTTGTCACGCACAAACCCGACACGCCGTTGATTTGAATCGAACGCTTGAGTGCCGCCGCATCAAACCAACCACAACGGCGGGGGCGACCAGTAACCGAACCAAACTCGTTGCCGCGCTTGGCCAAGCCTGAACCCACATCGTCAAACAATTCAGTAGGGAAAGGCCCAGAACCTACACGTGTGGTATATGCCTTCACGATACCCAGTACGTACTGCAGCATCTGCGGGGCAACGCCTGCGCCTGGCGCAGCAGCACCCGCAACACAATTGCTTGATGTGACAAAGGGGTAGGTGCCATGATCGATATCAAGCAACGTGCCCTGCGCGCCCTCGAACAGCAACGGCTTACCCGCCTTGTTCAGGTCGTGCAGAATACGCGAAACATCCGCCACCATAGGTTTGATGCGTTCGGCCAACCGCAAGGTGTCTTCCAGTGTTTTCTGGAAATCCACTGTCTCGGTCTTGAAATATTCCTTGAGCAGGAAGTTGTAGTACGCCAGGTTTTCACCGAGCTTGGCGGCGAGGCGATCCGGATAGAACAAATCCTGGATGCGAATGGCACGGCGGGCCACCTTGTCCTCATAAGCCGGACCGATACCACGACCGGTGGTGCCGATCTTCTTGTCGCCCTTGGCGGCTTCACGCGCCTGATCCAGCGCAATGTGGTAGGGCAGGATCAGCGGACATGCTTCCGAGATCTTCAGGCGGCTGGCTACATCCACGCCGGCTGCTTCCAACTCGTCGATCTCCTTCAGCAAAGCCTCAGGCGAAATGACCACACCATTGCCGATGAAGCAGGCACGGCCCGTGTGCAGGATGCCTGAAGGGATCAGACGCAATACGGTTTTCTTGCCTCCGATCACCAGGGTATGGCCCGCATTATGGCCACCCTGAAAACGCACCACACCTTCTGCGTGGTCGGTCAGCCAATCGACGATCTTGCCCTTGCCTTCATCACCCCACTGGGTGCCAATCACCACGACGTTACGGCTCATGGATATTCCTTCATTGCTATGAAATCAAACATTCGTCCCGGCCCGCCGCAAAACAGACCAAGGATGGAAAAACAGTCCTGGCTCGAAACAATTTCCAGCCAAAACCGAGGGATTCAATACCCGCGGCCCCAGATAAAGCACCACGCGCAAATCACTACAGCATAGAGCCAACCATCAACGACAACCTTGCATGAATCAGATCGCCCTCACCTGCCAGCTGCCGTCGACCAAGACCAACTCACGATCGACATGCAGCTCCTCCAGGTCGACCACCTCGCCCAGGCGCACCACGACTGTTTCACCATCGGCGCGTAACTGGCGGATGGTTTCAGCCAAGCCACTATCAAAAGTCGGCGGTGCAAGGATAGCCAAGCGTACAGACGCAGGCGGCAAGCGCCACGCCAGTTCTTTTAAATCCAAGCTGAAGCCGGTAGCAGGTCGCGAACGGCCAAACTGTTCGCCGACATGGTCATAGCGGCCACCACGCGCCACTGCATTGGGCCAACCTTCAGCATAAGCAGCAAATACCAAACCCGTGTGATAGTAGCCAGAGCGTAATTCCGCCAAATCAAAATTAGGGGTAATGCCACGCGCCGCCAGCGCATCCGTCAATTCCCGCAACTCTGCCAGCGCGGCTTTCACGGCATCCAACGGCGGCAGCAGACGCTCTGCATGGGCAAGCACCGCCACATCGCCATACAGATTAGGCAGGGCCAATAAACCCGACTGTAAATCCTTCGGCACATTTATCAGCAACGCCGCCAAGGTCGCGACATCCTTTTGCTGAATCGTCCGAAACACCGACTCACGCGCAGCGCCCTGCAAACCAGCAGCATCCGCCAAAGCCAGGAAGAGGCCAATGTGTCCAATATCGAGATGAACATGGTCAATGTCGGCAAGCTTCAAGCACTCACCCATCAGTTCGACAATCTCCACATCCGCAGCCACGCCGGCAAACCCATAGATTTCAGCACCCAACTGCAAAGGCTCGCGCGCCGCCATGATGCCATCAGGCAAGGTATGTACAACAGGACCGGCATAGCACAGGCGCGTCACACCCTGGCGATTGAGCAGATGCGCATCAATACGGGCCACCTGAGGCGTGATGTCGGCCCTAAGGCCAAGCTGCCTACCCGACAATTGATCGGTCAGCTTGAATGTTTTCAAGTCCAAGGCGGCATCATCACGCGTCAGCAGCGAATCCACATACTCGATCAGTGGCGGCTGCACCAACTCGTAGCCAAAGCTCGCGATCAAATCCAGCGACGCACGCCGCAGGGTTTCGACCCGTCGCGCTTCGGGAGGCAGCAGGTCGGCAATATTTTCAGGAAGAATCCAGTTTCTCATTGATACAGACGCTCAAAAAACCAGCAGCAGAAGCACACCTGCCAACAGGGAGATAAAACCAATAAAACGGAGTTGGCCATTTTCAAGCGCAATCATTCGCTCAAAGGTGCTGCGCCACAAACGTGGCGACAAGAACGGCAACAGGCCCTCGGCAATCAGCACGAGGGCCAGAGCGAAGCCTAAATTATCCCACAAGCCGCTCACTTCGCCCGCGGGTCCTTCATGTATTTGAAGAAGGCAGAACTAGGGTCGACCACCATCACATCAGACTTCGATTTGAAGGTCTGCTTGTACGCATCCAGGCTGCGGTAGAAGGCATAAAACTCAGCATTTTGGCCGTAGGCGGCACCATAAATGGCCGCGGCCTTACCATCGCCATCACCCTTAAGCTGTTGCGCCTGGTTATAGGCATTCGCCAGAATCACCTCGCGCTGACGGTCGGCATCGGCACGGATTTTTTCCGCCTCGGCCGAACCCTCCGAACGCAACTGGTTGGCCACGGTCTTACGCTCAGAAATCATTCTGTCGAAAACCGCATTGCTGATGTCGTCAGGGAAGTCCACACGCTTGAGGCGCACATCGACGATACGGATACCAATCTTGCGCGCATCCGCATCCGCCACCTGCCCCACTACCTCCATAACCTCGTCCCGCTTGCCCGAGATGACGTCCTGCACGGTCTTCTTACCGAATTCAGCACGCAACACATCATTGACGGTTTTACGTAGACGCGCGGCAGCGACACGTTCATTGCCACCTACGCTCTTGTAATACTGCTCGACGTCAGTGACCTGCCACTTCACATAGCTATCGACCAAGACATTCTTCTTCTCGATCGTATTGAAGCGCTCGGGGCTTTCTGCATCCATGGTAAGTATGCGACGGTCAAAATAACGCACCGATTGCAGCAAAGGCACCTTGAAACGAATACCTGGCGCCTTCACCACCCGCACCACTTCACCAAGCTGGAAAACCATCGCAGCTTGGCGTTGGTCTACCGTAAAAACACTCATGCTCAAAACCAAGAGCCCAAACAATACGATGGCAAGCGCCGGAATAAATCTGTTCATTTCAACGCCCTTCCCGTTCGCTACGCAAAGGTGGTGTGCGCGGCACAACGGTTACCGGCACCTCTGCATTTATCCGCTGCTGCTCAGCCGTTGTTTCTACCGACGCAGGCGTTGACTGGCCACTCATCTGAATCAGCTTGTCCAAGGGCAGGTAAAGCAAGTTCCCGCTGGCTTTCTGGTCCACCAATACCTTGGTGCTGTTGGTCATAATCTGCTGCATGGCATCAAGATACATGCGGTCACGCGTTACTTGCGGTGCTTTGGCGTATTCCGTGGCGACCTGCTTGAAGCGGGACGCCTCACCTTCGGCACGGGCAATCACGCTCTGCTTGTAACCCTCGGCTTCTTGCAACAAGCGGGCAGCGTGCCCCTTTGCCTTGGGAATCACATCATTCGCGTAGGCGATGCCTTCGTTGGTTTGCTTGACCTTGTCCTGCCCCGCCTTCACAGCGTCGGCAAACGCAGCCTGCACGGCTTCTGGCGGCTGCACATCACTGATGTTGATCCGGCTGACGCGCACGCCTGTGCCATAGGCATCCAGCAGCGTCTGGATCAAACGCGTGGTATCCGCAGCAACCTGGCCCCGCCCTTCGTTCAACACAAAATCAACCTTGTTTCGACCCACCACCTCACGAATAGCGGTTTCAGCGGCCTGCTTGACCAGATCACGTGCGTCGCTGTCATTGGTGGCATTGTTGAACACAAAGTCATAGGCAGACTTGACGTCATACTGCACCTCAAGCTGCATCTCGATGATGTTCTGATCCTGGGTCAGCATGAGCGACTCGCCCTCGATCCGGCTTTTTGCATCACCTCGGAAGCCGACTTCGACCGACCGCACCTCTGAGAGCTTGACAATTTCATGCTGTTCGACCGGCCAAGGCATGCGCCAATGCAAACCAGAATTGGTCGTCTCGATGTAGCGTCCGAACCTAAGCACTACCGCTTCCTCGCGGGCGTCCACCACATAAAAGCCGCTGGCAGCCCACAAGAGGCCCACCACCCCGAGTACAACCGTTACACCCCCTGCCATTGCGCGCATATCGGCCTTGCCAGATGGCCCCTGGCCCGAAGGCTCGGAGGGTCGGCTAGGTTTGCCGCCAAAGAATTGTTTGAGTTTGTTGCTGAACTGCCGGACGATTTCGTCCAGATCAGGCGGGCCGTCTTTGCCTCGGCGGCCCCATTGCGGGTCTTGCGACATATAGGCTTTATTCCGTCGTTGAATAGTCGGGCATTAATTCGACCAGTACCTGCCGCAATAAATCCAGGCCCAGTCCTTTCTTCGCGCTGATGCGGACGGCGCGAATCCTACCATACTCGTCCCGTTCGACCTCTGGCTCACCCGCCTTGAGATCAATCTTATTGAAGACCACGATTTGCGGAATCGCGTCGGCTTCAATTTCCTTCAGGACGAGATTAACAGCCTCAATCTGCGCTTCACGGGTATCGCTTGCGCTATCGACCACGTGTAACAGTAGATCAGCTCGTACCGTTTCTTCCAGCGTAGCGCGAAAAGCCGCAACCAGACCATGTGGTAAATCGCGAATAAATCCGACTGTATCGGACAATACAATCGAATGCTGCGGGTCTAGAAACAACTTTCGGCTCGTGGTGTCCAGCGTGGCAAATAACTGGTCGGCTGCGTAAGCCTTGCCATGGGTCAATGCATTGAATAACGTTGACTTGCCTGCATTCGTATAGCCCACCAGCGAAACCGAAAACTGCTTGCTGCGTTCACGCGCACGGCGCTGGGTATCACGATGTCGCTGTAAATCCTTGAGCTTGGCCTTGAGCTTGACTACCCGCTCGTTAAGCATGCGCCTGTCCATTTCCAGCTGCGTCTCACCGGGGCCGCCGCGCGTACCCGTAGCACCGCGCTGACGCTCAAGGTGAGTCCACCCACGCACCAGACGGGTAGCCATGTACTGCAGCTGCGCCAACTCCACCTGAAGCTTGCCTTCATTTGAACGAGCACGCTGACCGAAGATATCCAGAATCAACCGAACCCGATCGGAAACCCGACATTCCAGCATTTTCTCCAGATTTCGTTCCTGCGCACCCACCAAGGCATGGTTAAACAGCACCGTACTGGCACCGGTAGCCGCTACTGCAGCAGCAATCTCCTCTACCTTGCCGGAACCCGCAAATAGCTTGGGGTCCGGCCGCTGACGTTTACCTTGGATGACAGCCAGGGCTTTATAGCCATTGCCCTCAGCCAAAAGCTTGAATTCTTCGATGTTTTCCAGATAGTCCGGCTCACCGAAATCGAGACACACGAGGACGGCTTTGTCCCCGCCTTGATGGCGTTCAAACACGCTAGGGTTTTACTCCAATGGGTACCGCATCATTGCGGTCTTTACACCTGCTGACTGCCGTGATGCACAGCGGCAACCGGGATGAATGCACTGCTCGAAATCTTCCTGCACCAACATGCATTTCGGCTTTCGAGCAGCACTTCATTGCCAACAGCCATTCACAGCGAAACATAAGCAAGCGCTCACTACACAGCAAACGGGGCACCCGAAGTGCCCCGCGCTGACTTGATCGGGCTTGATCAGGCTTCAGCAACCGGCGGGGCGGCGGCGTTGTCCTTGTCATACGGAATAGACACAGGTCGGGCCGGCACAACGGTAGAAATAGCGTGCTTGTAAACCATCTGAGTCACCGTGTTCCGCAGCAATACTACGTACTGATCGAAGGATTCGATCTGGCCTTGCAGCTTGATGCCATTAACCAGATAGATCGAAACCGGCACATGCTCCTTGCGCAGGATATTCAAAAACGGGTCTTGTAGCATTTGCCCTTTAGCGCTCATTGGTAATTCTCCACTATGCAATTAAAAAACGACGGAAATCCGTCAAGTTTGTTTTCCTGCGCAAACCGATCTTGGTTATCTTAATGTCACTTTTAGCAGCTTTTCCGCCAAGCACAAACAAGATCAGCCAGTTTTCTTGCGAACCCGTTTGACAACTTCCATACCGGGCTTGTGTTCACCCCGCATTACACCTTTACGGTCCGGCTTGAACTCACCCGGCTTGGTGTCATAGGGGTTTTCACTCTTCTTAAACTGCACCCGCAATGGCGTGCCCTGGAGTTTGAACATCTTCAGGAAAGAATGTTCCAGGTAACGCCAATAACTGGTTGGAATATGTTCCAGCGCCGTACCATGAACCACCACAACAGGCGGATTGGTGCCGCCCTGATGCGCATATTTCAACTTTGGTCGAATCAAACCAGCGCGTGGCGGTTGCTGCTTTTCCATAGCCAACTGCATCGCACGTGTCAGACGCGGTGTGGGCAGCTTTGCCATGGCAGCCTTATAAGCCGCGTCGATACTGGCAAAAAGATCACCCACCCCCTGCCCTTCCAACGCAGATATATAGTGGAAGCGGGCGAAATCCAGAAAACCAAGCTTACGGGCAATATCGCGCTTTACCTGGTCACGCGAGTAAAGATCCAACCCTTCCCACTTATTGACCGCCACCACCATGGCTCTGCCAGCTTCCAACGCAAACCCTGCGATATGCGCATCCTGCTCGGCAACATCCTGGCGCGCATCCAACACCAGCACCACCACATTGGCATCTTCAATCGCTTGCATGGTCTTCACGACTGAGAATTTCTCGATCACTTCATCCACCTTCGCGCGTTTACGCACACCGGCGGTATCGATAACTGTGTATTTGCGGGCATTCCGCTCAAAATCAATATAAATCGAATCGCGCGTTGTACCCGGCTGGTCAAACGCAATGACCCGTTCCTCGCCCAAGATGGCATTTACCAGCGTCGACTTCCCAACATTGGGACGGCCAATGATGGCGAATTTAGGGTAATCAAGTTCTTCTTCCTCGACTTCAACCTCAAACCCGTCCAGCAAGTCTTCAACAAGGCTACGCACACCTTCGCCATGGGCACCTGAAATCGGCCAGGGTTCACCCAATGCCAACTCAAAGAATTCAGCGATAACCACATTCGACGGCATGCCTTCTGCCTTGTTGACCGCAAGACGAACGGGCCGGTCGAGCTGCCGTAGCCGATTGGCAATCAGCTTGTCCTGCGGGGTAAGGCCCACCCTGCCATCAACGATGAACACGACGGCGTCAGCTTCATCAATCGCTTGCAAGGTCTGTCGCGCCATCTCATGCAAGATGCCATCGTCAGCTACCGGCTCAAAACCACCTGTATCAACCACTAGATAGGGCTTGCTACCTACTTTTCCATGACCATAGTGGCGGTCTCTCGTTAAGCCCGGCTGGTCGGCCACCAGCGCATCACGGCTTTTGGTAAGCCGGTTGAACAGTGTGGATTTACCGACATTAGGTCTACCGACCAGGGCAATCGTGGGTTTCATTATTTTCCTAACAACTTTTCTTTTGCTTGCAGCCCACACGAACCTGCATCACGTCTTGCCCTATCCAATACAGCGCAATACGAAAACAACCGTGTCGATCAGTCTTACTTCAGGCCAAAGGCGAATAAACCACCCGCCTGGGTTTGTACCAACAATCGCCCGCCAATCACCCTTGGTGCGACGACAATGGGGCTTTTATCGGTGCGCTGCCGAGCAACGAGACGACCATCCGCCGCGGCAACTAGGTGGACATAACCTTCAAAGTCACCCACTGCAATATAGTCACCAATCGGCACCGGACCGCTCACACGTCGGCCATACAATTCGTTGGACTTCCAGAGGCTACGTCCGCCCGAGCGCTCAAACGCCTGGATGGTGCCGACATCATCGGTAACGTAAACGTGGTTGGTATCAATCGCCAAGCCCGCATAGCTGGAAATATCACGCGCCCATAACAGCGAGCCATTATTGACCGCAAAACACGCAACACGCCCTTGGAAAGCCACCGCACAGACTTGACCATTGTCGACTACCGGCGCGGAAGTCACATCGCTGATGCGCTCAAGCTCCGTTGCCCCCTTGGGTTGGGCAACCAGTGATTCCCACAGCACCCGGCCATCCGCCAGAGACAAAGCGACAAGATGCCCCGCTGACAGACCGGCGTAGACCACACCATCGGCGACAGTCATGGCGGCATAGTTACGTAAGATCAGCGCCGGCTGAGTACGCTGAAACTGCCAACGCTGCTTTCCGTCATTCACATTCAAGCCGGTGATACGGCCATCAATCGTACGTACCACCACCACGCCTTCGGCGATCACCGGCGGCGAGATGACCTCGCTGGGCACCCGTACCTGCCACTTGAGTTTGCCATCGGTATCCCAGGCGAATAGCTCGCCCTTCAATGTACCCGCGGCCACCACTCCATCAGCAGCGCCAATGCCGCCAGCCAATGGCTTCTCACTCTCTACTTTCACCGACAAGCGCCCATCGGTGCTGCCAAAACCCGCGACGCCGCGCACATCCGCCATGTAGATGGCGCTACCGGTTACGTCAGGTGCAAAGCGGAACAGCACTGACTTAGGCGGCTCGCCTGCCCATAGCTTCTCATAAGCGCGCCGAAACAAGTTTGCCGATGGGAAACTGTTATCCCACAAGGGGGTCAGCGTAGCCGTCTGCTGAATCGCCTTCAGCTCGGTCGGCACCGGGCTGTTATCCGTGCCAGCACAGGCAACCAACAGGCCGGTCAGACCCAAAACCAATAACTGCTTCACTTAGCCGCCCCCAACGAGGAAAGCTTGACCTCAATCAACTCACGCGCGGGCGAATCTTTTTCCAATTGGGAGCGCGCCAACTCATAGGCCTTGCGGGCAGCAGGGAAGTCACCTTTCACCGCAAACACATCGCCACGTGCATCGGAAAACTGGCCAGCAAACGTATCGGACTTGGGTTTATCCAATGTTTTCAAGGCAGCATCAAACTGCTTCTGATCCAATAACACAGCAGCCAAACGCAAACGTGCAACATCCACCACACCGTCTTCGTTGCCGTGCGCAACCACCCATTCAAGCGCAGTGCGCGCCTTATCCAAATCCTTGCCATCATGAGCCGCCTTGGCTGCCAGGAGCATAGCGCGGCTAGTCAGGGCATGGCCGGGCTGCTGCTTGGCCATGGTGTCTGCAGCAGCTCGGGTCTTGGCAGCATCCTTGGCTTGGAAGGCTTTCTCCACAGTCCCATAGGCTGTCGTTGCAGCCTCGCCTTGCGACTGTTGATAAGCCTTCCAAGCAGCCTGACCCACATAGGCCACCAACAGCGCCACCGCCACTGTAATCAGCAGCTTGCCCCATTGCGTCCACCAAGCTTTGATCTCGGCGATTTGTTCCTGTTCCTGCAAATCAAATGCGGCCATCTTGCGTGTTTCCGTTAGCTAGTATGTTGACGAGTGCGCGACTGACGCTGCGCACGGATACGTTTGAAAAGATCGAACATGAACCAAGCCATCAGGCCCAATCCCACCACCACCAAGATGGCACCATGAGCCCGGTCGGCCAGCCAGGGGTGAACCTGCCCGCCTTCACCCACCACACCCAACAAACCAAAAGCGGCCAAGATAGCCCCGATGATGTCGAGCACAAAAAGCTTGAGCGAAACCTTCAGCTTTTGCTGGTGCATGGCGTCAGGCCATCAAAGCCACAGCAAGTTCAGCCTGCGGCACGCTACGTTGCTCACCACCTTCGCGCAATGGTTTGATCACCGCAGCACCGGCAGCAATCTCATCCTCGCCCAGAATGACGGCAAAGCGTGCGCCAGACCCATCGGCCTTCTTCATCTGCGACTTGAAGCTGCCACCACCGCTATGCACCGCCACCGCCAATCCAGCATCGCGCAATTGCTCGGCCAGCTGCGGTGCTTGCCGTTGCGCTTGCTCACCGGCATTCACCAGATAAACATCAGGCGCATCACTGGCACTGACACCGTACTCCTGCATCAGCAGCAATACCCGTTCCATACCCATGCCAAAACCACAGGCAGTCGTTGGTTTGCCACCCAAAGTTTCAACCAGACTGTCGTAACGCCCCCCCCCAGCAATCGTGCCCTGCGCACCAAGCTTGGTGGTCACCCACTCGAACACACTGCGATTGTAGTAGTCCAGGCCACGCACCAGCCGCGTATTCAAGGTGTAGGGCACCCCAGCATCTGTCAACAATTGGCACAGCCCATCGTAATGCGCGCGCGATTCTGCACCCAATACATCAAACAGCTTGGGCGCCGCCTCAATCATGGTTTGCATGCGGGGATGCTTGCTATCCAAAATACGGAGCGGATTGGTATGCAAACGGCGCTTGGCATCTTCGTCCAGTAATTCTGCATGCTGTTCAAAGTAGGCAATCAAGGCTTGGCGATAAGCAGCACGCTCATTTGCATCACCAATGGTGTTGATCTGCAATTCAACATCCGTGATACCCAGGGCTTTCCAGAGGCGCGCCAACATCACTATCTGTTCTGCATCCACATCCGGGCCGTCGTAACCAAACGCCTCCACACCAACTTGATGGAACTGCCGCTGACGCCCCTTCTGAACATTCTCATGCCGGAACATCGGGCCCATATACCAAAGCCGTTGCGGGCCATTGTACGTAAGGCTGTGTTCAATCACCGAACGCACACAACCCGCAGTACCTTCAGGGCGCAATGTCAGCCTGTCGCCATTGAGCGCATCAGTCCAGGAATACATTTCCTTTTCAACGATATCGGTATGCTCGCCGACACCACGTACATACAGTCCGGTCGGTTCGACAATAGGCAAGTGGATATAGCGATAACCATACAGGGCCAACACTTGGCTAGTGACTGCTTCGAGCTTGCGCCACAGGGCAGTTTGCCCAGGCAGAATGTCGTAGAAACCTTTGATGCTTTGAAACTTTTCAGCCATGAGATAAATAATCAGACGTTCTTGAGCGGGATGATCTTGGGCGTATCAAGCTGGCGACGCAGCTTACCGCCCTTGCTGTAATTGGTACGGACATAATCGAAGACGATAGCCTGAAACTCCTCGGCAATACCCTCGCCTTTCAAGGTGACGGTCTTCGCGCCATCGACAAAAACCGGTGCTACCGGCACTTCGCCCGTACCGGGAAGCGAAATGCCGATATTGGCAAGTTTTGATTCACCGGGGCCATTCACGACACAACCCATGACCGCAACGCTCATGGTTTCAACACCCGGAAAATCTGCCCGCCAAACAGGCATTTGCTCACGCAGATAGCGCTGGATCTTCTGCGCCAGCTCCTGGAAAAAAGTCGATGTCGTTCGCCCACAACCCGGGCATGCCGTTACCAGGGGGGTAAATGACCGGATACCCATGGTTTGCAGGATTTCCTGTGCCACCACGACTTCCTTGGTACGGGATTCGCCCGGTTCAGGCGTCAAGCTAACACGTATGGTATCGCCGATACCTTCCTGCAATAACACAGAGAGCGCCGCCGTTGATGCAACGATGCCCTTGGAACCCATGCCTGCCTCAGTCAGCCCCAAATGCAGTGGATAATCACACCGGCTACCAAGGTCGCGATAGACCTTGATCAGATCCTGCACGTCGGAAACCTTGCAGGAGATGGTGATAGCGTTGCCCGGCAACCCTAGCTGCTCCGCTTGGGCAGCACTCTCCAAGGCCGACTGGATCAACGCTTCACGCATCAATGCATCGGCTGGCAACGGATCAGGACGCTTTGCGTTCTCATCCATCATTCTTGCCATCTTGGCTTGATCGAGGCTTCCCCAGTTCACGCCAATGCGTACAGGCTTACCATATTTGATCGCCATATCGATCATCGCGGCAAATTGCTCGTCCCGCTTGGCGCCCTTACCTACATTGCCCGGGTTGATACGGTACTTGCCCAATGCAGCCGCACAATCCGGATACTGGGTAAGTAACTTATGACCGTTGAAGTGAAAGTCGCCAATCAAGGGCACATTGCAACCCATGGCATCCAACTGGCGGCGAATTTCAGCAACCTGCGCCGCCGCCTCCGGCGAATTAACAGTAATTCGGACAATTTCCGAGCCGGCTTGCCATAGCTCAAAAACCTGCTGAGCCGTACCAGCGGCATCTGCCGTATCGGTGTTGGTCATCGATTGGACAACCACAGGGGCATCGCCACCAAGCGGCACCTGACCAACCATGACCTGGCGGGAAATACGGCGGGGTAATTTACTCATTGGGAAATCAGTTCAATTCCAGATTGGCCACATCGACCTTGATATAAGGGCCCAGATCAGTGACCTTGCCCTTGTAGTAGAGTTCAGTCTGGCGGCCATTGCCGATCCGTACCTGATAAGGCGGTTTACCCTCTGTTACACGAGCTTGGCCCGCAGGTATCAACTCATTGATCAAACGCTGGCCGGTTGCATCGGTAATCTGCACCCAGCTTTCTTGCTTGGCCACAATACGAATCGCCGCTTTTGACTGTGCTTGAACACCAGGCGTCGTTGCAAGCAGCGGTGCCGCTGGCGTAACCACCGCAGCGACATTGGCCGGGCCAGACACCACCACATTACCCGGCCCAACACCCGCAGGCGTACTGGGCACAGTCGTTATCAACGGCGCGATCATCGTCACAACAGGTGACGCAGACGTGGCCGAAGCCTGTCCGGCAGGCAACACCGTTGACTGAGTAGATTCCTTTACCCCAATGCCTGCTGGAACCTCCGGTTGTGCAGGACTTGTGGCGGGAAACGACAATACAACAGGCTGGTTATTTGCCGGCAGGGTCAACACCGGCTCAGAGCGCGAATTTCGTACATACCAGTAACCACCAAAAACCAATAACACCACCACCAAACTGCCAGCCATGGCCAGCAGGAAGGCCGACCTACTCGCTACGCCATCAGGACGCAAAGTGGGTAACACCTCATTCTGCAAGCGGGGCAACGCGGCCTGGGGCTCCTCCACTGGCAAATGGCTGTTCAGATAATGAATGAGTGGCTGTGCATCAATCTGCAATAGCCGCGCATAGTTGCGGACAAACCCACGGACAAAGGTATTTCCCGGCAACGCATCATAGCGATCCGTCTCCAGGGCCTCTATCTGGCGGTGCGAAAGCTTGAGCTTGGCGGAAACATCTTCAATTGACAGCCCAAGCTGACGACGCTGTGCGGCCAATATGGCTCCAGCAGTCGGGTTTGGGCTGGCCAACTCAGTAAGAGAGGGGGTAGGCGCTTGATCTTGGCTCATCTCGGGCAGCTTGCCGGCGCGGTTGTATTAATAGAAAATTCAGTCGTACTTACCTGAGGCCAGCAAACCAGCCTCTTCGCTGTCTGGGAAAAGCGTGCGTAATTCCTTACCAAAACCAGCCGCATTGTCAGCATTTCCAAGTCTGTGTTCCAAACGTACATTCAGCCACATTACCTCAGGGCTAGGGCTGCCACCTAAACGGGCCACACGCGACAACAAGGTCCGCGAGCCATCCATATCCCCACCCATATAGGCTACCAGCGCCAAGCCGTACAGCGTCTGCGGATCATCCGGCCGCACACTCTCCGCCCTGCGCAGAAGATCGGCACCCGTCGCCACATCCCCCATCTTCAGCGCACAAAGGCCTGCCTGCAGCTGAGACCGCTCAGGGGTTTTGTACAGAGGGTTCTTTAGCGCAACACGAAAGTAAGTCATGGCTTCCCGGTAGGCTTTACGCTTACTGCAAAGGAACCAAGCGTAATTATGGTTCGCATTCGGCTCCTCTGGATCAAGGGAAATTGCGCGCCGGAAGCTCTTGTCCGCCTTGTCAAACTCACGTAGATCTGAGTAGACCAAACCCTGCACGTAGTAGGCGGTGGGGTAGCGGGAGTCCGCATCCAGCGCCTTATCGATCTCCTGCAGCGCAACATCATATTGACCACGCGCGTAATAACCTGCTGCGAGTTCGGTACGCAACCGCGGCAATTGGTTACGGTCTGGCTTATCCTCCGCCTGTACAGACACAGACAAACTTAGCAACAGTGCAGCAATCAAGCCGTATTTCATGCCTTAGTCCCTTATTAGTTGTATAGCTTGCGTGGTCTTACTCTGCCGCCAATCGCAGAGTCCGTTTGGTTTTGTCCTTAACCTGTCCCGCCAACTGGCCGCAGGCAGCATCAATATCATCACCGCGCGTCCTTCTCACTGTCACGATATAGCCCGCCTGAATAAGATGATCGCGAAAACGACGAATTGCATCAGGCTTCGATCGACCATAGCCAGAATTGGGGAAAGGATTAAACGGAATCAGATTAAATTTGCACGGTACATCTTTTACCAAGGCAACCAGTTGCTTGGCATGCTCAAAGGTGTCATTGACGCCATCCAGCATAACGTATTCGAAGGTAATGAAGTCACGCGGCGCCTTTTCCAAGTAACGCAAACACGCAGCCATCAACGCCTTGAGGGGGTATTTCTTGTTAATTGGGACAATCTCATCGCGCAAGGCATCGTTAGGCGCATGTAGCGAAACCGCCAACGCAACCGGACAGGCCTCGCGCAATCGGTCCATTTGTGGCACCAGACCCGAAGTAGACAACGTCACACGGCGGCGGCTTAAACCGTAGGCGTTATCGTCCAACATCAAGCGCATGGCGGCAACGACATTGTCAAAATTCGCCAGTGGTTCGCCCATCCCCATCATCACGACATTGGATACTATCCGGTCACCCTTGGGATCGCGGCCAAGCGCTTTGTTGGCCCACCACAGCTGGCCGATAATCTCGGCGGTGCTGAGGTTTCGATTAAAACCTTGTCGACCAGTGGAACAGAAGGTGCAATCAAGCGCGCATCCAACCTGACTGGAAACACACAAGGTACCGCGATCATCCTCAGGGATAAACACGGCTTCGACCCCATTGCCGGTCCCCACATCCAGCAACCACTTGCGAGTACCGTCCTCCGAAGCTTGTTCCAACATCAAGCTGGGCGGAGTAATAACTGCCTCCGCCGCCAGCTTTTCACGCGTAGTCTTGGCAATGTCCGTCATCAGGGCGAAATCAGACACACCAAAATGATGTATCCATCGCATCAGCTGCTTGGCGCGGAACGGCTTTTCCCCGCGCTCGGCCAAAAAGGCAGCGAAACGTGTGGCGTCAAAGTCGAGCAGATTGATAGACATAGCCAGAATATACGCTTAGCGACCGTAAACTTCGGTACCGAAGAAGTAGGCGATCTCAATCGCTGCATTTTCAGCACTATCGGAACCATGCACTGCATTGGCATCGATTGAATCAGCGAAGTCAGCACGGATCGTGCCCTTGTCCGCCTTCTTCGGGTCGGTAGCGCCCATCAGATCACGGTTAGCCAGAACGGCATTTTCGCCTTCCAATGCCTGAATCATGACAGGACCGGAGATCATGAAGCTAACCAAGTCATTGAAAAAAGGACGTTCCTTATGCACAGCATAGAAGCCTTCGGCTTCGGCACGCGACAATTGCTTCATTTTGGCAGCAACAACCTTCAAACCCGCATTTTCAAAACGTGAGTAGATCTGGCCGATCACGTTCTTAGCAACAGCATCAGGCTTGATAATGGATAGGGTACGTTCAACAACCATGGTCTAACTCCGATTATTTCGTAGAAGGAAAACTAAAAAGCAGATAATTTCGCACCACAAGCCGGGTTGCACTACAACCAAGCAGCTTGTCGGTATAAAAATGACCGAATATTCTACCAGCTTTGCTGTTGCGGCGCTCAAGGCCCTAGCAGCCGGTCAACGCAAACTCTCAGGGAGAGCGCCCTAACGGGCGCACAAGAACATGAGTGCGATTCGCCCCAGCCCCAGCCGAGCGCATCCTCCGCCTACGCAAGAGGACCATGAAGAGCAACGCGAAATACGGCAGCGCCTTATGCAGCGCTTGGCCATTGCCATTTGCCTGATCGTTGGTGTCGCTATCGCCATCACGATGCTCAATCGACTAGAAGGCAACCCTCCCGCCCACGAGAACGGCCCAGCGATCAATCCCCTTCAAGCCGAATCAGCGCCACCTACTGCCGCCGTATCAAAAACGGAAGCCCTTCCCAGCTCACCACCCATTGCGGAATCCACGCCCTCCGAAGTGCTGACAACGCCGCCAGACAGCGCAAGTACGTCACCACTCGCCCTGGGCGATGTCGCGCCAGAGCCCACCGTGCCGAGCAACCCCATTCTCAACAACCCACATACTGAAGAAAAAAAGGCACCTCTCACCGAACCAACCGAAAAGGCGACCACGGAGAAGATGACGCCCAAGCACCACTACAAGGCAGCACCTGTTCCTGACGACCCGGATGGCGGTTCTGCGACCGAACCAGCTCAACCGCAGCCCCGCCCACTGGTGCGGCCAAACCCACCGCCAGCCATGCCATTGGCCGATAACAAGCCCTCCCCCACCTTTAAGACACCTGCGCCCACGGCTGTCTTACCGCCACCACCACCCCAACGCGCCGCACAACCCGTAAAACCCACGCCGGAACATACTTTCACAGCCCTGGCTGCCGGCGTACTGCCAGCAGGCAGCAGAGGCTACACCGTGCAGGCCGGTGTATTTCAAAGCGGCACCAACGCCGAAAAACTCATTGAGAAGCTAAACGGAGCAGGCATCCCCGCACGCCTAGAAACCCGGGTTCAGGTCGGGCCGTTCAAAAACCGCGAAGAAGCTGCACTCATCATGCGGCGGCTACGTGAACTCGGGGTAACACCCATCCTGCAGAGCCCTACCTCCTAAAACCAGCCCGAGTGCCCTGCTACAGGCCACTACGTTGTACCTCACCGCATCAGAAATACTCTGGTAACTCGCTGAATCGGCAAACAAGCCAGCAGGGCAGAAATAAAAAGCCGCATCCTTGAGAGATGCGGCTTTTTCTTACCTTACGCCCATACCAGCAACGGACTGCCTCTGGTATTAAGGTGCATCAGGCCAGCCCTCAGGTTGCCAGCGCGGCCACCAGCCACACTCGTCCTGGCACTGTGCCGCCACTGCGATCCCAGCAACCGCCACCAACACGTCGCCTCGCCAAATCAACGGCCAATAGCTTCGCAACCACGGTGGCACCCCAGCCTCTTGCAGCAAGTCTTTCACGGGACGAGTAGGTCCACCCGTCCGCGGCCGCAACCGCTCCCCCCCCATTCGGGGCCGCGCAACCAATCCATCACGCCACGCGTCAGCCACCCCCCCCGCCTGGCGAGACCAGCTTAATTGACCACCCCAGTTTGTAGGCAACAGGCCATCCAACCCCAACTCGGTTGCCTGCACATTGGGTGGCAAAGGCGCTACCCACAGGCGCTCCCGGTAACGCCGCACAGCCACATCACCGAGGCGCAGAAAGGGAGTCGCGTCTTCTCGCGCATGCAGTACTTGACCCAGCAACACCGTCAACTGCCGCTCCTCAAGCCACAACGCATGCTTGGCTAGAAACCAACGCAGCAGGTTGTGCTGCCGCGCTTCGCTCAGGCTACGTAACCGGGCCATGTCAAGACTGGGCGCCTCATCCACCGCATCCATCTTAGCAAGACTATCCAGCAACCCTGCAGCCTCTGAAAAGTGCCGTGCCGCACGGGCAAGCGCAGCCTGCGCCGAGGGAAACCGGCTTACCAATGGCGGCACCACAACATGACGTAGAAAATTACGGTCATAATCGACCAGCACATTGCTTTCATCTTCAACCCAGCTCAGTTCGTGCTGTTGCGCATACTCAAGTAAGGCTGACCGCGGCTCTGCCAACAATGGCCGCCAAATCTGCTTTCCCGCCCCAAGTGGACGCATCGCCGGCATCCCGGCAGCACCCTGCACCCCCGCACCACGGGCCAGACGATACAACACCGTCTCGGCCTGGTCGTCCTGGTGATGCGCCAATACCACCAGTTCTGCGTTCAGCATTTCATAGGCTTGATAACGTGCCGTACGCGCCCGCGCCTCCAAGCTTGCGCCGGCAATATGGCTTAGATCCGCCCGCGACGACGAAAAGGGCACCGCCGTTCGTTCGCACACGCGCGCGCAATGCGCCAGCCATGCATCCGCATTGGGACTCAGGCCATGGTGAAGATGAAATGCCTGCAGATCGAAAGACTGGCTGGCGCGCAGGCGCAAGAACAGATGAAGCAGTACGGTGGAATCGAGGCCGCCAGAATAGGCCACCGCAACACGCGTTGACGGCAAAAGCCGGCTCGCTGCTGCGTGCACAAAACGTTGAAACAGCATTTCAGAATCAGACAGCGGCGACTTCCTTGAATTTTCCATGCGCCATCAGGCGATCGAAACGGCTGTTCAGCAGTGCATCAATCGGCTTGTCCTGTAAATTCTTCAATGCATCCTGCAATGCCTTGCGCATGCTCACCATCATGGCTTGCGTATCACGATGCGCCCCGCCAACAGGTTCCGCCACCACCTTGTCGATCAAACCCAGAGCCTTCAGCCGTGGGGCGGTAATACCCAAGGTCTCGGCAGCTTCCGGTGCTTTGTCGGCACTCTTCCATAGAATGGACGCACAACCCTCTGGGGAAATCACAGAATAAGTCGAATACTGCAACATTTGCACCTGATCACCTACGGCAATCGCCAACGCACCGCCAGACCCGCCTTCGCCAATGATAGTGACCACCACAGGCACCCGCAAACGCGTCATCTCATAGAGGTTACGGCCAATCGCTTCAGACTGGCCGCGCTCTTCCGCCCCAACGCCAGGGTAGGCACCCGGCGTATCCACAAACGTAAAGATAGGGAGGCCGAATTTCTCGGCCAGGCGCATCAAGCGCAATGCCTTTCGATAGCCCTCCGGACGTGGCATACCAAAATTACGAAGAATCTTCTCCTTCGTATCCCGCCCCTTTTGATGGCCAATCACCATGCAAGCCTGGCCATTCAGTCGGGCCAGACCACCCACAATGGCGCGGTCGTCGGCAAAGCTGCGGTCGCCATGCAGTTCTTCGAAATCCGTAAAGATTTCCCGCACATAGTCGAGGGTGTAAGGGCGCTGCGGATGGCGGGAAACCTGGGATATCTGCCAAGGGGTCAGCTTGGCGTAAATACCCCGTGTCAGCTCCTGGCTCTTTTTTTGCAAATGGTCGATTTCGACCGAAATATCTACCGCCGAATCATCTTGTACATAGCGGAGTTCTTCAATCTTGCCTTCTAGCTCGGCAATCGGTTGTTCAAAATCTAGGAAAGTGGTTTTCATGCTCGGGTGTCGCACATTGAGTGCGAACGATCTCCGGTAAAGCCGGACGTAACGGCGAAAAGTGCGCCATTATGGCGAATTAGCGCCTCCCCGCAAGATTGACAAACGAGGCTTTCGAGCAGCCGTCCGGGACTTATTCGTTGGTAAACACAATCTCGGCGCGGACGCCACCTTTTTGGAGCGCCAGCCTGCTAGCCAAATTTAATATAATTGGCGACTGAGTATTGGCTTGTATTTTGTCGCCACCGCCCACTTTGGTTAAGGTCAACAAGAGCACCAGATCCTGCTCGCCGGTATACGCAATTTGCTCGCACTCCTCATCACTTAGTGTGAGTTGATAGTGCAAGCCCAACGATTTGGCGTCGATAACGCTGATTACCAAGTCTGCTTCGTCGAGGGATTGCATCCACAATACCTTGGGGTCCGGCACATCCTCGTGCAGCAACTTGAAACGCTTACAGGTATCAAAACCCGGCAAGGCCGCTGGAAAAGTAATCAGCGAACTTTCATCGATATCAAGGGCGCCAAAGCGTGGCGTAACAACTAGCATCTTTAGTAATCTCCAAAAAATCTCTAGGTTGTCATGGAATCTAGCTGAAATGCCTCGCGGACGCCAAGATAGACGCTGTGCTGTCAATATAAACGTGCAGATTTTGCATAATTTTCTTAAAGTTCTACACAGTCATGCCGATAAGGCGGGTAAGCTCCAGTGACAGGACCTGGCCGAAGTAGCCAGTGAAAGGATTCACCATGAAAGTCGACAACTCCGGTAGGCCCCTAAGCGCGACGTTAGCGCGGGCTGAAGCGCGGGCGGCAAACAAGCAAACCGCCGAGGGAAGCAACGGGGGCGATGTCCGTAGCGACAATGTTGATATTACGGCTTTCAGCGCTCGTCTGGCTTCACTTGAAGTAAATCTGGGCAAGCAACCTGTCATTGACGAAGCCAAAGTCAATGAGATCCGCCAAGCCATCGCAGAGGGGCGCTTTACCATCAATCCTGACGCCATTGCAGACAAGGTGATGGCCAGCGTCAAAGAGTTGCTAGGCAAGTCCTGACTCAAAAGCGCAGCACGGCATATACTACATAACGCCGGTCACCAGACCATCTGGTGGCCGGCTTTGCTTTTATGCTCCCCACCACTCACCAGCCCAACGAGACAGGCCCTACCTTATGCTGCCTTCACCGCTGCTGTCCCTCCTACAAAACGAACACGCAGAACTACTGGGCTTCGTCGAATTGCTCGAGCAAGAGCAGCAGGCCCTGATCAACAACGCCTTGTCTGACTTGATTGAGTACGCCAAACAAAAAACCGCCCGTGCACAGTCCCTGGAAAGCCTGGCTCGCGAACGCAAACGCCTGTTTGACATCAATGGCGTTGAGCTCTCGCCCGATCCACCACACGCGCTACAGCGAGTACGCAACCTTCCGGAAGATGTCTGGCCAGTGCTGGCCAATATCTGGAGTGAACTGATCCAGGCAGCCCGGCATGCCAATGCGCTTAATCAGACCAACGGAAAGCTCATTGAGACACGCCACCAGCAAAATCAACAACTGATGACCTTGCTGCAAAATACCCAAAGCGCGACCTTATCCTACGACGCTTACGGCCAGGCGAAACTATCCCGCCCTGGCGGCTCGCTAGGTAAGGCATAAATAGTCCGAGATTTTTTACGCCCAACGGTATCTGGCCAGCCAAATCGGGCTGTCAGCGTGCAGGTTTACAACACCGTCGGTGTGCGCCTGGGCAATACACCAGTTTTTACGGGGCCGGTTTTGCCTGGACAGGTCCGTCCGGTATCGGCAAGGTTGCTACCTCATCTTTGCTATCGGCCAGGATTTGAATCGTGACGCGTCGATTACGTGCACGTCCTTCGGTCGTCTCATTGGGTTCAACCGAACGGTTTTCGCCATAGCCCAGCGCAACCAATCTCCGTGCCGCCACGCCATTGGCTTCAAACACCCGCACAACCGTGCCGGCACGCGCCGCCGACAGCTCCCAATTGGACGGAAACTGTGGGGAGCTGATAGGCACGTTATCGGTATAGCCCTCGATCTGGATCAGGTTTTCAGCACCCGACAATTTGCGGGCAATACCCGCCAGTGATTCTGCAGAACGGGTATCAAGCGTCGCCGACCCCACAGGAAACAACAAACTGGCATTGACCTCAATGGCAATGCCCCGCTTGCTCTCGGTAACCCGAACTTGGCCGTTATCAATCAAATCAGCGAGTCCTTTTTTCAGATCAACCGCCATATCCTTCATGGCTTCGGTCTGCTTCGCACGCTCTTGCACCAGTTGCTGTACCTGCTGTGCTTCCCGGCGCTGGCGATAAGGCAACTCAATCACCGATTGATTATTGCCATTGGGTTCAGATTTGATGACCGAATCGGAGGTGGAATCGGGCTTGCTGAAGGCAACGGTAAGCGAGCTGGACAACACCCGGTACTTACCTTCATTAATCTGGGAGATGGCGTACATGACCACAAAAAACGCAAACAACAGCGTAATGAAGTCAGCATAGGAAACCAGCCAACGTTCATGGTTTTCATGCTCTTCATGCATCTGCCTGCGCGCCATGCCGCCCTCCGTAAGAAGTGACCAGCCGACATGGTTTGTCGGCCAGCCATCCTGCTTACTTTAGACGCAGATTGAAGCTACTGCCCAACTGGGCGCCTGCCGATGCGCCTAACGTACGGGCAAACCGCTGGGTCCAGTCGTCGCGTGGCGTAAAGTCAACAATGTCTTCCGCCTTCACCACTTCACGTGCGACTTTGTCGGCATTTCCAAACCCGTCGGCAAGGCCAAGCTCTATGCTCTTCTCGCCGCTCCAGACCAAACCCGAAAACATATCGGGCGTTTCCTTCAAGCGCTTGCCACGGCCATCGCGTACTACCTTGATGAATTGCTGATGCACTTCATCAAGCATCTTGTGCGCATAATCAAGTTGTGTGGTGCTTTGTGGTGAAAACGGGTCCAGAAAGCCTTTATTTTCCCCTGCGGTGATCAAGCGGCGTTCCACCCCCAGCTTTTCCATGGTGCCGGTAAAGCCAAAGCCATCCATCAATACACCAATCGAGCCAACGAGGCTGGCTTTATCGACGTAGATTTTGTCCGCAGCAGCGGCGACGTAATAACCACCCGATGCACAGATATCATCAACCACGACATACAAGGGTATCGTCGGGTTGAGCTTACGCAAACGACGGATTTCATCAGCAATCTGGCCAGCCTGCACAGGACTACCGCCCGGGCTGTTGATACGTAGAACAACCCCCTTGGTATTTCGGTCCTTGAAGGCATTGCGCAGTCCTTCCATCACTGAATCCGCGTCGACCTCCCCCCCAGCCGCAATGACACCTTTCACATCAATCAAGGCTGTATGCGGCCCTGTACTTTTGGCTTCCGTTGCCTTGGCGTTGTGCCAAGTCACTATCATGGCCAACAATAGGAAAAGCCAAGTGAAGCCAACAAAGCGGAAGAAAATCCGCCAATTTCTACTTTTTCTTTGTTCTTTGAGGGTTGCCAACACCAGGTTTTCCAGCACCTGACGCTCCCAATTCGGGTTTTGCTGCTCGCTCATAAAAAGGGGTATCCAATCTACATAAAAAAATAAAAGTTATGGCCGGACGTCGGGCAAGAAAAACACTTCTCCACCCTCCTCCACGACCTTCAATTTTGTTAGCCGCTTACCTTTGCATGGCCCGCCGAGGCAAAACCCCGTATCAGGCTTATAGTAAGCGCCGTGAGTCGAACAGATCAAATAGCTACGACTAAGGTCAAAGAAATCACCCTCGTTGCAATCAAGCTCAATCGGAATGTGGGCACATTCATTCAAGTAGCCATGCACTGTCCCCGCCCATCGCACCACAAAAGCAGGCGCGGGTATGCCTTGCCATTCCGCCTGAAAACGCTTTCCTAAACCCGCATCGGGCAGCTCATCGCTTGCACAGATGCGCCAACGTCGCTCAAGCATGCTGGTGTAGCCAGGCATCCAGCTCGTGAAAGCTGTCGAACAAACCCAGTGGCGTCAACTCAGCCAAGTTTTCTTTGGGATGCGCACCATAACTGACACCCAGGCCCGCTACGCCCGCATTGATCGCCATCTGCAGATCATGCGTGGTGTCACCTATCATCACAGTACGCCCAGCCGGCACCATGAGCGAACTGCCGATCTCCTCCAACATCTGCGGATGCGGCTTGGAATGGCACTCATCAGCACAGCGAGTCATGTCGAAATAGACACCCAGGCCGGTTTGTTCGAGTACCCGGTCCAACCCACGACGCGACTTACCCGTCGCCACCGCTAACACATGGCCCGCGGCCTTGTAGCGCGCCAATGCGTCTGCGACACCATCGAACAATAAAATGGCGCCGTCACGTGACAGATAGTGGGCTTTGTACGCCTCAACCACAGCCACCACCTCGCTGGCGCTGGCCTGCGGTGCTAAGTACTGCATGGCTTCATGCAAGCCATAACCGATCACATAGTTTGCCGCCTCCCTGTTCGGAACCGACAGGCCCGCTTCGGCAAACGCCACCTGAATCGATTGGGCGATCAGGCCGGTCGAATCAGCAAGTGTGCCATCCCAATCAAAAACCAGCAGATCAAAACGTTCAGCCATTTAATGCATCCAGACTGTTTAAATAAGTTTGCAACTCAACGGGCAACGGCGCTTCAAGCTTCAAAGGCACCCCAGTAAGCGGATGATTCAAACTTAATCGCCATGCATGCAGAAACATGCGCTTGAGGCCTTCCTTTGGCAATCGCTTGTTCAAGGCGAAGTCCCCATACTTGTCATCCCCAAGAATCGGGAAACCCGATTGCGCGCAATGGACACGTATTTGATGGGTACGCCCTGTTTTCAGTTCACACTCCAGCAACGTCGACAATGCATAACGTTCCTTGCGGTTGAATACCGTATGCGACTCCTGGCCGTCTGGCGTTACGGCAACCCGACGCTCTCCCTCGGCCGTCACGTATTTCTGCAGCTTGAACCGTACATGCCGGCGCGCATCGGGAAATTGCCCCTGCACCAGCGCTAGGTAGCGTTTATCCATGCCTCGGTCGGTACGCAGCATTTCATGCAACGCCACCAACGCGCTGCGCTTTTTTGCGATCAGCAACAGGCCGGAGGTCTCTCTATCAAGCCGATGGACCAACTCAAGAAATTTGGCTTGCGGGCGTTGGGCACGCAGCTGCTCAATCACCCCAAAGCTGACACCACTGCCACCATGCACCGCTAAACCCGCCGGTTTATCAATCACCAACAAAGCCTCATCCTCAAACAGAATAGGCAGTTCCGGCCCACGCGCCATGCTTGCCTGGCTGGGCTTGGCACCAGGTTCCGGCAGTCTCAAGGGCGGAATTCGTATTTGGTCACCCACCACTACGCGATAGGTGACATCAGCCCGTCCCTTGTTCACCCTGACCTCACCCGATCTAACAATCCGGTAGACCAGCGACTTGGGCACCCCCTTAAGGTGTTTCAGTAGAAAATTGTCCAGACGTTGGCCCGCTTCTTCTTCACCAACAGTTAGGTAGGAAACTTTGCTCGTATTATCCATCTTGTCATATACTCTGGCGGTCTTGCGCAATGCATGCGGCCACGCCCAGAGGGCGATGCCGAAATGAGAAAACAAGACCAGCCGCCGCCCTGTTTTCCGGCCGCTTGCCAACCCGGCAACGGCCTCAAAAAAGCGGATTATCTCATGCGCGACCGGCTCGCGCGGTCTTTCCCGCTCTTTTCCCCGCGTCTTCATCTCTCTTGCCGTGCTACCCGAACTCCGGTCGCACCTGGTGCGCAAGACGGACGCTAGTGCCTTCACTGCACGGGATAAGCACAGGAAAGACCATCAAGCCGGTGCGGTTAACGTCGTTCACCGCCAAGCAACGACGACACAAAGTGACAAATACGCTTCACCGGACACCCGCTGGCAAGCCCATACAAGTTAAAGAGGCCTGCCCGTAATCGTTAGAACACACCCGCGCGCGGCAACGACATCTCGGCCACGACGAAAGCACGGAACCACAGGACTTTTTGCCTTGCACAAGAAAACGCAACGCCCCAACGTCTGAATTGTTCCCTCGACGGTCAATCCCGTCGGTGTGTTCGCCCCTGTCTGTCCGGCGGCGGGAGAACAAAACATGAAACGCATGCTGTTCAATGCGACACAGGCTGAAGAGCTACGTGTCGCGATCGTCGACGGCCAAAAGCTCATCGATCTCGATATCGAGACTGTTGGCAAAGAACAACGTAAAAGCAACATCTACAAAGCCATCATTACCCGCATCGAACCTTCTCTCGAAGCGTGCTTTGTGGATTACGGCACTGATCGCCACGGTTTTCTCCCCTTCAAAGAAGTTGCCCGCGCCTATTTCAAGGAAGGCGCCGATAGTCGTTCGCGCATCCAGGACGCGCTAAAAGAAGGCATGGAGCTGATCGTCCAGGTTGAAAAGGATGAACGTGGCAATAAGGGCGCAGCCCTGACCACCTTTATCTCGTTGGCCGGCCGATATCTGGTATTGATGCCGAATAACCCACGAGGCGGTGGCGTTTCGCGCCGCATTGAAGGCGAAGAACGCCAGGAATTGCGCGCCACGATGGACCAGCTCGATGTGCCAAGCGGCATGTCCATCATCGCCCGCACTGCCGGCATCGGCCGCAGCGCCGAAGAGTTGCAGTGGGACTTGAACTACCTGCTGCAGCTATGGCGCGCCATCGAAAATGCCGGCAACGCCCAAAAGGGCCCATTCCTGATCTATCAGGAAGGCAGCTTGGTCATCCGCGCCATTCGCGACTACTACCAGCCCGATATCGGTGAAATTCTGATCGATACCGAATTCGTCTACGAGCAAGCCCAGCAGTTCATGAGCCATGTGATGCCCGGCTTTGTGAATCGGGTAAAGCTCTACAAAGACGATGTCCCGTTATTCTCGCGCTTTCAGATCGAACACCAGATCGAGACCGCTTTCTCGCGCGAAGTTGGTCTGCCGTCAGGCGGCGCGATTGTCATCGACCATACCGAAGCCCTGGTTTCGGTAGATGTGAACTCTGCCCGCGCCACCAAGGGCGGTGATATCGAAGAAACCGCGACCCGCACCAATCTGGAAGCCGCCGACGAAATCGCCCGCCAGCTACGCCTGCGCGACCTGGGTGGTTTGATCGTGGTCGACTTTATCGATATGGAAAAAGCCGGCAACCAGCGCGAAGTGGAAAACCGCTTGCGCGATGCCCTGCGCCACGACCGCGCCCGCGTTCAAACCGGCAAGATTTCACGCTTTGGCCTGATGGAACTATCGCGCCAACGCCTGCAGCCATCACTGGGCGAAACCGCCCATCAACCTTGTCCACGCTGCCATGGCACCGGCTTTATCCGTGGCACCGAATCTTCCGCTTTGCATATCCTGCGCATCATCCAGGAAGAGGCGATGAAGGAAAACACGGGCGCTATCCATGTTCAGGTGCCAGTCGATGTCGCTACCTTCCTGCTTAATGAAAAACGCGCCGAGATTTTCTCGGTGGAGTCACGCCTGAAGGTCAGTGTGGTGTTGATCCCCAACATCCATCTGGAAACACCGAACTACCAATTGGCTCGCCTGCGCCATGACGACCTGAACCATATCGAGGAAGTACTGCCTTCCTACAAAATGATGGAGGCGCCGGTAGAGGAAGCACACAACCACGGCAAGGATGTGGAGCCAGCCAAGCCGCGGCAGGAAGCCGCCGTCAAGGGCATTACACCTACGCAACCCGCTCCAGTTGCTGTCGAAAAGACAATCGCAGAACCGGCCCAGCCATCGCTGTTCGACCGTATTGTGCGTTTCTTTACGGGCGACAAGGTCGAAGAAGTGAAGCAGCCTACCCCTGCCAACAAGACTGGCGGGCGCGAACGCAACAACAGTCGCCGCAATGAAGGCCGTCGTGAGCGTAACAACAGCGAACGCAATGCCGAGACGCGTAACGAGCCACGCCGCAATGAAGAGCGTCGTCCCGGTGGCAAGCCACGTATTGAGGAAGACGAACAGCCACGCCCATCACGCGAGTCACGTCCACGCGGTGAGCCCAAGTCAGACCGCCAGGATAACCGTAACGAGCGTCCACAGAACGAAGCGCGTGAGCCACGCCCCCCGCGCGAGAACCAGGAAGCCAAGCCGGAACGCGAACCACGTCAACCTCGCGAACAGCGTGAGCCACGCAATGAACGCGAACCGCGGCCAGAACGTGAACCGCGGGAACCGAAGGCTGAGCGCGAACCGCGTCCGGAACGTGAGCCACGTACGGAGCGCGAACCACGCCAAGAGCGTCAGCCACGTCCGGTAGCGGAGGCCAAATTCGAAACTAAGGCCGATGCCAACTTCGTCAACGCTACCGAGCCAAGTCAGCAGGAACTACTGCCGACCGATAGCAATAATGCCGAAGCCATGGATGGCAGTGAGGGCCGAGGTCGTCGCCGTCGTGGCCGTCGTGGTGGCCGTAGCGATCGCAATGATAGCCAACCGTCTTTAGGTGAAAATGCAGAGGCCGGAGAGAACGCGCCCGCTGAGTCGACCGTCGCAAACACGATCGAAACACCAGCCCTTGTGACACCCTCCCCTGTAGTGGAAGCCGCTACCGTCCCCAGGTCTTCGCCTGTGGAAATGACTGCCGCCCCGGTAGCAGAGGAAGCCAAGCCGGCTCTAAAACCAGTTGAGGCTACACCCATGGTGGAGGTGGTACCCATGGCAACGGAGGCGATTGCCCAGGTAGCCCCCCCCACTGTAATAGCGGAAGCGCCAGCCAAAGTGGAAGCTGTTACACCCCCCGCTTTGCATGAAGTACCCGTACCTGTGGCAACCATTGCGCCGTTGTTGCCTGCAGTAAAAGCACCGGTAGTGGAAGTCAGCCCAGCTCCTATTGTCCAACCTCGTCCAGGACAGGCCCCGTTGGAAATCGGCCGGCCTGAAGATACGGGCATGGTGCAGGTCAACACGCAGCTGAAGTCTTTCGAGCCCGTGGAGATCAAAGTGGAAGCTGCCACACGCCGCCGCCGTAGCGATGTGAAGCCGCTCGACACTTCTGCACCTGCGCGTGTGGAGCTGGTCATGGTGGAGACCAGTCACGGGGATAAAGCCTGACTCTACTTGCTACGTATAGTTGGTAAACAAAACAGGGAGCGAATGCTCCCTGTTTTGCATTGAGAAATATCAACCAGCGAAATAGCTTCTACCCGCTTCATAACGCGTGGCAAAGTACTTGGTCTTAATGCTTTCGATACGGATTTTGCCTTTGCTGCTCGGCGCATGAATAAATTTGTCATCACCGATATAAATACCCACGTGCGAAAAGGATTTGTTCATGGTGTTGAAGAACACCAAGTCCCCAGCCTGTAATGCATCCCGCGCCACCGGGCGGCCCTTACGAGCCATGTCCGCGGCGCTGCCGGCAAGCTTGAGGCCAATCGCATTGTGATAGATGAAACTCACCATACCGCTGCAGTCGAGGCCCGCTTCAGGGTTCTTACCACCAAACACATAACCGACATCAAGCAAACCCAGTGCGTACATCACAATCTCTCGGCCCGCATCATTGACTTCAATACGTGCCAGTGAAGTATCGGGTGGCTTGGGACGTACACTTGTTTTGACGGGATTGCTGCCGCAGCCAGATAAGAACAATGCAATCAATGCACATAGCAAGGGAGTGCGAATCCGCCGGAATAACGGTTTACGAAGTAACGGCCTTTGTGGCGGACCCGCAGGCAGATTGGGGTCCAACAATACTGAAGGCATGCCCTCCAAATTAAGCGGATTCATGGCACGCCCTCTGTGACCATCCCCGCATCGCGCGGCTCATGAGGTGCGCATACAAGGCCTGGGCAACACGCCACACACGATGAATCAGCTTTGGCACATCCCGCTCGTTTCCCAGCACCAACAGGGTGGGTGACCCAAACAGAGGTCTTTGGTCGATCTGGAACATATTCATATCAATCAAGGCACGATCAGACTCTCATTGAAACGGGCTTCCACAACATTGCGGTTCAGTCTCGGGTAATTCGGTGGAAAACAACAACGCGCGTAATTTATCCAAATATGACGACAAGCTCAGGTTTTATAGGGTGTTCAAAGCGCAGAATAGTTGCAGATACAGCCAAAGTAGCGACCTAACTAAACTTAGGAAACTCACCGGGGGCACCGTAACCAACAACGCTGAATCCAGCAAGGCATGGTTTCGAGCATAAGTCACTCTCTATATCCTCCCGTTCCATATCCAATCCGCAGCCGCTTACGCGCAATCTGTACTTCGACACCCCTGATTAAATACATACCCACATCATAGAGATAGCCGTCGATGTGATGGCTCGCCAGCGGCATGCTTATGCAAACCCAATACCAAGCTGCGATAACCCTGACCGGCGATTTACGACAGCAAATGTAACCCCAGTACCCGCTTGCATATGAACGGATGAGGTGGACGTTCTATTGCCCTTAGCCTCATCAATAGGACTTCCTGATTTAGTCCAAGCGCCAATACCTGCTCACAACGGAAGCCGAGTCACCCAGAATTTACCCAATTGAGATCCTGGCGCAAAACGCGATTACGCCAGCCTTTCATGTACAAGACGAGAAACACTGGGCGTGGCTGCACCATAGAATTGGCGCAAATCATGCCACCATCGCGCCCTCTTCCTAGCCCCTTCTGCTTTCGTCAACCATCCAAGTCATTTTTTTAATCAACATCTTACGGTGCGCTTACCCATCATTTTGCCAGTTAATGACGTGACTAGTGACGCATAATTAGTAAAAATTGATACTAGGCACCGATTGAACAGATGGTGGCAAAACCAACAGCTGCCGGCTGCATTTTGTTGACCTTCTGTTCATTAAGTAATAAATTACCAAAGAGTCATTAGCAGGGAGTAATCATGGACACCAATCAACCTCGCTGGCAACGCCGTAAAGATGCGCGCCCCGCGGAAATTATCGAAGCCGCCCTGACCTTGTTTGTCGACAAAGGCTTTGCCGCCACCCGGCTCGACGATGTGGCTACGCAGGCCGGTGTCACCAAAGGGACGGTCTATCTGTACTTCGCCAACAAGGAAGAACTCTTCAAGGCGGTAGTGCGCGAAACCATATTGCCCAATATCGAATCGGGCGAGCACTTGCTGGCCGATCACCAGGGCACCTGGGCAGAATTGCTCTGGATACTATTGGAGCGCTGGGCCGACCGCATGGAGTATTCAGCTTCTACCGGTATCTCCAAATTGATGATTGCGGAAGCAAGCAATTTCCCCGACCTCGCCAGGTTTTACGTCGAGGAGGTCGTGATGCGGAGCCGTAAGCTGTTCGCCACGGTGATCCAGCGTGGCATTGATGCCGGCGAATTCCGTCCGGTCGACCCGGTCATGGCAACCCGCGCGGTGATCTCCCCCTTGATGCTGATCAAGGTCTGGAAACAGAGCTTCTCGCTTTGCGATACCGAACCAGTAGACCTGAAAGCGTTCGCCCGCTTTCACTATGAATTGATGATGCAAGGCCTGGCATCGCGCTAGGCATACTGCAACGCAGTACGTTTCCCCGCCATGGCTCCATGGCTGCTAGATAATAAGAAAGAGCGTTTCATGAGTGATACCCCCTCCGAAAAAAAACAAAACAAAGCCCGTGTCATCTTCACCTTGGCGCTTCTCGGTGTCGGTGGCTGGATTGGCTACCACTGGTGGCATGGACGCACCTTTGTCGAAACCGACAATGCCCAGGTGGAAGGCCATATCGTGCCGATTGCCGCCAAGGTCACAGGCTATGTGAAAAGCGTCCATATCACCGACAACGAAGAAGTCACCACTGGCGGTATGCTGATCAAGATCGATGATCGCGACTATGCCGCTCGATTGAGCCAAGCCGAGGCCGACCTGCAGATTGCACTTTCCAACGCCGGCAGCCGTGATGGCGGAGGCCAGGCGGGTGCGCAACTGAGTTACAGCCAAGCCAATGCCGCGGCCGCACAAGCCGCCATTTCACTGTCTGCCGCCAATGCCGAACGTGCGCGTAATGATCTGGTACGCGCCAAGTCGTTGGCTGCCAAGGGCATGACCAGCGCCGCTGCGCTCGACGCCGCCGAAACCGCTGCCCGCGTTGCCGAATCGCAGCTAATTACGGCGCGGGATACCGCCACCGCTGCGGGTAAACAGATTGGCGTAGCAGGTGCGGGCTTGAAGTCGGCGCAAGCCAAAGTGGAATCCGTACGCGCTCAACGCGACTTGGCTGCCATTCAATTTGCCGATACCCATGTGACTGCACCCATCACCGGCATGACCAGCAAGAAATCCGTCGAAACCGGCCAATTGGTGCAAGCGGGCCAGACGCTGATGTATCTGGTGCCGCTCAACGATGTGTGGGTAACCGCCAACCTTAAGGAAACCGAAGTCGGGCGTGTCCAGACAGGCCAAGCGGTTGAAATTGAAGTCGATGCCTATCCGGGTAAAACCTTTACCGGCAAGGTCGACTCTTTCAGCCCGGCCACCGGGGCCAAGTTCGCCCTGCTGCCACCCGACAACGCCAGCGGCAACTTCACCAAGGTAGTGCAACGGGTGCCTGTTAAGGTCAAACTCGACACCTTTGACAGCAAGTCCACCCCCTTGCGCCCAGGCATGAGCGTGATGGCGAGCATTCGATTGCATTGATATGCCAAAGGCCCCCAGCGGCCATCACTTGTCAGTCAACCTTGCTGACGTGGGAGTATCTCGGCGCAAAAACCCGCCCGGTTGTGCGCCAAGCCCTCCCACGCCCAAATCACTGAATCAAAAAACCATGACCATAAAACTGGAAAAACGCGTCGAGGATGCCCTGCTGGCCTCATTGCAACGTTACTTTCAAACCGAGCTGGAACAACCATTGGGCACGCTGCCCGGCCAGCATCTGTTGCAGTTCATCGTCGAAGAGATAGGGCCCAGCATTTACAACCAGGCGGTGCTCGACGCACAGCACCATATGCAGGCCAAGGTAAGTGACCTGAATATCGATTGCTATGCCGAGGAACAACCGTACTGGCTAAAGAAGAAGAAACGCTAGCCCTTAGAACCTGTTCAAAATCTGCTATGCGTCGGCGATACGGCGTTGAAAACACCCACGGAATGCTCATTTACGCTTACGTAAACTTCGCCTCCTCCAGCGTTTTCGACTTATCTCGCTCAAGCTCTCGCGAGACTTTGAACAGGTTCTTAGCAAGTATTATGTTCGGCAACCATGATTGCGCGCTATGAAGCCCTTCCTCCCCAGCCTGCTACGCAGCAACAACCCCGATGCGATCTACCAAAATCGCTTCGTCATCGCCATGACCGTCACCCTGGCCTGCGTGCTGGAGTTACTCGACACCAGCATCGTCAACGTCGCCATCCCCCATATGATGGGCAGCCTGGGCGCAACCTTGGATGAAATCACCTGGGTCTCGATCGGCTATGTCGTCGCCAACGTCATCGTGCTGCCCATCTCCGGCTTTTTGGCCAATCAGTTTGGGCGGCGCAACTATCTGGCGCTGTCCATCCTGGTGTTCACCATCGCTTCATGGGCTTGCGGCAACGCGACCACGTTGGGCGAGCTGGTGTTCTGGCGCATCGTGCAGGGCCTGGGCGGCGGCGGCCTGATCGCCACAGCACAAGCCACCTTGTACGAAGTGTTTCCCGTCAAGGAAATGGCTACCGCCATGGCGATCTTCGGCATGGGCATCATGTTCGGCCCCTCGCTCGGCCCCACAGTAGGCGGCTGGATTACCGACACCTGGTCCTGGCCCTGGATCTTCTATATCAACCTGCCGCTGGGCGTTATCGCACTGCTGCTGGTATTGGTCTTCGTGCCCGACTCGGCCCACCGAAAAACCGTGGGCGCCATCGACTACATCGGTTTGATTCTGCTTGCCATCGGCATCGGTGCGCTGCAGCTGATGCTGGAGCGCGGCGAGCGCATGGAATGGTTTGAATCAGCGGAAATCATCACCTATACGGTCACCAGCATCCTGGCCCTCATCGGTTTCGTGATCCGCGAGCTGGAATTCGAACACCCCATAGTCAATCTGCGCATCATGAAGGACCTGCAGTTCTCTGCGGGTTTGATCTTCACCTTTTTCCTGGGTGCGGCACTGCTCTCCACCATCTTCCTCTTCCCGGTCTATGCCCAGACACTGATTGGATTTGATGCATTTCAAACCGGCATGATCATACTGCCATCTGCCTTGGCTGCCGCTTTCGCTATGCCGATTGCCGCCCAGTTGATGGCGCGGGGGGTGCCGGCCTATACCCTTATCGCCATCGGTGCCGGCCTCTTCTTGTATGCCATGTGGGGGCACCACCTACTCACCACTGAATCAGGCATGGCCGATTTCTTCTGGCCCCTGCTATTGCGCGGCCTCGGACTTGGTTTGATCTTCATGCCCTTGAACAACCTCACCCTGGCGCGCATCAAACCGATGGAGATCCCTAACGCCACCGGCCTGTACAACCTGGTGCGGCAACTTGGTGGCAGCGTGGGCATCGCCCTTTCGGCCACCCTGCTGAGCAAGTTTGAAGATATCAAGCGGTCTGGCCTCGTAGAACACTTAGCCAATGACAACACCGCGATGGCGCAACGCCTGGACATTTTCCGCCACCTGTTCGTACAAAAGGGAGAAGCTGCGGCGATGGCCACCCAGAAGGCCTATGCCGTCATCAATATGCAAGTCAACAAGCAAGCCATGATGCTGGCCTTCAGCGATTTGTACCTGCTGTTTGGCATCGCCATCATATTTATGTTGCCCCTGCTGTTCTGGATGCGTACTCCACCCAACATGTCGCAAGCTGGTGATATCGCCCACTGATTAGGTAGCCGATGTCACCGACAGTTAAAATAGCCCCATGCAAACCTCCTCCTCCCCTCTCGACCAAGCCCTCGCCTTGCTAAAAGCCGGTGAGTTGGTCGGCATTCCAACCGAAACCGTCTATGGGCTGGCCGCAGATGCCAGCCAGCCCGATGCTGTCGCCAAGATTTTCGCCATGAAGGGCAGACCCGCCGACCACCCTGTGATTGTGCATATTGCTGGGCGTGACCAACTTTCGGACTGGGCGCAAAACATTCCCGATGCTGCATGGAAACTGGCCGATGCCTTCTGGCCGGGCTCGTTGACGTTGATTCTGCAACGCAAAGCGCATGTGCCTGATGCTGTCACGGGTGGGCAGGATACGGTCGGTCTTCGTGCACCGGCCCATCCGCTGACACACGAACTGCTCCAGCGTTTTGGGGGTGGTCTTGCCGCGCCTTCGGCCAACCAATTCGGCCACGTCAGCCCTACCACGGCACAGCATGTATTCAATGAGTTTGGTGAAAAGCTGGGTTTGATATTGGATGGTGGCCCCTGCCAGGTTGGCGTGGAATCGACCATCGTCGGCCTGACGAGCGAACACCCTACCCTGCTGCGCCCGGGTGGCGTCCCCGCCGAGGCGATTGAAGCCGTGCTGGGCGTAAAGCTGATCCATCACGAAAAACCCAGTACTGCCAACCTGCGCGTCTCGGGCTTGCTCGACTCGCACTATGCACCGCGTACGCCTTTGTTGGTGGGCCCATTGGGTGCATTGGAAAACGAAGCTACTCGGCGGCTCGAAACCGGCGAACGCATCGCCTTGCTACATCGTTCGCACATGCTAAAAGCAGTGCATGGCGTGACAGCGCATGCGATGCCAATGATGGCCGAGCCCTATGCTCGCGATTTGTACGCCACGCTGCGTCAGTTCGATAACGGCCAGTTTGACGTCCTGCTGCTGGAAACACCACCGCAAGAAGCCAATTGGCTGGCCGTAAACGATCGGGTCAAACGCGCCGCAAGCGGCTGGTTGGGTTAGTCCAGGCCGCTCAGAAATGCCGCCAGCTCGCGTACCGTGGTTGGCTGGCTTTCCCAAGGGCGCAAGCATAGCTTCAATTCGCGCCCAGCCCATTCGTCACTCAGCGGCACCAAAGCCAAGCCCATGGTGTCGCGGTAATCCAACCCCGTGCTTTCAGGCACGACTGCAGCCCCCACGCCACTGGCTACCAACCGGGCAATCGCAGCAAAGCTGGGCGCACGAGCGCGAATGTGTAGATCAACACCGGCAAGGCTGGCCATCTTCTTTAAGAAGCCCTGCATCGCGCTCGCTTCAGGCAAACCCACCAAATCATGCTGGGTAAGTTCACGAAAGCTGACTACCGCCTGTTGCGCCAATGCATGTTGCGGCGCGACCAATACGGCCAACCGATAATGCCTCATCGGCAACGTCAGCAAACCCGGCGGCTCAAAACCACTGTCAATGACACCCAAGTCTGCTTCGCCACGTTCCACAGCCAGAGTCACCTCACGGCTGGGGCACTCCACCAGGGCCACATTCACGTAGGGCCGATCAACCAGGAATCGACCCAACAAGCCAGGCAACACCGTACTGTTGGCTGTGGTATTGGCGTAGAGACGCAAGGACTCTTGCTGTTCGCCATTGAGGCAATTCATCGCCTGCTGGGCATCCTGCGCAGCTCGCAGTATCCGCTGTGCATGTTCAAGCAATGTCTCGCCTGCTGGTGTAAGCCGCACACCGCCCGCGTGGCGGGTAAAGAGGTGCAAACCCAGCCTATGCTCCAGTTGCCGCAACCGACTACTGGCGGCCGATAGCGCCAAAGGCAAGCTGGCCGCACCTTTTGAAAGCGAACCTGCTGTAGCCACAGCAGCAAAGAGCTTCAGATCGGGCAGATCAAACCGAATAGGTTTCGTCATTGGCGAAGGCTTGTCGATGGATTTCAGTGGGTCGCCGTCTAGCTTCGCGTTCTTTAGTCGCATGGTGGAGTCTGGGCCAGAAAGTAGTCACTAAATTGTGCTTAGAACCTGTCTAAAGTCTGCTGCGCGTCGGCAATATGGCGTTGAAAACACCCTCGGAATGCTCATTTACCACTTGTAAACTCTGCTTCCTCGGCTGTTTTCGCCTTATCTTGCCTTAGCTCGCGAGACTTTAGACAGGTTCTTAGAGAGGGGTGACTTCTAAAGCCCTATCGAATACCTACAGAACAATGTGTATTTCTTATACCTATTGGCAAAATTTGAAAGATGCCTATTTCGATTAATTATATGTTCTAAATCATCTCTGGGTCGAAACGTCAACAAATCCCAGGATTTCTGCTGGCAATAGGAAAACGCTATGCACACCAAGCCAAGCACACAACCGTATCGCTTCAATGCGCTGCATAAAGAATACCCTACCGGGTGACTAATTGTATTTGAAGTTAATTAAGTGGAAGGGGCAAAGTCATTATGACAAAGTCCTTTTCACCCCGACTACAAGTTGCAGCCACTTTATGCATTGGAAATAAAATGACCCAATCTATCGTTTATAGCAATAATCCCATCAATTATAGAAATTACCCTACAACGACAGAAACTGAGCAGCCGAAATCCTCAGGCATAGAAGAAGATGGATCGAATATCCTGGAAGAATCCAAACAGAATAACCAGAACATCAGCTCTGCTGCATCATATACGCCAATAGCATCACCTCTGTTGGCCACTTCAAAATGGGACACAGATATTCATGCTGAGAGCAAAAATATAGCAAGCATTGCATCACGTTTAGATTTCTTGTCTGATTTATCAATCAGAAAATTAGACAAGTTGACATTCCCACAGCGATTAAAAGAGTTAGATATTTGGAAAGGTATTTTAGGGACAGGACTACGTGCAGATAAGAACACAGAGATCACCACACTAAACGCAGCAGTGGTGAAATATAATGCAGCCGTATCAAATTCAATCTCTCAACTAGGTGCACTTAAAGATCTGAATGATATAGGCATTTCAAATCAAAGCGCATTCAATCTTATTGTCAAGGCAGAGAAAAGCCTACATCTATTGCTGCAAGATTTGGACAATGTAGACAATAATAACAAATTATTGGCCCATAATAATATTGCGCTTAACTACAAAAATCAAAAAAATGATTCTGCATTTATAACTGCAATCATACCCGACTTGCGTGATAGTGTTGTTCAACTCCAAGAGGCTGTAAAGGAAATCGAGTTAGCCGAACAAGGTACTCGCAGTCAGCTGCGTACAGCCATTGCTCACCTAAAAGAAGAGGTATCACAACAATGCCCCAAATTATTAGGCAATGACTTACTATGGTTGCATCAACTGAGGTGCGAGCTATCTCACGACAGTGACGTACCTAAAGCGCTAGAGCGTCTCATGAAGAATGGGGTGCCATTTCCAAAAGATATCAATGTAACCATTGAATTGCTGAATGCATTTCATCCGTTATCTAGTCTTCCATCCAATATGCCTGAGCCACCTCCGTCGCTTGAGACATTTAAAAAAGATCAAGAAAAGTCGTTGTCTATCGATACAGGTGAATATTATAGTCAATTAACGGATAATTATCATGATCTGCAGAATAGTAAGCTGGGCACGGCATATCTTGATGTACTAGCTGCTGGAGGAGAAAGAGTACTTGCAAAGTTAAACGAAGAAATTTCGTCGAATAAAGATTCGGTTACCTACAAGAAGGCGGAGTTGAATAGAAATACACTGGTGCAGCAGTTAGAACAATATTATCGTTTGATGCGAGTCGATGCTGTAAATGGCCATGAAAATTTCATTTTTAGCATAGACAATATTGAAGTAAAGGAAGCGATTTCTCAATCCGTTGATCTTGCTCGACAGTATGCTGAAAACTATCAACAGTATGGGCAAGTCGATTTTACGGATGGTCATCTTATGCTGTTAGCCAGAACTTCCGAACTGGTTAAAAAGCACGACATACTATCTTTTGAAGAAGAGAATTTCGAACCCAATAACCTTGATTTACAAGACGGCGCATTAGACCAATTTTCTGCGTTAGAAAAATCTAGTGATACTATTAATTTGATACGGTTACGTTTACAGGCACGGGAATGCTTGCAGGCACAGCAAAAGCTGCTTGATCAGCATGTCATTCCAGAAGATACAGTCGACCCGAGGAAGGATTTATCTTCTCTAATCAACCAGAATCCTGCATTCTTGACTGAGCGGTTTGAGCTAGTAGCTAATTATAACCAAGCGTTGAGTGGCGTTATTAAACGCTTAGACGACAAAGATCAAAGCATATCAGTTGACAAGCTAATCAACCCATTACAAATGGCATTAAAGATGGGGCAGGCTGAACAGGCTATATTGAAGCAGATTTTAATTGCCTCGAATGATTTGACTCTAGTGAGGGAGTTAAAAACAAGCGCTACGCTACAGGATGAGCAAAACAAAAAGGTAGATCAGGCCAAAATAAGTGCTCAGTCGCAAATCATCCAAGGCTTATCGACCACCAATCACGAAATGTACCAACTTCGAGTCAAAGTACTAAAAGACAACACCGATAAAATTCGTGAATTGTCAAAAGAGGAATATAAGCGTGGAGACTTAATAGACCAACTCAACTGTGAGTTTCAAGTAGGATTGCTAGCTTTGCAACGAGAAGAGCAACGCGCAATGTCTGGTTATGGGTATCCAGAGCAGGCTAGTTGGTCGGCGTGGCTGGAAAGCAAGCTGCCTGCACGCAGCTGGTGGTCTAGCAGCTACCGTGAGTCACCACAGGAATTAATCCTGGCTCATCAATTGGCATTACAAGGCATGACAATTAAAGATGCCTACGAACAATTAGGTAGCGTGCTGAAAGGATACACATCTAAGCCCGTGGGTACGTTATTGGAAGAATTGGGATTTAGCCCAAATCAATTAAAGGTATGGGCTACTTCACATCCTAGTGAGATGCAGGCACTAAGTGAAAATCTGACCCATTCATTTGGCTTATTGACTAATGTAGGTGCTGGATTTAGCACGCAAGTTAAGGAGGTATTTTCAACAGCGTGGAGCCGTGGTTCTACTGCAAACTTGATTAACGATGCACTATCCGGAACTCGTACACCTATAGTAGGCGTTAAAGAAATAACGCCTATGCCACCCGCCATGGTGGCATTGCTACACTTTGCGGGTTATGCCCCTTATATTGCTGGAACGGTCAACGGGATAACTAGTATAAGTGCAGCGGGTACGCTGGGTAACGTCATTAGCGGCGCTTTGGGAGTGAATTCCGTCGCCGCATTGGCAATTCAGGGGGTTTTTGGAATGGCGCAAACGCATACTGAAATACAATTTTCAGAGGTGCTCAAAAAACATCGCGATATGGAAGTTCTGATTTCCGCCTTGTTGGGCACATCTAATGAGCAATCCCCTGGCATAATTGATCGATTGAAGAAGGCTTCACAATATATATTGCAGCGCCAAGCAATTCGCGAAGTAGGCACGATAGTGCGAGATACCTATGAAGCAGGGAAATTAGGTGCTCTTCAGCGTTATCGGAACGAACTTGCTTTGTGGTGGAGTAAGTCGTCGCCGCTAGACAAAGTGAAGCTTGTCGCGATTACAGCGGTGTCAACACTGGCAGTGGGGGCTATAGCTGGTGCTACAGTTGGATTTATTATAGGAACGGGTGGGGCTGGCCTAATTGCCATTGGTGTCATCGCTTTACTCGCAATTGGAGTGACGACGCCTTTTGCTACCCGTCCTCTTTGGAGTTTATTAGCGCCCTATCTCAACATCTCAGTAGACCCTAATGAAATTCATAAGGAACTGAATACACATCGATTAGAAAGCGCATTAATCGAGGCGAGAAAAAATTTGGATTGGAAACTAGCGCAGCAGCCTGTTGTCTTGACCAATCTGAATGCTGAAGAATCAAACATTCTTGAGCGAAGCCAGCATGAACTGCGTAAGGAAGCGATAAAAGCAGTAACCAGTGAGTTACAGGCAGAATTAATTCGATTAAACAATTCAGGCACTGAGATAACAAGGGACCAGATTGAAGATGCGGCAAATAGAATCATGTCCGAAAATAATCGAACTACGGTAATAAAGTTATTAGAAAAAAGCCGGGAAGAATGGATAGATAAAACTGATTACTCCGGCGATAGACGTGATTTAGCAGAGGTAGCAGAGAAAATTGACAAAGCTATTGTTCTGGCTTTGCAAGCCAATGAGTAGGTACCGCAAGCCACAGCGCTATCTGTCACTTAAGGATTACATAAAAAATAGGGACTACCAGCCACTACAACTCGGACAATTGCAGCAAAACGCGTGGCTCGGCTGCAAATACGCAGATTAAGGCCTGTCACTGCCCCCAAACAACGCAGCAGCGCCATTCAAAAAGCGGCTCAGCGAAGGGCACAGCCACAAAAAGCTTCCGTCAGCCAAGTCAAAACAAAGAGGGTTCGTCATTTGCGAAGGCTAATCAAGGAATAAAGCATTCTCATATCGTGTCTGAATCACGACAATAGCGGCATATACCAAGGCATTGACGAAGATATCGAAACCCATGGCTGCCTCAACCCCTAATACTAGCTCCTTCGTAAAACCAGAAGTCTTGGCTTGGCTACTGGATGGCCGTAATGCGGCGCTGCTAGCTGCTGCGGGTTTCTCGCTGAAAGCGATTTTCGTCAAACTCGCCTATGCGGCGGGTCCTGTCGATGCCATCACCCTCTTGGCACTGCGTATGTTGCTCGCGCTGCCTGCTTTTATCTGGTTGATCCACAAAGCCGGCGGTGAACCACTATCACGACGTGATTGGCTTGGCATGATGGTGCTTGGCATGGTGGGCTACTACCTCTCCAGCCTGTTCGACTTCCTCGGCCTGCAGACCATTACCGCCGGGTTGGAGAGGCTCATCCTGTTCACCTACCCCACACTGGTATTGCTGCTGGAATCTGCCTGGTATCGCAAACCTATCAGCGGCAAGCTATGGGTAGGTATGGTCCTCACCTATCTGGGCCTGCTCGCCGCTTTTTGGCATGACCTCGTTCATACCGAAGCCAGCATGGCAGTGTTGATCGGTGCAGGCTGGGTATTCCTCTCCAGCCTTACCTTCTCTGCCTACTACCTGGGCACCGGTCGATACGTGAAGCAGCTCGGGTCTATGCGGCTTGCCGGGCTGGCAGGTGCCATGGCCAGCGGTTTTGTGTTGGGGCATTTTCTGCTTGTCCGTCCCGTCAGCAGCCTGATGACCTTACCACTGGCTGTCTGGGGCTGGGCATTGGCCATGGCACTGTTTTCGACAGTGCTGCCCATCTGGTTGGCTGCCCGTGCAGTAGCGCTGCTGGGGGCTGGTAAGGCTGCAGCCATGGGCACCATCGGCCCTGTGCTGACCATCGTCTTCGGTTGGATGATTCTTGCAGAACCGTTCTCCTGGGCGCAGTTGTTGGGCTTGGGATTGGTGATCAGCGGAGTCAGCTGGATCAGTCACAGCAAATCCACCTAGGTAAATCGGGCCCATATAGCCACGGAAACGTTACAATTACGCCGTTCCCGTCTGCTGTAAACCAGAGGCCCAACTTGACGCCCGATCAATACTGCGAAGACAAGGCCGCCCAGAGCGGCTCCAGCTTCTATTACAGCTTCCGCTTCCTACCACTGGAAACACGCCGCGCCATTACCGCGCTCTACGCCTTTTGCCGTGAGGTAGACGATGTGGTGGACGAAACCCACGATGAAAATGTGGCGCGCACCACACTCAACTGGTGGCGCAGTGAAGTAGGCAACCTGTACGCCGGCACGCCCCAACACCCGGTGACACGCGCCTTGCAGCCACACGTGGCGCGTTTACAATTGCCGCGCGAGCAGTTGCTGCAAATCATCGACGGCATGGAGATGGACCTCACCCAAGCACGCTACAACAGTTTTAAGGATTTGCAGGAATATTGCTATCTCGTCGCGTCGGTAGTGGGGCTGTTATCGGCGCGTATTTTCGGTGTGAGTGACGATAAAACCTACGTGTATGCCGAAAAGCTGGGGCTGGCGTTCCAACTCACCAATATCATCCGCGATGTTGGTGAGGATGCCCGCCGTGGCCGCATCTACCTGCCAGTGGACGAACTGCAACGCTTCAATGTGCCCGCCGCCGATATCCAGCACTACCGCGAAAGCGACAACTTCAAGTCACTGATGGCATTTCAGATTGAACGCGCAGAAGGTTATTACCAAGAGGCGCTTGCCATACTACCCCGACCCGACCGTAAACATCAGCGCGCCGGCCTTGTCATGGCCGCCATCTACCGCGCCACCCTAGAAGAAATCAAGGCCGATGGCCCTGGCAAAGTGCTGAATCAGCGACTAAGCCTGACCCCTATCCGCAAACTGTGGCTGGCCTGGAAAACCTGGTGGTTCGCCTAGGCTGATGCCCATGGACAAACTCCCCTTCTCGCCTTGGTTCCTGTTCTTTGCCGTGCTGGTTATTTTCGCCATCATTGCTGTCAGCTGGCAGGAAATGCGGCGTGCCGATCGTATTGCAGTGCGGCGGCGTAAGATGCGCCAAGCGCTGGAAACCTTCCGCATCGCTCGCAACTATGAGCGGGGGGATGGGTCGAGCGAGTTGTTCCTCTATAGCGCCGAGAATTCGAAGCGCCTATTGGAGTTAGAAAACCATATTATCAAGTACGGCAATGGCTCGGCATCCTGGCTGTTTTTCATGCCAGAACGACGCTTGTTCTTTATTCTGGAACTCGTCGCCATCGAGCCGGACGGCGACTTGCATTTCATCACCACGTTGCACCCCATCAAACCCGACCGGGCACGACAGGTGCTGGCACGCTACCCCGAGCTATACCGGGAAATTTTCCGGGAAGAAATCTAGTGCGTGTCGCTGTTATCGGCGGCGGCTACGCCGGCATGGCCGCTGCCATGGAGCTGGCGCTGGCCGGCCGACAAGTCGAAGTATTTGAAGCTGGCCCGGTTCTGGGCGGCCGAGCCAGACGTATCGAAGTGGAAGGCCTGGTGCTAGACAATGGTCAACACATGGCGATTGGCGCATACCGCGAACTATTACGGTTATTGCATCTAGCCGGTGTTGCCGAACAGGACGTGTTTGCCCGCCTCCCTATGGAGCTGGATGTATTCGAAGGGCCAAAACGCACCATGCGACTGGCTTGCCCAAGACTGCCGGCGCCTATGCATACCATGGTCGGGCTATGCTGCGCGCAAGGGCTGAGCTGGGCAGAACGCTGGGCTGCGGTGCGGCTCATGGGCAAGGCCCGGTTGAATGGCTGGCGGCTGGCGCAAGACCAAAGCGTGGCCCAATGGCTGGCGGCGAACCGGCAACCGAAAATACTGGTGCGCTGTCTGTGGGAACCCCTGACCCTGGCCGCGCTTAATACCCCCATCGCCGCCGCCAGCGCTCAGGTGCTGCTCAATGTACTGCGCGATAGCTTGGCAGCCAGCCGAGCTGCCAGTGACTTCCTGCTGCCGCGCGTGGATTTGTCCACCGTTTTCCCAGACGCCGCAGCACGCTACCTGCGCCAGCTGGGCGGCAAAGTCCATACCGGAGCCATGATCAAACAACTGCAAAAGACGAATGCCGGCTGGCAGCTTGACCGCAGCACGCTCCCTTTCCAGCAGGTTGTCATCGCCCTTCCCCCGCATCGGCTGGGCATGTTGGCCGATGGCATTGCCGCACTGGCCACGCCATTGGCCCAGCTGGCAAACTGGGCATGGCAGCCTATATATACGGTCTATCTGCGCTACCCAGCCGGCACGCACCTACCCAAGCCCATGCTGGGCATGGCAGGAAGCACCACACAATGGTTATTCGACCGTGGTCTGCTCTGTGGCCAGGATGGCCTGATGGCGGCCGTCGTGAGTGCAGAAGGGCCACACGAGGCATGGTCGCAGGATGTATTGGCGACCACGGTTGCGCAAGAGATTCAACGCAGCTTGCCAAACCTGCCTGCCCCGCTATGGCACCGGGTAATTGCAGAAAAACGCGCCACTTTCGCGTGCTACCCCAATCTGCAACGCCCCGGAAACACCACCAGCGACCCGACCCTGTGGCTGGCTGGCGACTACACCGCCAGTGATTACCCTGCTACCTTGGAAGGGGCCATACGCAGCGGCATGGCTGCCGCACATGGCATATTGAGCTAGCCGCCGCGATAGCAGCGGGACATCAGAGCTCGTCCTCCAACGACGGTGTATCCGTACAGAAGCGGATATTCACCTGAGGCGCACCCACTTTACCCACCACGGCCTGCAGCTGCTCGTTCAATACCTGCACCCGGTCCCAGATAACGTGGTCAAGCCGTGCCTTGTGATTCATAGCGCGCACTACCGGCACCAAGCCTGTATCGAAACTTTGCGCCAAGGCACGCAAGGTAGCTGCGAACTCACTCAAGTCGGGCGGCGCCAAATTCACCGTCGTCTGCTGGGCAGCCAATACCTCACCCAAGGAGATTAAGCCTCAGCGATATCCAACCTGATGTCGATCCACGGCTTGAGCAGACCCTTCCAAAGACCGCATTGATACGGCGCGAACCACACCCGCGGTCTACTATTCCAAGTACACAAAAGTTACGGCATGCGGGGTTTGTACGGTGCCAGGTAAGCCCTCCCTCGTACACAAAAGCATTGCCAAGCGATAGTTGCCAGGAGGAAAGCCATGCCCAAAGCCCAAGCCAACACGGAGCGGTTAAAGCAAATTGTCGAAACCCAGTCGGCCATCACCCAAGCGGACCAGGATCTCGACCAATTCATGGAGCTCGTCTCCAATACGGTGCAGGAACTAACGGGTGCCAGCGGTGCGGTAGTAGAGTTGGTCGAGGAAGATGTCATGGTGTATCGCTGTGCAACCGGTGTCGTTGCACCTCACGTGGGTGTACGGCTCAAGCGTAAGGGGAGCTTATCTGGGCTCTGCGTTGCAACAGCCCAGGTATTGCGGTGCGACAATGCCGACTCCGACCCTCGCGTGGATAAGGAAGCGTGCAAGCGTGTCGGTGTTGGCTCGATGGTCTGCGCACCACTTTTTCAGATGGGCCAAGCGGTCGGAGTACTGAAAGTCGTCTCGGGCAATACCAACGTTTTCGATGACGAAGACGTTCAAATGCTCACGCTGTTGAGTGGCATGCTGGGCGCCGCACTGGGGAAGCAATTGGCATTCGATGCGCTGCGTCAGGCCGAAACACGTATGCGCGCGCTACTGGACAATGCCCGGGTGCCCCATCGCCAGTAAGTACCCTATTGCGTGGTACGGCATCAGTCCGTGGATTTCCGAATTTGCAGTCCCGGCTTGCATAAAGCAGCTGTAGTTCACAAAAGCAAAACGAAGCCGGTCGGAGGAAAAAGCATGCGCTGGACCGTAGGACACAAGATATCGCTCGGCTACCTGATCGCCATGATATTGCTGATCACCATCAGCCTGCCGGCCTATCTCAATCTGACGTATCTGCTTGAAGCCAAGCAACTGGCTGATCGCACGCTCGCGGTGATAAGCCGGATAGATGACTTGGAATCACTCATCAAGGATGCGGAAACTGGCCAGCGCGGTTTTTTGCTTACCGGGGACACCAGCTACCTTGCGCCCTATTTGCAAGCTGCCCAGAAGATTGACGGCGCATTGCTGAAATTCCTCGCTATCGAGAGGAACAACGCCGTACCGCCACAACGGCTGGAACTGTTGCGGCAAGCTATCGGTTCCAAACTTGCGGAATTGCAGGAAACGGTAGCCATCCGCCAGAAGAACGGCCTGCAACCGGCGCTCGCAATCGTGCTGACCAACAGGGGAAAGCGCGATATGGATACCATACGCAGCGTGATAAGCGCCTTGAAAGCGGATGAAGTGATGCGCAGCCAGGCGCTCAGTGCAGCGGTCCAACTAAGCATCCAAACAACACGACAGATCATGCTGTTTGGTCTTCCATTTGCGGTATTGGTGATGTTCCTCGCCGCCTGGCTGATCACCCGGAACATCGCCCATCCGTTACAAGAACTGGCAACCGCGGCGCGTCGTATCGCCGTAGGCGACCTTTCGGTGTCACTAAACATCGGGCCACGCCAGGACGAGCTGGGCATACTGTGCCATGTTTTCGCCGAGATGGTTGCCTCCCTGCGTGGCAAGGCATCAACCGCGGCTGCGATCTCGCGCGGCGAATTGAATATCCAACCCAGCCTGCTGTCGTCTGAAGATGAACTGGGCCTCGCTTTTGTCGCCATGGTAGAGAACCTGAAGGGGACCGTCGCCAATTTGCGTTCAGGCAGTATGATCATGAGCGAAGTCGCTTCAACCGTATCACTCGTCACCGAGCAGGTTGTCGGTACTGCCGACGAAACGGCTTCGGCAACGCTGCAGCTCTCCACCACTGTGGATGAGCTGCGCCAAACCACGGAAATAACCTCCAAGCGAATGGAAGACGTCTCTTACCGTTCTGCGATGTCAACCGAAGCAGCGCAGCAAGGCAAGGCGGCAGTGCATGATGCTTCCGCCAGCATGTATGAGGTACAGAGTTGCATGGCAGTGCTGGCTGATCGCACGGCGAAACTGACAGAAAGGAGTTTGTCCATCGGCGAGATCGCCAGTGCCGTGAATCACCTTGCCGAACAATCTGCCATTCTATCCGTGAATGCCAGCCTGGAAGCAGCACACGCCAATGAGCATGGTCTAGGCTTCGCCGCTGTCGCCGCCGAGATACGCAGTCTTGCTAGTCAATCCAAACAGGCGGTACAGACCGTGCGGACGATTCTTGCCGAGATGCAGCGACTGATTGCTGGCCTGGTTGATGCGGCGGAACAGAGCAACCTAGCCATTACCCGCGGCGTTAACCGCTCGGAAGCTGCAAGCGTAGCCCTGACACGCATAGCGGAAGTCGTCGAGTCCAATACTGGAACTGCGAAGGAAGTAGCAGTCCATGCCATGCAGCAGGCAACGGGGATCGCCCAGATTGCAGTGACGATCCACCAGATCAAGGTAGCGGCCAGCGACAACCTCCTCAACATGCGGAACATCAAGCTGGCAACCGGTGAGCTTGAGCGGGCGAGCCTGGGCCTGCGGGGTCAGATCGCAGCGTTTAAAACCTGACCGGCCTCACTCTACGACCGACGGCAAATGGGTGGGGAGAGTGGGCATCAACTATCCCGGGTACCCTGCCATTCCAAGGATAAGATGGAACCATCCATCTGCCGACTGAATACCTAGGCAGCCATGCCCAACTTGACCGCAGTTTGCGGGTCCAAGCTATCCAGCCGATCGGCCGAGTGGAGCAAGGATTGCACCGCTCGCTCAAACAACGGTTCGGCTTCCAGAAAGTGGGCGCGTCCATTTTCCAGCAAGCGCTGAAACAATCGCACACTCAATGCCGAAGGTTTGTCATCGCCATCGATACTCAGGACAAGGCTTGAAGCAGTCGGGCTGATCCAGTTGAGGTGGGCGCGGCTTGGTTTGCCGTTCAAGTTGATTTCGATTGCAACACCACTGCGTAGCTGTGCCAACACCTGCTGGGTGCCAGTCTCGGCACGCTCCAACTTGCCGCGGTCCGCTTCATCTTCAACAAACAGCGGTGGCTCCTCAATTGCCGGGCTATCCCCTACCGCCAGGACGCGATCAATCAAATTCAACTCGGCTTCGATCTCGTAGATTGCCTCATCCAGCATGTGTCGATTCAGGCCATGGGGCTGGTTGGGCTTGATAAAGGCAACCGTCTCCTGGCCGCCAATGAAATCGCGGAAACGGGCGCGCATATCGGCAAGGGATGGGACGGCAAAGGCTACCGACGTAGCGCTTAATGCATGCGTGTGCGAATCCATCAGCCATGCAAGCAATTCCTGCTTCTGCTCCGCCGTCCAGGCCGTCATGGCCAACCCCTCGCGCAACAAGCCAAGCATCAATGGTATATGCGCCAAAAATTGGCTTCGTTCCTCCTTGCTGACCTTAGGCACAATGCTCCAGATCAGATCCGGCACCAATTCACGATAACGTTTAGCTTTTGCCGCATCCTGCCGGTCTACGCGCTCAATCGCCTGGGCCCAACCATTCACCAGAAAGTCATGCAGATACGGGTCCAAAATCAAGCCGGACAGCGCTTCGGCAATCGCCGCCGTGGTACGCGCAAATCGCAACGTATTGCTTTCAGCGCTCTCCAATACCCGCACGGCACGCTCTACCTGCTCATCCGCCGCCCGTAATTCATGCGCAATAAAGGCATCGAATTCATCCAGCATTTGTGAAAACAACGCAGGCTGAATATCGGCAGTGCCCAGAAGCTGTTCAATAATGCGCTGGATTTCGGCAATGAAACGTTCGCCATGTGCGCCAGACTGTTGCAAACCCAAAGAAATAGAACCAATCCGGTTGACCAACATCCGAGCTGGATGGTGCTTCTGGGTAAGCAAGGTCGGGTCCTGCAACGCAAGCTTCAGCACCAGAAACTGCAACCGCCCTAACTGCGCACGTACTTCCGCTGGCACTTGACCATCCCGCAGGATGAATTCAAATAACATGGCCACGATGTCGATGGTCATTTCCTCACTGACATCGCTCGTCTTCTCGCCTAGATCGGGACGTTGCTCCAAGATGAGATTGCGCAGACTGCCATCGGCGGTTTGCATATCGCCCGCACTGGGAATGCTTTCCTGCAGATGCTGTACTGATCGCGCCAGCAAGCTATTGATGGGTGTAGCCCGTACCGGTGACGCAGGCGAAAAAAACTGTCGTAGCGTCGTACCCACCGCCTCAAACCCGGACAACCATGCCCCCAAGCCATGCTCGCCCATACTGACGGGGCCATCTCGATTGGTTGCTGAAGAAGCCACATACCCACCCAATTGCGCATCGGTCAGCGGTATCTCCTCTGCACCGGCGGTGCTCTGACGCAACCAGTCCAATATCTGCCCCGCCCGACCCGCCCCACGCGCAGCGGCTGTACTGGGCATAGATGCAGGCGGCTGCGGTATGAAGTTATGCAAAGGCATATCAGCTGAGGCCTGCACGGTGTGCCGATCGGTGGGCATAACCCCTGCAGCGCTTGTTACCGCAGCATCAACCACATCATTAAAGCCAGCATTTGCCGCCAACTCCCGGGCCTGGAAAACACCGGTCGAATGCGGCGATGGTTCGCGCTTGATTGCCATGCGTAATTGCGCGGCAATACCGTGCTCGGCCAGCAATGCATTTAACCGTGCGTAGATGGCAATGACTTTTTCCGTCAGATCATCGCGAAATTGCTCGACCAGGGTATCGCCCAACTCTTGGACAATGCCCAGCTGCTCGACCATATTGATCATGCAGCGCGAAAATAAATACGGGCGGAAAGGATTTTCGCGCTCCTTGATATCATCCTGCTCAAACAATATGGCAACGCGGATATTCAAGTCGCGCAACTGTTCATCGGCCGCATTGCGATAGCGTACGGTGATGTCATCCACCTTCAGCTCGCCTTCGAAGGCAGAGGCATCAACCAAGCTAAGCGTACCGGTGGCGTCATGCCCGGCCGGAAAGTGGGGACGAAACGTGCTGTAAGCCGTACGAAAACTACGGTTAAGCAACTGTTCCATGCAATTGCTTGCGCTTCGAATTAACTCGTCGCTGCGATTTTGCAATATGGCACGCGCATCCAGCAGACGGCGCTGATCGCGCGAGGAGGCAGAATGATCTGCCCGATAAAACATGCGCTCTACACACTGCGGCACGAGCTCCGCAAACGCTTTGGAAAAAGCATTCAGGAACTCGATACGGGTTGCGGTTAATAAATCATTGCGATCCATCGCCACATCCTTGCAGACATATTGATAAACCGGCGCTCTTAAAAAATAAGAGCGCCGGCTGAACTACCTATCCAATAATAAACTTCCAAAGAAAAACTGCGCTGTTCAGTACAAGGAAATCAGCAGATTTGACGCGATCAGAAAGATGCCTGTTGAATAAATGACTTGCTGGGTAGCGTTTAGCAACCTGTATGCGCAAGACCTTGCAACCCACAAAGCGGACCAAGCTGGGCTTGTCTGCAGGGCTGCGCATTGTAGTAGGCGAGTCGGAGTCAGGCATCCCTCAAATGGTGTATACCACTTTAATTATTTAGCCAAATATTTATTCAGCATTTCCCGGCGCTGATATCAATAACTGATGTTACGCAGTAGCTGCGAGAAGCAGCTGTAACTGATCATAAGCCGCGCGGGAGGCGTTGATCAGTAACTTGCGGCAAAGTGCGAATGGGTTCTTCTGCGTCTTGATGCTCAGGCATTCA